>CAYSIR010000016.1:8310-30308 GCA_964431105.1 uncultured Leptolyngbya sp. | reverse complement strand
ACCCTTAGAAAGGTTGTGAGGCAAAAGGTCTGGCGACTTTTGCGTAATGGATAGTATGAGCCAGGGCAAGTATCATGACTTGTGGCATCAAAATCATGACCAAAAGAGCGTTCACTTCGCAGTGGAACTGAAACTCGAACAGAGAATCCTGTGTTCATTGTGCCCAAACTGTGACCGAAGATACAAGGCAAGGGTTTGAAGCGTGCAATGGCAGGTAAGGCCTGTAGAATTGGGAAACCGCGCGCCCTCAACACCCGTTTGCCTTATCCAGCGGGGCGATCGCCTCCAGATCCGCCCCACTAGCCCTAACTAGCCCCTGTAGTAATCGGGCCCTTTATTCACAAAGTCCAGCATGAAGGCTTGAGTATGGTCAACGCTGGCATCAAACACACCCGCCTCCACCATTGAGTCGAAGAAAGACTGCCAGCGTTCGGCAGTCATCGCTCCGATGCCCATTTCCTGGGCATCACCCGACAGAACAATGCCATACTCTTGCAGTTTTTCCAGACTGTAGGCCAACTGCTCATCGCTCATTTCAGGATTGTCTTGCTTAATAAGCTCGTTGCCGGGGGTTGGGTCCTCAAAATAGCTGTACCATCCCTTGATCGAGGCATCTACAAATCGCGCAACGAGGTCAGGATCACGCTCAACCAGTTCTTGCCGCGTCTCAATCGTGGTGGAGTAGGGTTCATAGCCATAGTCAGCTAGCAGGAAAACCAACGGCTCAAAGCCTCCCTCCTTGGCAATTTTGAGCGGTTCTGAACTAAGGTAACCCTGCTGAGCGGAGTTAGTGTCAGCCAAGAATGGACCAGGATTGAAGTTATAGGGACGTTTTTGGTCTTCGGTAAAGCCGTATTTGGCTTCAAGGAATGGCCAATAGGTCACATTGGCGGCGGCAGAAATAAAGATGGGACGACCCTTGAGGTCTTCTAGGGATTCTACGCCTGTATCGGGGTGGGCAATCAGAATTTGTGGATCTTTCTGGAAAATAGCAGCAACGGTCACTTTAGGGATACCCTCGGCGATCGCTGCGATCGCATCAGAAGCGTATCCCATAAAAAAATCAACAGCGCCGCCCATCAACAGTTGAGTTCCATTCACCTGTGGCCCGCCCATTTGAATAGTGACATCTAGCCCATATTCCTCATAAATGCCAGTGGCGACGGCTTGATAATAACCGCCGTGTTCGGCTTGGGCATACCAATTGGTGCCAAAGGCAATCGGAGTGAGTTCGCCGCCAGCATTGGCTGAACCGTCGGCTGAATCCGCCGCTGATGTATCACTAGCGGGGGCGTTGCTGGTTGATTGAGTGCCGGTGCAGGCGGTCACTAGGCTAGTGCCCAGGGCGATCGCTCCGTACTGCAATAGTTGCCGCCGCTTCAATTGCAACCGATTTGGATACCATACGTTGCTCATATCCCAAGTCCTATGCTGAAAATTCAAATGTTATCGTTCAAATCAACGATGCCTTAGCCCTGCAATTGTTCAGATGTTCAGCGCCAACCGTCAGCCTTAGTCAACTCTGATAAGGCGATCGCACGCGGGAGATACAGCGGAATGCCATTTAAGCTGCGCACCCCCCAAGCAACCCCTCTCCCACAAAAAACAAAGGATTTTAACTTAGCGCTGCTTCGCCAAAGTGGCTAGGCATAACATTCACAACGCAGGTCTTGCTAAACCCCGCATTGTCTCAAACATACAGGCTCTGAGCGACTGTGTCCGTGATGTCAACCATCTAGCTGGCGGGATGTATAAGGGAGATGAGGGTCAGGGACTGTAGGATGTGCCTCAGATTCATGTCCCAGAAAACACAGAGAATCGGTGAATGATCCAGTACCCATCCACGGTTCAGGAGGGCAGCGATATTAATTAATTCTAAACATGAATTTTAGAGGCAGTGGAAACCTCAAAATTGTGACTGATGTAGCGATTTCGCCATAACTTTCACGATGGCGACCGCAATTTCGCTGAGAATAGAGAAGCATTTCTCCAAAACCTATCCTGGGTACAGCCATCGATCGCGGGCCGCGGTGGTGCGATCGCCCTACGGCGGCGGCGTTGTCAGGTCAATCTCATCCGGCAACCGCAGCGCTTCATTCCATACCCCATTGAAAAATAGCGGCGCCCCATGTGAGTCCAGCGCCAAACCCGGCAGAGGCAATGGTATCGCCGGGTTGAATTTTGCCGCTTCGTACCCATTCGTCTAGGGCAATCGGAATGGAAGCGGCTGAGGTATTGCCGTAGGTGGCCATGTTGCTGATGACGCGATCGCTCGGAATATGAAGCCGTTGGGCTACAGCATCCAAAATGCGCTGATTGGCTTGATGAAGCAGCAACCAATCCACTTGGTCAGGGGTGAGGTCTGCCCGAAAAAGGGCTTTCTCAACCACTTCAGGAACGCGCTTCAAGGCAAAGCGATACACTTCCTGACCGTTCATGGTGATGGGATGGTAGGTTCCTTGATCTACAGCGGCAGTTTGCAGAGGACGGTTCGTGCCCTGAAAACTCAGCGTTAGGCAGTCATTTTGGCGACCATCGCTGTGGAGATCAAACCCATGCAGGCGATCGCAGGTGTCACTGCCCTGCATTACAACCGCCCCCGCCCCATCGCCAAACAGCACACAGGTGCGGCGATCGCTCCAGTCTACCCAGCGGGACAGCACATCCGCTCCCAATACCAGCACATTCCGATAAACACCCGTGCGGATAAACTGAGCTGCCGTCACCATCGCAAACAAAAAACCAGAGCAGGCAGCAGTGAGGTCAAATGCGACCGCCTTAATTGCACCTAGCTCAGCCTGAATCAAACTGGCTGTCCCAAACAAATCATCAGGAGTGGAGGTGGCCAGCACAATCAAATCTAAATCGTCTGGCGCAAGATTGGCCATCTCCAGGGCAGCCGCACTGGCTTGAGTCGAAAGCTGAGTTAACGCGCGATCGCCTTGGGCTAACCGCCGCTGCCGAATCCCAGTTCGACTCGAAATCCACTCATCTGAGGTATCAATAAACTGGCTTAACGTTTGATTATCGAGAACCTGGTCGGGTGATGCCGAACCGCATCCGGTTAGGACAACACCTCTACGCCTATCTTGCTGCATTACTCAACGCTCTCTGTTGGGTCAGACTGCCGAGAGAGTGAACGTTGAAGCTTCACATCGGCGATCGCATCGGTGTACTGCGAATGAATGCGTTCCAAGACTTGATGATCGACCGCCTCCTTCGCGAGCCGAATCGCATTAAACACAGATGGCGCTTGGGAACTGCCGTGGCTAATAATACAAATACCATTCACGCCTAGCAGCAGACCGCCGCCATGTTCGGCATGGTCGATTCGCTGTTTAATTCGCCGCAGGTTGGGTTTGAGTAAGCTGACTCCAACCTTACCGCGCAGCCCACGGGGTAGCTCATCTCGCATAATTTGCAGCAGCACTTCAGCGATCGCCTCTGCAAACTTCAGCAGCACATTCCCAACAAACCCATCGCACACAATCACATCAAAATTGCCCGACAGCACATCGCGCCCTTCCGCATTGCCCACAAAATCAATGCGGGTATTGTCTTGCAGCATTTGGTGAGTCCGAACCGCCAAATCATTCCCTTTCGACGACTCTTCGCCAATATTCAGCAGCCCCACCTTCGGATGCTCAATGCCCAACGCATACTGGGAGTAAATTCCTCCCATGACGGCAAACTGCTCCAGAAACTTAGGGCGGCAGTCCACATTAGCGCCAACATCCAGAATCACCACGGATTTACCCGGCATGAGCGTTGGGAAAATTGCGCCGATCGCCGGCCGGTCAATGCCCGGCAGCCGTCCTAGCCGCAGTAGTGCGGCTGCCATCGCCGCACCGGAATGCCCAGCCGACACAACGCCATCCGCCCGATTCTGCTTCACCAAGTCCATCGCCACGTTGATAGAGGCTTTGGGCTTGCGTCGTAGGGCCGTGAGCGGCTCCTCGTGCATCTCAATTGTTCCCTCTGCCGGAACGACGATGAGATTGGACGAGGAACCATGACGGCGAATCTCGTCCTGAATCTGCTGTTCATCGCCGACCAGCAAAATATCAACGTCAAGTTCTTCTTGCGCTCTCAGTGCGCCCGCAACAATTTCGGCTGGGGCATGATCCCCACCCATTGCGTCTAGTGCAATCCGTGCCCGATTGGATCCCATCGATCGAAGTTTATAGAAACCTAGGAAATTCTACCAGATGGCATAGGTCGTAATGGGAAGAATTCCAGCAAACTCGCTAATTATTCTCCTCACCGGGTTCGGTGATGCGTTGGAAGAGATAGCCGGTTCCCCGCGCCGTTAGGATGAGTTCAGGATTGCTCGGATCGTCTTCCAGTTTGGCTCTCAGCCGAGAAATATGAACGTCTACCACGCGGGTATCCACGTGCCGTTCGGGGGTGTAGCCCCAAACTTCTTGCAAAATTTCGGAGCGCGAGAAAGGTTCGCCCGATCGCCCCACTAGCAGTTCGAGTAGGCTAAATTCCATGCCCGTCAGCCGGATGCGCTCGTCGCCTTTATACACCTGGCGTTTGTTGGTATCGATGCGAATGGTGTTAATTTGAATCACACCGGAGCTAGGAATGCCGGTTGTCCCTATTTTCTCAACGCGACGTAGTACCGAGCGAATCCGCGCTTCTAGCTCTTTAGGAGAGAAGGGCTTGACGACATAATCATCGGCTCCGAGTTCTAAACCGGTGATGCGATCGGCCACGTCTCCCAGCGCGGTCAGCATGATGATGGGAACGTCTGACTCTTTGCGAAGCTCTTGGCAGACGCCGTAGCCATCTAGCTTTGGCATCATTACATCTAATACCACTAGGTCAGGAGCTGCGGAACGGAACGTGTCCAAAGCCTCCTCGCCATCGGCAGCCGTAACGACATCGTAGCCAATCATGGAGAGCCGCGTTTCAAGAATGCGTCGAATGCTAGCCTCGTCATCAACAACAAGTATTTTTTCTTTATGATTTTCCAACTTGCTTAACACTCCTTAAAGCTGAGTGACTTTCAACAGTTAATTTGCAACATTTGCAACATATTATCATGAAGAATAATAGCTCATGATACAGGTAAGAATTTCTGAAATTCCCATTGTTGTTACATTTCAACGTTTCTTAATAATCAAGTTTGACATAACAAAACCTAAAGTGCTCGTGCAATTCGCAACGCAATAATTCCTATGGCAAAATCACGAACGCAATATGTTTGCCAAGAATGCGGCGCAGAGTCCGCCCAGTTTTTTGGAAAGTGCCCGTTTTGCGGCAGTTGGAATTCGATGGTGGAGCAAATGGTGTCGGCTCCGGCTAGTCAGCCGAGTGGCAGCCGTTTGGGGCGATCGCTTACGTCTGGAGTCAGCACCGGTGCGGTGGAGACGGATGCTGTAGAGGAGATGCCGAGTCGGGCGATCGCGGCTCTAACGCTGGCAGAAATTTCGGATCATCCCCAGGCGCGTCTGGGGTCGGGCTATGGCGAGTTGGATCGGGTGCTGGGGGGCGGGGTGGTGCCGGGGTCGCTGGTGCTCATTGGCGGCGATCCGGGGATTGGCAAATCGACGCTGCTGCTGCAAGTTGCAAATCAGGTGGCGCGGCAGTATCGGGTGCTGTACGTGTGCGCGGAGGAGTCGGGGCAACAGGTGAAACTGCGATCGCAGCGGCTTGGCATTGCAGTGGGGCCGGCGGCTGGCAAGACAAATGGCAAGCGACAAGCTGGGACGACGCGATCGCCCGCCCCCCCGTCACCGCCGGACAATTTGTACCTATTGCCGGAAATTGACTTAGAGACGATTTTGACAGAACTGGATACGCTAAGGCCGCAGATTGCTATTGTGGACAGCATTCAGGCAATTTACTACAGTGCGCTAAATTCAGCGCCGGGGTCAGTGTCACAGGTGCGGGAATGCACGACAGCACTAATGCAGTTGGCAAAGCGCAAAAATATCAGTTTATTTATTGTGGGGCACGTCACCAAAGAGGGAGCGATCGCCGGGCCCAAGGTGCTGGAGCATTTAGTGGATACGGTGCTGTATTTTGAGGGCGATCGCTTTGCCAGCCACCGACTGCTGCGGGCGGTGAAAAATCGGTTTGGGGCGACCCACGAAATCGGCATCTTTGAAATGGTCGATCGCGGTTTAAAAGAGGTGCTGAATCCGTCGGCACTGTTTTTGGGCAACCGCCAGGAAGCGGTGCCAGGAACCTCAACGATTGTGGCCTGTGAGGGCACGCGCCCGCTGGTAGTGGAACTGCAAGCATTGGTCAGCCCTACCAGTTATTCGTCGCCCCGGCGCTCAGCCACTGGGATTGAATACAACCGTCTGCTGCAAATTTTGGCGGTGTTGGAGAAGCGGGTGGGCATTCCGTTGTCAAAACTGGATGCCTATGTCGCTTCATCGGGAGGGCTGAGTGTGGCGGAACCGGCGGCAGATTTGGGGGTGGCGATCGCCGTGGCGGCCAGTTTCCGCGATCGCATCGTTGACCCGACAACGGTGCTGATTGGCGAGGTGGGACTGGGGGGACAGGTACGCCCCATTTCCCAGATGGAAATTCGCCTGAAGGAAGCGGCAAAACTTGGATTTCGGCGGGCGATCGTGCCCAAAGGAACCCAGGTCACGGGCGTGAAGCTGGATGTGATTCCAGTGGGGCGGGTAGTGGATGCGATCGCCACTGCATTGTTGCCCAACGTTGCCGAACCATCGCCCCAGGCTGAAGCAGTGCCGGATGCCTAAAACTCGTCGTAGTTGTTGGGCGTATCGCTCATGTTGGCCGCATCATCGCGTTTGGAACCGAGCAACTCTAGCCGGTCAACTCGAATGACAGGTTTTGAGCGGGCTATGCCGGTGCTGCGATCGGCCCAATGGTCAAACTTGAGGGAACCGGTGATGCCAATTAGCTTGCCTTTGCGGACGTAGTTAGCCGCTACTTCAGCCGTCTTTCCCCAGATTTCGAGGCTAAACCAATCTGGCTCTGCATCCCGACTGCGACGGTTGACAGCAAGGGTAAGGTTGCATACGACGCTGCCCGATTCAAAATATTTTACGTCTGGGTCGCGGCCAACTCGCCCGACCAGCGTTATCACGTTTAAGCTCATATTGCCCCCATGTGCTTTATTGCGATCGCCCTTCAGTATAAACAGAAATTCTGGAGATGCGATCGGGGAATCTAGCCCCTATTGAGTTACTCAAGGGGCAATCGCTACCTAACTCAAGGGTGAGGGCAGTAGGATAGATTGAGCGAACTCAGGCAGACTGTATGGACACGCTGGTCGGTACCACATTACAGGATGGCAAATATACCTTAGAAACCGTGTTGGGGCAGGGCGGATTTGGCACCACCTACCGAGCGCTCCATCGCGATCTTCAGCAAGCGGTTGTCATTAAGACCTTGAATTCATCCGGTCGGCAGCGTGCTGACTTTGATCAACTGTGTGACCAATTCCGTGAAGAAGCGCGACGGCTGGCCCTCTGCACCCATCCCAACATTGTGCGCGTTAGCGATTTTTTTACTGAAGACGGTGTGCCCTACATGGTCATGGACTATGTGCCAGGGAAAACGCTGGATCACATCATATTTCCCCACCATCCCCTCCCTGAAGCGATCGCCATCCACTACATTCGCCAAATCGGGGAAGCACTGCACGTCGTTCACAGCAATGGCTTGCTGCACCGCGATATTAAACCCCAGAACATTATTCTGCGGGACGGAACCCAGCAAGTCGTATTGATTGATTTTGGCATTGCCCGCGAATTTACCCCCGGCGTCACTCAGGTTCACACCAGTTTGGTATCTGTTGGCTATGCGCCGATTGAGCAATATTCTCAGCGCGAAAAGCGATCGGCCGCTACCGATGTTTATGCCCTAGCCGCGACGCTCTATGCCCTATTGACGGCAGAAGTTCCCACGGCTTCGGTGTTGCGGAATCGGCAACCCATGCCTGTGCCACGGGACTTGAACCGCTACATCAGTCCTGCGGTGAATCAGGCGGTGATGCAGGGGATGGCAGTTGAGCCGCAGTTTCGTCCGGCCACAATTGCCGATTGGTTAGCCCTGTTGCCCAACAGCCCCGACCAGACCGGAATGCCCTGGGCCGAACCGCTCACCGGCCCGGATCATCCGTCCGCCCCCGTATCCCTCTCGCAGCCCGCCACGCCGTCCATCTCTGCCACACCGCCGCCCTCTGGGCTGGCCCAGCCACCGCTGACCGGCCCGACGTTGGCCGTTGCCCCCGGTGTGCGTCCTCATGCGCTGCCGCCAACGCCCCCAATGACGCCCGTTGCTCCGTCATCTCAAGCGATCGCTCCTGCCGCCCCCCGCCGAAGCAGTGGAGGATGGGGCTGTTTATTTGGCTTGCTGGCTGTGATAGCGGCGGCAGCCATCATTGGTCTAACGGCTCTGTTGCTGCTTAATCAGCAGTTTGAACGTTCTTTCCCACCTAGCGATCGCACCCCGCCATCGCCCTCGCCCAGCGATCGCCCATCCGATGAATCGCCAACCCAACCCTCAGAGCCTGCCCCTCGCCCCTCGCCTAGCCCGACTCCGTCCCCCAGTCCGCCGCCCAGCCCGCCGCCCAGCCCGTCGCCCAGTCCAGCACCCAGCCCAGCGCCCAGCCCAGCGCCCAGCCCAGCGCCC
The DNA here is from genome assembly GCA_964431105.1 of uncultured Leptolyngbya sp. Classification (GTDB taxonomy): domain Bacteria; phylum Cyanobacteriota; class Cyanobacteriia; order RECH01; family RECH01; genus RECH01. The sequence continues at coordinate 21,680 of CAYSIR010000016.1, read as the reverse complement.
GATAATCAAGACGATCCCGATCGCTCTGATAATCCCTTCTATCAAGATGGCGGCCCCACCCGTCATCGCGATGGGAGGTAAGCGCCATGAGTCCGCCCATTGTGTACGTTGCCATTACGGGCCATGGGTTTGGTCATGCGACTCGTACCACAGCCGTTTTGAATGAGATTCGGCAACGCTGCCCGGATGCTGTGTTTTTAGTCACCAGTACAGCCCCACACTGGTTGCTCGATCGCCAAATTGACGGGCCGTTCATCCATCGACCGCGATCGCTAGATGTGGGAGTGGTGCAATCGGATAGCTTGCAGATGGATCGGGCGGCTACGCTAGAAAAACTCAACGATTTGCAGCGTCGCTCAGCATCCATCATTGCCTCAGAAGTTCAATTTTTGCGCCAAAACCGGGTCACTCTCGTGCTGGCAGATAGCCCATTTCTAGCGGTTCCGATCGCCCATGCTGCGGATGTGCCCTGCTGGATGGCCAGTAATTTTGGCTGGGATTTTATCTATCGAGACTGGGGCGATGACTTTGAAGCGATCGCGGATTGGATTGCAGACTACCATGCCCAATGTGATGTCTTATTTCGGCTGCCGTTTCATGAGCCGATGTCAGCGTTTCCTAACGTAGTGGATGTGGGGTTAACAGGCAGTCAACCCCGGCAGGATCTCGAACAGTTGCGATCGCAGTGGGGCATCGTGCAACCGCCAGAACGAACGGTACTCATGACCTTCGGCGGATTGGGAGTGAACAATATTCCCTATGATGCTGTCCAGCAATTCCCCGATTGGCAATTCATTACATTCTCATCGTCTGCACCATCGCTTCAAAACTTAATCGTGGTGAAAGACCTTACGCTTCGCCCAGTGGATTTCATGCCCCTGTGCGATCGCATCTTGTCTAAGCCAGGCTATGGTACGTTTTCGGAAGCATGCCAACTGAAGAAAACCGTCTGTACATTGCCCCGCGACGGCTTTGCGGAGGTGCCGTTGCTACTAGCGGGAATCCAAAATTACGCTTATCATCAGATCATAGATTCTGTGCAGTTTTTTGCCGGAGAGTGGCAGTTCTTATCCGCTTCAGCTACTCCTCCAAGGGTTAGTCATTCCCTAGATACGGGCGGCAACGTGGCGATCGCCACTGCAATTGTTGATTATTTGTCTAGAGCGTGACACATGCACCGAACGGTTTCAGTCGCCACGGCGGTAGGTTGGAACTGATTGAACGTGTATGGATCGATTTAATAGGTCAGTATTGTGCGCTACTGGCCTTCCTGTAGATGTAGAACCCTGCTCCCGCCAAACGCCAGCGATGTGGCGACTGCTGAAACCGGCAATCGCGCATGTTTGCCATTTGACCCGACTCCTACCCACCGACCATGTCACCCCGGATTTCTTTTGATGATGACGCCACTGCCTCCCATGAAGCGGTGCTGAACCCCGACGTTGCGATCGCGTGCCCCTCGGCCTGCGATCGCACAGATTTGAACACAGGTTCAACGGCCGATCAAACTCTAAACCTGAATACAGACACGAACGACGCAACCGCTACCGTCAATGCCAATCCTTACATGGATCAGTACATGGATCAGTACACGGATGCGCCACTCCCCACCCGCGCCATTGATCCGACCCTCTTTTCTGATGAACTGTCACCTGTTGACTCTGCCGTGGATGTTGCTGCCGATGATGCGATCGCCCCTAACCGTGGGGTTGACCGTGCCCCTGACCATATCTCCGAAACTGACGACAGCGACGATAGTCCATCTCCCCAAACCATTGCTTTGGCTGTGCGTGATGTCCGGCTAGTATTGCAGGAACAGCGAGAACAAGGGCAAATTTTAACCACCAAGCTCAATATTCTATTTGTGACCAACGGTGCGCTGTTAACGAGCCTGAGTATTTCCCGGCTCATGATGATTCCTAGCCCATTTACTGTCGCGGAGATGATTGGCTTTTTCATTAGCTTTACGCTGCTGGTACGGACTTTCTTACCTCGTCAGGTAGCGGTCAGCCCCAACCTCGAAGATCGCAAGTTTTTAGAGCGCTACCTCGTGCTGTCGCCGCTAGACTATCAGCTTCAAATGTTGGTGAACTGGTCGGAAATCTATAATGCTAATAAACAACGCCTAGATGACGTGTCTAAAACGCTGCGGTTTGCTGCCTATGCCACGCTCACTGTAGCTACTACAATGCTGATTCATATTTTGGCGGTTTATGTGCTTTAAGCCCACAGAATCAATTTTGGAACGCCCTGGGTTTGGGTGCATCATGCCGAATTCCATGAAAATGGCGCAGTCAGTCTGGGCTGGCGATCAGCGATCGCATGGTTGCTATGAGCCGTCTTATCGCCAGCCTTTTGACCGTAATCCTCTCAGCACGTAACGAAATATGTTGAAATGTTGAGAAACTGAAATGGCTATATGGTTAGGCGGCTGATCAGTTGAACCTTGAAATAGATAAGGCACACCGTGCAGAATGGGCGACTCACTAACGATTTCAGCTTCTGGCAGTCGCCATCCATCGTGAAGCAGACGCGGCAACTAGACAATTGATAAGTTCCGCTAATAACAATCCGTCCTAGCGGATTTGCTAAGTTGGTATATGCTAGTTAGTCAAACACCGCGCTCAAGCGTATCAAAAGGTTAACGCCTCGAACTGATGCGCCCGGCGATCAAGCCTCTAGGGGTGTCATTCTAGAAATGGCGTTTGCGACGTGAGTCCTGTGTCGTTGGTTCGTTACAGTAACACTGAAGTTTTGCGACCACGACTCACGGTATTCCTCCGGTTTAGGTAGCATTTGATGATGACTTCTAATCGCGCTGAGAGAGCTGCTGCAAAAAAGGCAATTCGGCTGCCGCAGCCTGACGCTGAAAACATCACGGTTTTGACCCGTGAGTTACCGAATGCCCCGATTCTTCCCTGGCAGCGCTACGATTCTCCCTGGATGACACAGGGCGATCGCGCCACCTCCGCTGAGGTAATTCATTTACAGAAACATCCGTCTGGGCAGGATACCCATGAATGGAGCGATCGCGCCACAGACGGTTCGGATAGCGATATTGCCCAGACCATTGACGGCGCACCCAAGGCAACGGACACCGAAAACGACACTCATTTCAGTGCTAGCGCAGACGAAGCGATCGACGCACATCATTAACGGACAGCCCATCAATGCCCTCAGCCATTCATCCATCGAGTGAGGAACCCGTGGATTGAGTCGGCGATGGTTATTCAATCACGATGTTCATCGCCCAGAAGTATCAGAGCGATCGCTTAGAAAAGCGTTAATTTCAGTTACGAGCCACTCCTGTTCAATTGGCTTAACGGTCATCGCCAACCAATAGGTTTTTACGCCAACGTCTAGAACGCAGCCTTGTTGCACAGAATCGCCATCCTCGTTGCGTTCAGTTTTAATGCGGGCGCTGCTGATATGCGACGTGTTGCCGCTGACTGTTGTGCCTACTCCGAAGACAGCTCTTTTCAGCCGGAACGTCTGACGGTTGATGGTGAGTTGAGATTGACCTGCGATCGCAAACACAACGATGCTCAGCATACCTATCCCAACTATCCAGAAAGGCACAGAAAATAGCGCGAAAAGAAGCGAGGCGCTAGCGGCTGAAACAGTCCAAAACAGGACAAATGTAGTCCAGAACACCGCAAATCCACCAAAGATCAGGACTTCTGGCGTGAAACCGGCTGGCGGAACGACAATAGTGAGCGTGTTGGCACGGCGTTTAAGCTGGATACGGCTACCTATCGGTTTTTGGATGCGGGCAGCGGGGCGATCGCGAGTGAGTTGGAGGTTACCGTTGAGACCATCAAGGGCTTCAGTAGCCGTTTGGAATCGATCTTCAAGTGCTGGTTCCACCATGCGATCAAGCCAATTGACCAATGTTTCTGAGACGGCTACCAGCCGGTGGAAGTCAGGCTTCATCCGCACTTGAGGAATTTCATCGGGCGATCGCCCCGTGAGTAAAAAGATGAGCGTTGTCCCCAATGCATACAGATCTGAAGCGGGGGTGACGTATCCACGAAATTGCTCCGGCGGCATATAGCCAATCGTGCCTACAAATGTGCCGCTGCGGCTGATGGTTAGGCGGTAAACATCCTGCACCGCGCCAAAGTCAACCAGAAAAACCTGACCATTGCCTTGGCGGATGATGTTTTGGGGCTTGATGTCGCGATGGATGACGGGCGGAGACAGGCTGTGTAAATAGTCCAAAACCTGGAGAACTTGGGTGGCAATGCTACGAACGGTGGTTTCGTTAGCTCGCCAATGTCGTTCTAATAAATCGGCCAGCGATTCACCCTGAACAAGCTGGCGCACTAAATAAAAGACGCGATCGCACTCGGTATCGATGTGAAAATAATCAATATAGGCAGGAATGGCTGGATGGTCGAGATTCGCCATGATGCGGGCTTCTCGCTCAAACAACTCCAATGTTTTCCAATCGCTGATATGGCGAAACGAGACCGCTTTGATCGCAACCGTTTGGTGAGTGGTGCGATCGCGGGCCTCGTAGGTGATGCCCATACTGCCCTGCCCCAGCATTGCCATAATCTGATAGCGATCGCCGATCACATCACCCATCTGATGTAGGTTTTCCACAGACCTGCTCCTGAATCCCTATCCTGTCTGTGTCGATTAACGGTAGTTTCCAGTCGATTATGACCAGTAGCCCCCCATCGCATTGTTGGCTAGTGCCGCTCGCCCTGCCTAGGTTCTATCTAAGCTCTATCTAGGCTCTACCTGCAATGCTCAGGGCAACCTTTGTCAATTCCGCCCATTGCCCCAGGGAAAACGACCAGAGAATCAATAGAAATCAATAGGAATAATGGCGCGATCGCGCTTAACCCCCGCCATACATTACATAGGCTTATTGAAATACCCAAAAACCTGACTAAAATTCTATGTCAACATGGCTGTGTCTTTTATTACAATTCGTATCGAGAGAACACAGAATTTGATTGGTTTGCCTTGGGAACGCACAGATCAGATTTTCTCCAACTTTTTGACTCAACTGAGAAAACAACGCAATCAATGCAATGCTGGCCCGATCCCTCGATCAAGCAGCCAGCATTTTTTTTGCCATAGCTCACGCCTGACCGAGAAAATGACTGATCGCTAACTGACAACTATTGCAAGACTGAGTCTAATCTAGGTTAGCGACAGCATCGCCCAACGAACCGTTTGTGGGTCGAGGGTTGCGTTACCTCAACCCTACTTGGTGATCGGTGGTTACCCTGTCAGCCGATCGCCCTACTCGTGCCTGACACCAGCGCTTTTCCGTTGATCACCAAAATTTGAGCCTGAGAAACGGGAACCACGGCTTATCCAGAAGCTTATCCAGAAGTCGTCGATAGGCTCCGGGAAGAGGATGCACTTTTTTGCTGACGGACTTTGCGCTTTAGTTGATTCATGGCTTTGCGTTCGAGTTGGCGCACCCGTTCCCGCGATAGGTTCAGATCTCGCCCAACGCTGACAAGACTTGCCCGCTTGCCATCCACCAAACCATACCGCGCACTCAGTACATACTGTTCACGCGGAGGCAAACTGTCGAGCAGGGTTTTAATAAACTCACCGGTTTCCAACAGTTCTGCCACTTCCATCGGGTTGGCATTGTCGGTATCGGCTAGCAGTTCCCCCAGCGCCGTTTCCTCGTCTCGCCCGACTTTGTGATCGAGTGAAATCACAGCACGGCTCTGCATCAACAGCTTTTTCAATTCACTGGACGGCATGTCTAGCTCTTCAGCAATCTCATCCAATGAGGGCGATCGCCCCAGTTTAGCCACCAGCGTTCGCGTCGCCGATTTAAACTTATTGAGCTTTTCGGTAATGTGAACCGGCAGGCGAATCGTTCGTGATGATTCGGAAATAGCGCGGGTAATGCCCTGGCGTATCCACCAATAGGCATAGGTGCTAAATTTGTATCCTTGCGCAGGATCAAATTTTTCCACAGCTCGGTTCAACCCAATGGAGCCTTCTTGAATCAAATCTTGAAACTCCACACCGCGCCCCTGATAGCGCTTGGCAATAGAAACAACAAGCCGCAAATTGGCTTGAATCATGCGGTGTTTGGCGCGCTGCCCGCGCTTGACGATCTCCTGTTGCCGAGGAGATAAATCTGGCGTATCCTGAAATTCAAGCATCGCCTGAACTTGTCGAGAGAGTTCGATCTCTTCCGCCGCAGTGAGTAACGGCGTTCGTGCCACTTCGTGAAGGTAATCGCGAATGGTGTCCACAGTCATAACGAGACACTACATCTAGAGTTTCCACATAACATAGCACCTCAGAACGCAATTGCAATCCTGAAAGTCCCAGATTGGGACTGATTTTTTGTTAAAAATTGTAAACTGGCGATCCTAAATTTTAGTTGTCTTGCTAAATGGTTTTGAGGCGAGTTAAGGCGAGTCGCGATGTAAGCCGAGCGATCGCATTTGCAAGTGCCTCTGTTGCGTCGCCTTGCCAGACACCCGTAGCTTTGGGTTGAGTGATCTCAACGTATCGCTGTAGTTTTTTAGGCAGAGCGATCGCACCTACGGCAACGCTAGGGATTGGCAACCGTACCTCGGCGCTGCTGGGTCAGCTCAGCCCATCCGAGCCAAGCGATCGCAGCCGGTTAGAGTTGACCAAATTTCTAATTGAGGATGCAACAATGTCTACCGCTGCCTACCCGACCTATCAGGGTCAGTTTGGTGAGTTTACAATCACAGAGCGCGATCGCCGTGAGGTGATCATTTACCGAGGCGGGCTGTTGGTAGCGGCGCTGTGCTTTGCGATCGCCGTTACGCTGACCCTTGGCAACTGGATAACGATTGAATCAGCCTGGCTGCTGACCGGATTCTATGCGATCGGGGTGATGGCATTGGGGATCAGTCTATGGTTCATTCATATCTATCTGGCGTTTCTGCATCGAGCATTGCAGGTGTTTTGGGCGATCGGGGCTATTTCGTCAGTGGCGATCGCCCTGGCCCATCCTGAGCCGCTATGGATAACCGTAACTGAACAGCCCCTAACTATTTTGGGAATAGGGTTTGGGGCGGCAGCCCTCACCGGCATCTTTTTCAAGGAAGCGTTTTGCTTCAATCGATTTGAAACCAAATTATTAACGCCGATCGTGCCTGTGCTGTTATTGGGGCACTTGCTGGGATTTCTATCCGCAACTGTAGAACAAAGCCTGGTTGCAGCCTGGGCCATCCTGTTTGTAATTTTTGCGCTACGCAAGGCGGTGCAGGCGATCCCCGATGATATTGGCGACAAGAGTGTTTTTACCTATTTGAAAGCTCGCCGCCAGTCACCGTAGTCGGTAGGAACCTGTCAGGTTTGTAGCCCTCGCCCTAAATCCCTCTCCCAAGCCTGCGATGCATTATGCAAAAGTCGCCAGCCCTTTTGCCTCACACCCCTTCTGGCGGTCACTCAGAGTCCTCGTTTTTGAACCGAGGACGGCGGGTTTCAGCGAGATCTGCGGGTTGCGCCAGTTTTGTCAGCTAACCAGGATGGTTAGGGGCAGGGTCATGGAGGCTGAGTGTTAGCCATTTGCAGCAGTAGCAATGGTCAGCAGTGATGCGTTCTAGCCGTTGCAATCGGTGTTCGGTTCATTCCGTGGGTTTGTGCCCATTGACTGAGGGAATGCTGTTGCTGGTGCGATCGCCATAACCTTGGCGTTCAAGTGCCAACAGGGATTCATGTTGATGGGCATTCAGCAGGAATGGCCGCCCAATTGTAAGGATTCCGGCTGGCGATCCCCGTGCTTCTGGGCGGTAATCCTTAGAAAAGGCTGAAAACTGGCGTGGATATGAGGGTTTGCCCTTAGCGTAAGGATGAGCAGGTTCAGCGATGTCTGATGTTGGCTAAATACGCTACTCAATAGGTTCCAAGGAATAGAATACTTTGACCCAAGGTAAGGCGATCGCCCAGATTTAGCATTTAGCGCCTAGGCTTAGCGATCAGAGGGTATTTTGGGTTAGTTAGCAATGCCGGATGATTCTGTATTGATTGGGCTGCTGCTCAGGGTATTGTCCCAGCAGTCAAGCATTGGAGGTTCGCGATCGCTTTGGTTTAGAGTCTGCTGCACTGATTCTGCTGCACTGATTCTGCTGCACTGATGCAGAGAGCGATCGCGAACAAAACGGGCTAGCTGAGGTCAGCATCATGTTGAGACTGGCTGAGTTTTTTGAGGCTCTGTGCAAATCAGAAGTGCAAATCAGAAGTGCAAATCAGATTCACCCATGCAAGAACACGAAGGAGAGTTCATGAAGATAGCGGTTGCGCGAGAAATTGAAGTGGGAGAGCGCCGAGTTGCGCTTATTCCAGATACAGTCAGTCGCTTAACAAAACAAGGGCTGGACGTTTTGGTTGAAGCGGGAGCTGGTGAATCGGCTTACATTTCTGATGCGGATTATGAAGCAGCCGGTGCGCGAATCATTTCTGATACGGCACAGCTTTGGGGGGAGGCGGATGTAATGCTGAAAGTGAGTCCCCCCTGCGATCGCGACGGGCAGCCCGAAATCCATGCGCTGAGAGAAGGCGCGACCCTGATTGGCTTTTTGAATCCGTTGGGCAAGCCCGAAGGTATCCAAGCGCTGGCGCAGCGACAGATTACGGCGTTCAGCATGGAGATGATTCCCCGCACCAGTCGGGCCCAGAGCATGGATGCACTGTCATCTCAGGCTAGCGTGGCAGGGTATAAAGCGGCTCTGATGGCCGCATCGGCACTGCCCAAATATTTTCCGATGTTAACGACCGCTGCCGGTACAATGCGCCCGGCTAAAGTGTTCATTATTGGTGCTGGAGTCGCTGGGCTACAGGCGATCGCAACGGCTCGACGTTTGGGGTCAGTTGTAGAAGCATTTGACATCCGCCCGGCGGTTAAGGAGGAGGTGCAAAGCTTAGGCGCGAAGTTTGTGGAAGTCACATTTGACGAGGAAACGGTGGCGGAAGGCGGTTATGCCCGTGATGTATCAGAAGCTGCAAAGCAGCGATCGCGCGAAGTGCTAACGGAACATCTATCTCAAGCGGATGCCGTCATCACAACTGCGCAAGTTCCGGGTAAAACAGCTCCGTTGCTCGTCACGGCTGAGATGATCGCTCAGATGAAACCCGGATCGGTAATTGTTGATCTTGCGGCAGATCAGGGCGGCAACTGTGCCTACACTGAAGCGGGCCGCAACGTGGTGCAAAATGGCGTCACGATTATGGGGCCCATCAACCTACCGGCTACGGTTCCCGTCCATGCTAGCCAGATGTATGCCAAGAATTTGCTGACCCTGCTAAACCACCTCGTGAAAGACGGGGAATTGCAGTTGAATTTTGAAGATGACATTACTTCTGCTGCTTGCGTAACGCATAACGGAGAAATTCGTAGCGATCGCGTCCAGGCAGCGTTGGCCGCAACCTCAGCGGTTTAATGCAGCCCTGGCCATGGTCTGAAGATGACCGCTTCGCATCTCTAAAGTTGAGCATCTCTGAAGTTGCGCCGCTTTATCACTGGCGTAAATCACTGGAGCGATCGCCCTGTTCAGCCGCTACAGACCACCTCAGAAGCCGACACTATCTCAGCCATTTCAATTCAATCGACCGCACTGAAATGGTCTTGGAAGCTGAAATTTGTTGCTTCTACTCAATCTCTATTCAATTTCTACTCAATTACTTAAAAGGAGTCATAACCGATGGCAGCAGGACTGCTAACTGGTCTAGTCGTTTTTGTACTTGCCTCATTTGTGGGCTTCGAGGTAATCAACAAAGTACCGCCCACACTTCATACACCGCTGATGTCTGGCGCAAATGCCATCTCTGGGATCGCAGTAGTTGGTGCGCTGCTGATTGCCGGAGTGCAAGAGTGGAATGTCACGGTCATTCTGGGACTGCTTGCAGTTGTTCTAGCCACCATTAACGTGGTCGGTGGCTTTTTGGTAACGGATCGAATGCTGCAAATGTTTAAGAAGAAAGGAGTATAGGAGATGGATAGTGCAACAGGGTTCCTTTCTTCTGGCATTGAACTGGTCTATTTAATCGCTGCCTCACTGTTCATTCTGGGACTGAAAAAACTTAGCTCTCCGGCAACGGCACGCACAGGCAACCGAATTGCGGCCGTTGGTATGCTTCTGGCTGTGATGGCTACGCTGCTGAATCAGTCGGTGCTAAATTACCAAGTGATTCTAGTGGGCATCGTCATTGGTTCGTTAATTGGGGCGATCGCTGCACAAAAAGTTGCCATGACCGCCATGCCGCAGATGGTTGGCATCTTCAACGGGTTGGGTGGCGCTGCGTCAGCACTCATCGCCGTAGGCGAATTCTGGCGCTTGCTCAGCACCACAGGAACCTCTCCCATCGACTCAACGGTTGTTGTCATCCTGGGTGTGCTGATTGGCGGCATTACCTTTACCGGCAGCTTGATGGCTTTTGTAAAACTGCAAGGCTTAATCACCGGAGCGCCAATTACGTTTCCTTTGCAGCAGCCGTTTAACCTGCTGTTGCTGATTAGCTTTTTGGTCGGCGGCGGCTATCTGCTGGTGAATCCAACTAACTTGCCCGTCTTTATTGGACTGGTTGTCATTTCGCTGATGCTGGGGGTGCTGTTTGTCTTGCCCATCGGCGGAGCCGATACGCCCGTTGTGATTTCGTTGCTCAACTCTTACTCCGGGCTGGCTGCGAGTGCGGCGGGGTTCATTTTGATGAACAATATGCTGATTATTGCTGGAGCGTTGGTGGGTGCATCAGGGCTAATCCTGACCCAAATCATGTGTAAAGGCATGAACCGATCGCTCACCAATGTATTATTCAGTGCTTTTGGTTCTGATGGGGGCAAAGCCGTGAGCAGCGGCGGTGGCGATCAGGGCGATCGCGTCGTGCGTTCTCTTGAACCGGAGGAAGGAGCAATGATGCTGGGCTATGCGCGATCGGTCGTGGTTGTACCAGGGTATGGCATGGCAGTGGCCCAAGCGCAACACGCGGTTCGTGAGCTAGCCGATCAGCTCGATCGCCTTGGCGTGAGCGTGAAGTATGCCATTCACCCCGTCGCCGGCCGGATGCCCGGACACATGAACGTACTGCTGGCAGAGGCCAATGTCCCCTATGACCAACTGTGTGATATGGATGACATCAACCCCGAATTTGAGCGCACTGATGTCGCGTTGGTGATTGGTGCCAATGATGTCGTCAACCCGGCTGCCCGTGAAAATGCCAGCAGCCCAATCTACGGAATGCCCATTCTAGATGTCGATCGCGCTCAGAATACCATCGTGATTAAGCGCAGCATGAATGCCGGGTTTGCCGGTATTCAAAACGATCTCTTTTTCAAAGATCGCACCATGATGCTATTCGGCAGCGCGAAAGATGTGGTGGATAAACTCGTTGCAGAAGTAAAGCAGTTGACCTAATCGCGCTGCCAGTGAAAACCCCCAGGCTCGGCTGGGGGTTTTTTAAGGACTGACGGCTGGATTGATGCTTAGATTGCTGCTTGGATCGGGTGCAGAGGCTGCGATCGCCACATTATTGAATCCCCAACTCACGCTGGCTGCGCTTGAGTTCATCCCACAACGTGCAAAGTTGGGCGTAGGCATCCTGGGGGGATACTTTGCCAGCGGTTTCCAAGTCGCAAATGTAGCCTACCCGCTGAGCAAATTCCTGTAAGTTGGCGTTGAATACCAAATCATTAGGGCGATCGCTCCCACGATAGTGGGCATGGGGATAAAGAAAACGGTGTAGTTCTTGCATGACGATCCTCCAAGATGCTGCATGATCAAAAATTGCTGAGATGAATCAACCCGCAACAACCCCATAACCCACGGACATAATGCCAAATGGTTCAGCCCAGGTTTAGACCAGGACTAGACCAGGCTCAACTCTAGGCATCGCCGATGCTGCAATGTCGCGCCCTAGTTGCGCCCTAGTCGCGCCATTAAATGTCTAGACAAATTTTCAATGCGTTGAACTTAAATGCGCTGAGACAGGCTGCTTAGTGCCCTCTATGGCAATAGCCATTTTGTTTAGGACATGGAGTTTTTGGTGAGACGGCTCAAGGGACGATGCCCGTGCCTGAGCCTCAAACAAGCGGTGTGTACCAAAGATTAATACTCAACTTCATCTTAACCTCTACTTAACCAAGCATGGGCAACTATTTCAAAACTGTTGCAGTGAGGCTAGATGAGTTTTGGCGCTCTGGATTTCTCGCTGCGGGCGCTAGTTTGGAGGTTTGGGGTCACTATCTAGCAGAATGCCGAGGCTTGGAGCCACTTGGCTCTGGCAATGCCCATGACAAAATGGCCAGGAAAACCCTGGCTTTCCCTGCGCTGTTAGTCAGTTTGTGCCGCAGAATGGCGAGGTTGCCCTAATGAATCACCTAATGAATCAAATGATGCTCCATTGCGAAGCGCACTAACTCTGCTCGGTTGCTAGTGTCTGTTTTGCGGAGGAGGCTGCTCACATATTTCTCGACTGTGCGCGGGCTGAGATGCAGGCGATCGCCAATTTGGGCATTGGATAGACCATCTGTCAATAAGTCCAGCACATCTTGCTCACGAGTGGTCAAACTAAATGACTCATCCGCTGCTATCTCATCCGTTGCACCAAAGGAGTGAGACGACGGGGAGGCGTTTGATGATGCGTGTTCGGAATGGGCGGTGTTTTGCGTGCGAACTTTCCATTCGGTTTGCATCATCTCAGTCTGCATCATCTGCGATCGCTCCAGCACATTTCGGACAATCGCGCCGAGTTCTCGCAGTTCAAAGGGCTTGGGCAAATAGGCATCACATCCTAACTGATAGCCACGAATGCGATCGTCCGTTTGAGTGCGGGCAGTCAAAAAAATAACAGGCAGTAGCCGAAAAGCGGGCTGACGGCGAACCCGATCAATCAACTCATAGCCGTTCAGATTGGGCATCGTAACGTCGGTGACAATCAAGTGAGGCGAACATTTTTCAATGAGTGTCAACGCTTGTTGACCATCTTCAGCGGCAACAACCATGTATCCTGCCAATTCAAGATAATCGCTGATGGATAGGCGAGTACCCGGATCATCTTCAGCAACAACAATCGTCAGAGGCATAAGCAGCAGGGTCTAAGGGTGGAACGGAAGCATCACAGCAGTGATTGGGGGCGTGATGGGTCAAGCGGTTGGGCGCGATCGCCAGGCTTAGCGGGTGGCGGGCTGCTTAGGTTTTTGATGGTGTTTTGGCTCTATCTGCGGCAACAGCGCTCCTGCGCGAACAATGCATCCAGGGGTTTCAGGGGGTGTGCCGCATGGTGATGCCGCAGACTGAAGGCGAGGGGCGGCTAGGGTTGCCTATCTCTGCGTGGGGATAGGGTCACTGGGGTGATCTGGCCCTGACTGCATTCCTGACTGCATTCCTGAGTGCATTCCTGAGTGCATT
>CAYSIR010000016.1:0-8210 GCA_964431105.1 uncultured Leptolyngbya sp. | reverse complement strand
TGCATTCCTGAGTGCATTCCTGAGTGCATTGTAGAGCGGTCAATCAGTTTAGTTGTACTTCAGGTTACGCATTGCTGGTCTATGCCCACTCGTTAACGGCTGCGGTGAATCTGGAGCGAATGCAATGCGAGTCAATAGCGATCGCAGCGGTCGTCGGGGTTAATCAGCCTTATTTGAATCAGTTTTAGTCTAGTCAGTCTGCTAACGCTCTAAGCTGCTGAGCCAGCTCTCAGAAGCTGCTCACCTGCCTTGCCAAGACGGCTGGACAGTCTTTAACAATCCAGCGCAATTGAGGACACAACTATGGCTATGCGATCGCAGCGATGCTCTCCAAAATCGCCTGAATAATAATTTGAAAAAATCTTTAAAAAATATCCAACAGCCGTTCGGACAATGCTCCGGGACAGAGCTAAACCCCCAAATTTTTCGTTGACTCAATAGTCATGAAGCAGGGCTAGAACCCACATTTTCTAACTGGCTATCGAAAGCTGCCCGCAGTGTTGCGGAATATTGCTCTAAGAAATACCTAAAAAATACTTAAAAGTACCTAAAAATGCAATGACTGAGTGAGGCAAGCGAAGACCAGCACACTGTCTTCAATGTACAGCGTAGACGGTGCTGAAAATGGGCAACCTGCGATCGCTACACAATCGCAAAAGTCTGTGATACAAGGCTTTCAAAGAGATGCAAGCCATCCGTGCAGCCCAGTTGAGCATCGGCCGCCCGTTCTGGGTGGGGCATCATGCCTAAAACATTGCCCGCACGGTTGCAAATGCCAGCGATATTGTGCAGTGCGCCGTTGGGATTGCAGTCATCAGAAACCGTTCCCTGCATATTGCAATAGCGGAACACAACTTGGTGATGAGTTTCTAGTTCATCCAGCGTCGCTGCATCCGCGTAGTAACAGCCTTCACCGTGGGCAATTGGTAGCTCGATGATGCTGTGAGGTTGGTAATGGCTAGTCCAAGGCAGATCCGATCGCTCCACTCGCAACCGCACGCGATCGCAAATAAAATGCAAATCCCGATTCCTAACCAATGCGCCAGGGAGCAGCCCTACCTCAGTCAAGACTTGGAAGCCATTGCAAATGCCAATTACAAATTTCCCGGCTTTCGCTTGTTCTACGGTTGCCTGAATGGCTGGGGAAAACCGGGCGATCGCTCCACAGCGTAGATAGTCTCCATAGCTAAACCCACCGGGCACAATCACCACATCTAGATCTGAGAGATCCGAATCTTGATGCCAGACCATGCGGGTCGGCTGTCCAAGAATGTCGCGAATGACCATTGCGACATCGCGATCGCAGTTGGAGCCTGGAAAAACAATGACACCAAAGTTCATAGCCGCTGTATCCTGATTCACTGTCGGCAGTCACCCAACTGTTGATGGCTCAACTGTAGCGACCGGGTTGAAATTGTATAGCGCCAAGCCGAAAACTTAGGGATTTTTAAGCTGTCCCACAAAAAGTCCCCTGTCCGAACCAAAAGATCTACTGCCATGGTTGAGATTGTACAAGAGAACCGCATCCAGACGTCGGTCATCCCTTTCATGCAGCGATTTTTATGTGAGTTGCCAATATCCTAAACAATCCTTGCCAAAGGACAGCCCAGCAATAATCGGTAAACTGCATGGCTTAGTTAAGCTTGGCAGCCCCCTAAACCACCTATGCATTACGCAAAAGTCGCTAGACCTTTTGCCTCACAACCTTTCTAAGGGTTACTCAGAATTCTCGTTTTTGAACTAAGGAATGCGGGTTTCAGCGAGATCTGCGTAATGGATAGCCTAAACCACTGGGGTTGTTTGGGTTGATGATTGTTCTTGAAGGTCAAACCGATAATTTTCGATAACAGGATTCGCTAGCAGTTGATCACAGATGCGATCGACCTGTTGCTGGGCCTCGTCAACACTAGCCGCCTGAATTGTCAACTCAACAAACTTGCCAATGCGAACCGTGCCAATATTGCTATAACCAAGCTGTTTTAAACCTGACTGCACCGCTGCCCCTGCCGGGTCTAGCACGGATGAACGAAGCGTGACGTAGATGTGAGCTTGGTAAGTGTGAAGCGTCATAAGCGTTACAACAGACCTAAATGAACGGCAGCCATGCGATCGCATCGGTCACCTCGCAAGAGCGAAGGTTGGACGCAGACCACTTGAAATCTTGAACCGATTTTTGAATCACAGCATCTCAAGTTGACATTACTCCAGACAGGGCTTATGTCCCATTAGCTTGAGTCAGCAGGAATAAGGCAGTTAGAAAAATTGCCAAGCATGCAACGAGCGATCGCCAGACCTCTCAATGACCTTCATTCTCCCACGAAATTTATCAAGGATTCGTAACGCTCTATGTCATAATTTTCAACATAGACAACGTTAATTGATGTTTCGTGAGTTAGTGCAGACCGCTGAGCTAGCACTGTACTAATCTGAAATGTGTTGAACACGTAGCAATAGACTGGATAAAGGGTGGAGTAATGACAACCGACGCAGCCGACTCCAACGAAACCAACCGCTCAGAGGTCGTTGATGGAACTCAGCCTTCTGCTGCCGAGTCACTCCCGGCTGAACCTGAGCCGTTGGATCGCTACGAATGCCGAGCCTGCGGTTACATCTATGAGCCTGATAAGGGTGACGGCCGTGGTGTTGACCCTGGCACACCGTTTGAAGAACTGTCCATTGCTTGGCGCTGCCCAGTCTGCGGTGCCCGCGCTAGCCAGTTTAGCAACGTGGGGCCTGTGGGGAATCCGTCAGGGTTCAAGGAAAATCTAAACTATGGCTTTGGTGTCAATACGCTAACACCGGGTCAAAAAAATATTTTAATTTTTGGGGCGCTAGCGCTAGGAGTGCTGTTCTTCATTAGCCTGTATGGGCTGAAGTAGGTCTTGGCTAGGCCGCGATCGCTCTGCAGTCTTGGGCGACGGTACTGCGGTTGTTCGTTGCCTGATGCCCAAGGCTGCCCGAATCGTTTTTTCTCTGCACCCAGCCTAGTCACAATGCGATGGTTGTTTAACGTAGTTTCGTCGCATGGCTTGGTATGGCGCTTCAGAGTTGAACTGGCGCTTGTTAACCGATAGCTTGTTCACTGATTAAAGACTGACCCGACCCTTTGGAATCGTTGATCATGGTGTCCCTTCGTAAGTTGATTGCTCAATTAGTGCTAGTAGGTATAGCAGTCGTTCTCTGCGGCTGTTCTAATGCTTATTTGGAATCTACGCCAACCAATGCTTGGCAGGTTGTGCCGCTGCCGACGGATGTGACGCTGCTGGATGTAGCGTTTGCTGAAGATGGTCAGCATGGCTGGTTGGTGGGTAAGCAGTCCACAGTTCTTGAAACAACCGATGGTGGTAAAAGCTGGAAGTCGCGATCGCTAGATGTGGCTGAGCAATCCTACAACTTCACATCCGTCAGCATGTCCGGTGATGAAGGATGGATTGTTGGTGAACCCAACATTGTGCTGCGGAGCAACGATGCTGGAGAAACATGGCAAGAAGTTCCGCTGAGCGATCAGTTACCTGGCGCGCCTAACCTAGTTGTGGCTTTGGGCGATGGTGCAGCAGAAATGACGACCAATCTCGGTGCGATCTACCGCACCCAAGACGGTGGACAGCATTGGAAAGCAATGGTGACGGAAGCGGTCGGAGTTCTCCGTAATATTTCGCGATCGCCCGATGGTCGTTATGTATCTGTCTCTTCTAGAGGGAATTTCTACTCAACATGGGAACCCGAAGACTTAGCCTGGGTGCAGCATAACCGTACTAGCTCCCGTCGTCTGCAAAATATGGGTTTTACGGCCGATGGTCGGCTGTGGTTGATTGGGCGGGGCGGTTTCATGCAGTTTAGTGAATCTCGCGATGACCTAGAAGCATGGCAAGACGAGGTGAATCCAGAATTTGCGACCAGTTGGGGGCTGCTGGATCTGGCATATCAGACAGAGGAGCAGTTATGGGTCACGGGTGGCAGCGGCAACCTGCTGTATAGTCCAGATGGTGGCAAGACTTGGCAAAAAGATCGAGCAGTTGAGCAAGTGCCATCCAATTTTTATCGTGTCATGTTTGTGAATCCGGAACTGGGTTTCATCATCGGACAAGATGGTATTGTGCTACGTTACGATCCAAGTACAGCCGAATTAGCCGATGGAAACACCAACGGCAACACCAACGCGGTTGCACTGTCTGAGCAGTTGACTTGAATCATTGTTTGGATCAAGCCGTCTTCTCCCCATCCCTTTGATGGCTGAAGCGCAAGCTTAGATCTGCTTGCTACTGTTGAAAAGCCTGGAGCAGGTTTACCAACGTGCATGGCCGAGAGCCGCGCGGTTCATCGGCTGAGGATTGATAAAAGATTGGCAGTTATCCCGATCGCCCTAAGCGATCGCTTTACTGGACTTCCCATCATTCCGTATCATAAGAGAAAGGTTCTGTTAGATATAAGATTTGGAGTAGCGTGATGGCAGGCACTACAGGAGAACGCCCGTTTTCTGACATTATTACCAGTATTCGTTACTGGGTCATTCACAGCATTACCATTCCGGCCTTATTTATTGCTGGATGGCTGTTTGTAAGCACTGGTTTGGCTTACGATGCGTTCGGAACACCGCGCCCAAATGAGTATTACACTCAAGAGCGCCAAGAGGTGCCGATCGTTAACGATCGCTTTGAGGCAAAACAACAAATTGATGAGTTTTTGAAGTAGTTCAGCACCGTCTATCTTTTTGAAACTATGACTGGAAATAATCCAAACGAGCCGGTTACATATCCCATTTTTACAGTTCGGTGGTTAGCCGTTCATACCCTCGCCGTCCCCACCATCTTTTTCCTTGGTGCGATCGCGGCAATGCAGTTCATTCAGCGATAGGAGTCGGCATGGATCGTTCACCCAATCCTAATAAGCAACCAGTAGAACTAAATCGTACATCCTTATATTTAGGATTACTGCTGGTGTTTGTGCTTGGTATTTTGTTCTCTAGCTATTTCTTCAACTAAGTCCAAATTAGTGCGTTGTCAATCGGTGCTTCTATCCAACTGTGGATAGGGCAAAACCCCTTTGGGGCTGGAGGCGCAGAGCTAACCTGCCTGGTGTGCAAGCTGATGTTCAATCACTTGCCGCAGGTAATGGGTTAGGGCAGTGGTTTGTTGATGTTGTAAAGTCTTGATGAGATTAGGGAGGTATAGCACTGATGTCTAGTTCTGGTCGCATTCCCCTGTGGGTTGTTGCTACGATCGCAGGTCTTGGCGTGTTAGCGATTGTGGGTCTGTTTTTCTATGGTGCCTATGCAGGCGTTGGTTCCTCAATTTAAATCGCTTTAATCCATTGGTTTAGGGATTGAAAGATAGTTCTGTCTTGCGATCGCCCACTACATCAGCCCCTTGAATTCACTGGACTGACCGGGCAAGCAATTTTAGGCGTGTGTGTGGCTAATCTGATGGCTGCACACACGCTTTTTAACACCAGGGGATCGCTCACACAACCAATCGCCCTACTTCCACAACGGGAAATAGGGCGATCGTAAGATCAGGGCTTATAGCTGTCAGAGCGTTTCTTAACCAGTTTGTCCAGCACTGTGGATGCCCGAAGACTCCCATCCAACCGCTGCCCATTGGGCCTTATGAAACCAGCAACGCCTGGAACAAGCCAGTTTCAACAATCTGCATCAAAATGAACGCAAAGACCGCGCCGCCCATGCCGCCAATCAAAAAGCTGCCCGCAAATTCGCTCCAGCCTTCGCGGGTTCCGAGCGCTTCCGGCGGATTGGGAGTAGTGATGGTGGAGATTGGCTTACCAACCCCTGTGCTGCTGTAGAGAGACAGGCAAACGGTGAGAATCAGCACTAGCAAAATTGCCGAAGTCAACCCCACAAAGTCGGCGACTTCCGTATTTCGGAAATGGCTGCTAAGGGCAAAGGGGCCATACAGCAAGTAGCCATGCGCCATGCCAATTTCAAGGCCGCGCCGTTGAGGAGAAAGTCCGGCACGGTATGCCGGGAGATTGTTGATAAAGGCTCTCGTAAACCCTGATGAATTGACTGGGGTTGCGAGATTGCCAATTTGTGGATCGTCAGCAGGTTGAATTACTTGCATGGTCATAGAATGAGAACCTCAAGAGAATAGAAACTGTCAATCAAAACAATTGGGTATTCATTTTTTAAGACAGGATTGCCATTGCCGATCGCTACTTCATCAATTGGAACCCATCTCTGGGGCATTGAAGCGGCGATAGCTCTAGATTTTGGAACCATTAATCGGCTAGCGATCGCCGGTTGGTCAGCGTTCTAGATCCGTTCTAGATACCAGTTGCGTCTTCGCGCTCAATGTAAATGAAGAGGAGCGCCATCGTCACAGCAGGGAACACCAGTCCAACAATGGGAACCAAAATGGAAGGTAAATATGATGCCGCCATAAGTTATATTTCCTATCGTGAAATGACAGAGTATTACAGTCGAATGTACTTTGGATTGGGCATAAATTGCGAAGTGCTAAAGATTTTTAACAAAAATTGCACGCTGTTACCGTATGGCTTGGGGGAATGAAAACAGTGCGGCAATGCGGCATCTGAACAAACCGGGTGCGCCATAGACCGCGTGTCGTCCAAGCTCCCTTGGGCTTCCCCTAAACTTCCCCTGGGGCTGGCTAGGTCGGCAACACTTGGCTCACGTCAGCTAGAGCAGAGGTTCCCAACAGAAACGCTAGGATTGGGCAGATGAACTCTTAACGGGAGAATCCTTTATTTTTGAATACCGTTCATCATGCAACCGTCGTTAGATTGTCGGCTTAGGATTACTCGCGGTCATTGAGCGTTCTCAGTTATGAACCTAGGATTACGGAGTTTCGTGAAATCTGCATCAAGAATAGGTTTGAAATGGGGGAGTATGTCAAGTTTGCTTGCCGATCTCTTCTAATCGCTTAGCAGAACAGGGTATAGTCATCATCGTAGCGGGCTGGGGCATTTGCGTCGCCTCATCACCCCGATCTAGCAAACTACAGTTATCGACTCTCTTGGCAGATACAGCGTCCCATCTGAAAAAGATTTTGGTTGTTCTGAATGGCAAAGGCGGTGTTGGTAAGACGACCACGGCGGTCAATGTGGCGGCAACACTGGCTGAATCGCGTAAGGTGCTGTTAGTGGATGCAGATCCGCAGGGGTCGGCGACGTGGTGGGTGGAGCGAAGTGAGCATGCGATCGCGTTTGATGTGGCACAGGAAACCGATCCTAGGCTGCTGAGTCGGCTGCGGCAAATTGGTGATTATGATGTGATGGTAGTAGATACGCCGCCTGCCCTGGGTTCGGAGGCGCTGATGTCTACGGTGGCGGCAGCGGACTATTTGCTGTTGCCAACACCACCGGCTCCGATGGATTTGACGGTGCTGGTCGAAACGGTGCATCGTGCCGTGCTGCCCACAGGAACGGCCCATCGAGTTGTGCTGACACGGGTTGATCCACGGAGTTTGAATGAGGCGATTGAAGCGCAAAACACATTGTTAGAGTTGGGTATCCCGGCCTGTAATGCGTTTGTGCGAGCCTATAAAGCTCATGAACGCGCCGCCTTGGATGGTGTGCCGATCGCACAATGGCGGGGGCGTAATGCCCGCGAAGCGGAGTCTGACTATCGACGTGTAGTTGACGAAATTCAACGAGACTGGAGGAAGTGATGGCTAAAAAACGATTATCGGATTTATTGCGTGACGAAGCCCAAAAAGGGAATCCTCCTCCAGATTCTTCTCCAGAGCCGTCCCAAGCGTCTTCGCCTGACTCTTCGGAATCCTCCCCAGCGGCGGAAGTGTCTGATTCAGAAGCGTCTGATCTGGATGTGGAAACCACGGTTGAAGCCTCGGCGGCGGATGAGTCTGCCTCAACGGCTTCAGACGATCGCCCGAAGGCATCCCGTCGTATCACCAAGGCAGAACTGGAAGCTCAACTGCGAGATGTACAAGCGGCGCTAGAGGCGGAACATACCAAAACGGCGACTCAGTCTGAGGCGATCGCTCGGCTAGAAAAAACGGTGGCGACATCTGCCCAACAGGTTAATACTCTGCGCGATCAAGTCGAGGCTTTGAAGGCAGAACTGGAAGAGGCTCGTCAAGTGATTCTCAAACTGTCGGATGTCAATACTCAGCTCAAGGCTCAGAGCGAACCGGCAGTGAAGCGATCGCCCCAACCGCTTAAACCGATGAGCGCACCGCCACCTGTCCCTGCTAACCGGTTGCCGCGCCGCC
>CAYSIR010000015.1:13363-30412 GCA_964431105.1 uncultured Leptolyngbya sp. | reverse complement strand
CATCCATTGATTCCGGCGTTTCAACGGTTGCCGGTTTTGCAACTTTCTTTGAGGTCGTCTTGGGTGGCTGCTCAATAGGAGTTTGCATCAAGAACACCAGCATTGGATCGCTCTTCATTTCCCGACGCAGCAGACGACGCAATTCAACCTCAATCTGCGCCTGGAGTTTGGTCCAATCCACATCGGTTTCGTCTTTCTTAAAGGAATGGATAAACTCTTGCCAGCGATCGCTCAAAACTGACTGAACCGTGTCGCGCGCCTTCTCTTCCAGACGGTCAGCATCCACTGACGAAACAACTCCGCGAATGTGAACTTCGGGTCTGGCCATCAGCTTTCCGTCCCAGCCAACAGCAGCAGCAATGGTCACCATGCCGTCTTCTGCCAACTGCTGCCGGTCTTGCAGCACCCGCTGATGCACCACACCCGTGCGGGAGGAATCCACCAGCTCAATACCTGACGGCACTTGCCCAGCCACCCGAATCGAATCTTGGGTCAGCTCCACCACATCTCCGTTGTTAATCACCACCATGTTTTCAGCGGGAACGCCCATACTCTGAGCCAGTTGGCTATGCTTCACCAACATTCGATGTTCACCATGCACCGGCAAGAAAAACTTAGGTCGGGTCAGAGCCAGCATCAGCTTATGGTCTTCTTGGGAGCCATGCCCCGACACATGGATGCCTTCACGCTTGCCATAGACAACTTTTGCACCCTGAATCATCAGCTTATCGATGGTGTTGACCACAGCGATGGTGTTACCCGGAATAGGGTTGGCAGAGAAAACAACTGTATCGCCTTGGCGAATTTTCAGTTGCCGGTGTTCTTGGTTGGCAATGCGAGTCATGGCAGCCATCGGCTCACCCTGCGAGCCGGTGGTCAGAATGAGCAGATTTTTATCAGCTACTTTGTTAGCGGCTTTCAGCGGCACAAACAAATCGTCTTCACACTTGATGTAGCCCAATTCACGGGCATGGGCTATCACATTCAACATCGATCGCCCCACAACAGACACAACGCGGTTGTGCTTCTTAGCCAGTTCCAAAATCATGTTGACGCGATGCACAGAAGAGGCAAAGGTGGTGACAAATAAACGACCCTCCGCCTGCCCAAAGACGCGATCGAGGTTGGGAAAGACCGATCGCTCGGATGGAGTTGAACCCGGCACTTCGGCATTGGTGGAGTCGCTCATCAAGCACAGAACGCCCTTTTCGCCATGTTCTGCTAACTTCTGGAGGTCAAACTGTTCGCCATCTACAGGCGTGTAGTCTACCTTGAAATCGCCCGTGTGAATAACCACACCCAGCGGGGTGTGAATGGCCACCGAGAAACTGTCGGCGATGGAGTGGGTGTTGCGGATGTACTCCACCAAGAATGATTTACCGATGCGAACCATGTCGCGGGGGCGCACCCTGCGCAATTCGGTTTGATTGGACACCCCTGCTTCTTGCAGCTTACCTTCTAGCAAAGCCATGGCTAAACGGGGCCCATAAATCACAGGAATGTCGATTTGCTTGAGGTGAAAGGCAATCCCGCCGATGTGGTCTTCGTGCCCGTGGGTCACGATCATTCCCTTAATTTTGTGTCGATTTTCGCGCAGGTAGGTCATGTCTGGCAGCACGATGTTGACACCATGCATTCCATCGGTGGGAAAGGCAAGCCCTGCATCAAGCAGCATGATTTCGTCGTTGATTTCAAAGACGCAGGTGTTCTTACCGATTTCGTGCAAACCGCCAAGCGGGATGATTTTCAATGCTGAGGAATTGTTTTGACTCATAAACGTCCTTATTTAACTAAATCGTTGAGCAATGCAACTAAAGATGAGAGGGGGCGATCGCAACAGCCTCTAGACTGCTTCGGCATAGCCCAGAACCCGCTAGGTATCGACTAACTCAATCGATAGGGGGGCGATCGCAAGGGCAACACTCCGGTGAGTGAACTGTACGTTGAACAGTATTCAATTGTGCAAAACCTATACGTCCCGGTGTATGAACTATGGCGAGTGCCAAGGGAGTTGAGCAGTTATGCGCCGGGGAACCATAAACCAAAATCGTTCAGCCGCTCAAAAGCGATACGCGATCGCAGTCCATTGAAGTGATTATTAAGGCGGCAACGCAGGTCTACTTCCACATCGTAGCGTCAATGCCGCAAAATTGGGAGATTAGCCCAATAACCCCAATGGTTCCATGACGGTTCTTAGCCGGTCAGTGACCGCAGACGAAGGGGAAACTAATGGTAATCGGCACGCTCCGACTGCCCATCCCCGTAAGGTAAGCGCTGCTTTGACCGGAATTGGATTAGTGGTCACAAACAAGGCCTTGAATAACGGCAATAGCTCTAGATGAAGCTGAGTGGCTTTTTGTACGTGTCCCTGTTCAAAGGATTGAATCATCGTCTGTAAGCGATCGCCAACGAGATGGCTAGCCACGCTCACCACCCCACGCCCGCCCACCGCTAATACCGGTAAGGTTAACGAATCATCACCGGAGTAGATGCTAAATTCGGGTGGCGTCATCCGCCGGATTTGGCTTGCCTGTTCTAAGCTACCGCTAGCCTCCTTCACGGCAACGATATTCGGCTCTTCTGCCAGCTTTGCAATCCATTCTGGCTGTAGATTTTGCCCCGTGCGCCCCGGAATGTTGTAAATCATCAGGGGCATTTCAGGAATCGCCTGCGCGATCGCCCGAAAATGTTGATAAATGCCTTCCTGGGGAGGCTTATTGTAGTACGGCACCACTTGCAGTGAACCGTCTACCCCTAGCTCGGCGGCTTTGCGTGTTGCCGCGATCGCCTCTGAGGTGGAATTTGATCCAGTTCCAGCAATAATCTTGCCTTTTCCAGCGATCGCCGATTGCACCACTTGAAAGAGTTTATACTCTTCATCCCACGTCAGAGTTGGGGATTCCCCCGTTGTCCCACAGACCACCAATGTATCAGAGCCATGCTCCACCAGATAATCAGCTAATCGTTCAGCCAAGTCATAATCCAAATGTCCGTCCTCTCGGAACGGCGTAATCATGGCTGTTAATACTCGTCCAAAATCTATCACACTCGCTGAACTCCTCGGAAGTGCCAAATCATAGAACTTACTCTAGTCATCACCCTGGAATAGTTCGGGTTGACGATGCTGAACGCGGCTGAACACTCAGGTTGAATTTACACCAAAACACGTCAGCCTGCCGTTGCACCCACAGGTTGCTCCGGCGGCGCGGACGATCGCAGCCATCCCCGTTCAATCAACAATTCTGCAATTTGCACCGCATTTAAGGCGGCCCCTTTGCGAATTTGATCCCCACACAGCCATAGCTCTAGGCTGTTGGGATGGGACAAATCTTGCCGAATCCGACCGACCAGTACAGCGTCCTTGCCGCTGGCATCCACTGGCATCGGGAAGTAGTTTGTCTCCCAATTTTCCAGCAGTTCCACTCCAGGCGCTTGAGCGATCGCCTGCCGCGCCCGTTCCACCGAGAAAGGTTGAGCGAATTCGATATTAATTGCCTCAGAATGGGCCCGCAACACCGGCACCCGCACACAGGTTGCCGTAACCCGCAGATCTGGCACACCAAAAATTTTGCGGGTTTCGTTCACCATTTTCATCTCTTCTTGACAATAGCCTGCATCCGTCAACGGAGAATTATGGGGAAAAAGATTGAACGCCAGCGGGTAGGGGAAATGCTCTGTGGGCGGCACGTCACCCGCCAAAATAGCGCGCGCCTGCGCTTTCACTTCTTCCATCGCCCGTGCGCCTGCGCCGCTTGCCGACTGATAGGTCGCCGCCACAATCCGCTGGACGGGCTGATGTTGATGCAGCGGCCACAGGGCAACCGCCATCAAAATTGTGGTGCAGTTTGGGTTAGCAATCAACCCATTATGGTGCGCTGCCGCCTCTGGATTCACCTCTGGCACCACTAACGGCACAGTGGCATCCATGCGAAAGGCGCTGGAATTGTCAATGACCACGGCTCCGGCGGCGATCGCCTTCTGCGCCCAGGTTTTTGAGGTCGAACCGCCCGCCGAGGCCAGCACAATATCTATGCCATCAAAGGAGCGATCGCCCACTGCCTCCACTAGCAAATCCTCACCCTTGAAGGATAAGGTCGTCCCCGCCGAGCGGGGAGATGCCAACAGCTTCAGCCCCGACAGCGGGAACTGGCGTTCGTCAAGCAGCGCCATCAACTCAGTGCCAACGGCTCCAGTCGCGCCCAATATGGCAACTTGATAGGATTGAGGCAATGGTTCCTCCTTGCTCAATTAATCTGCTAAATCAAACTTACTGATTAAATTTATTAGTCAAATTTATCAACTTTATCAACAAAGCTAGCGAATCCAAGCAGTGCTAATAGTCGTAATCTATAGGCTACAGGTATTTGTCAGCTACACGAGCTGATGTATCTCATCAGATGTATCTCATCAGTATCCAGCCGTGTGAGTATGACTGAGCTTTTAAGGTCACAACGTCACTGCTAGTCGGGTTGGTCAATTAACCTCCGACGTTGCTGGTGGGCAAACACCCGCATTGGGCAAGCGTTATTGAAGCGATCGCCGGAATTGAAACTAGGTCATCAACGATGTCATCAAACTGGTTAATCTACTCATCCAGCTAATCTGCTATCAGTGACGCTGATAGCAGTGGCAGGGAGTTTCAATGCTGCGTACAGCGCAGAAAATTCTCACGTCAATACTACGACCGCCACAGCGTTCCTTACTATACCTCAACATCAAGACTACGTCCGCCCGAATTGTCTATCCATCTTAAAGTTGGCAACTAGCAGCAGGTTGCATGGACGAGACACCGTTGGACAGACCGCTTGCAGAGACGGTCTCCAGGATAGCCTAGAACCACCCACCAAGCGATCGCCCATCAGCGACAGACAGAACTCGTCCAGAAGAAATGGGACGGAAGCGCGCCAGCTAATCACAGAAACCAGTCAGGATATGGCCCGCACCCGCACGACCCGCCATAGGCAGCGATCGTAGCCGAAGCGCTTGAGATTGAGTTGAAACTTAGAGTGATGACAGCTCTTAGCCAAATGGCAGACCAGCCACAAAATTTCAGCAAGATTCTTGAATCTAGCAGACAAAGGTGTCACGAGAATTCGCTAACATAACATATTGCGGATATCGTTGTCGGCTGGTGTAGGGTTCGTATGATGCCCCATTCAGTCAACCGTACCAAAACCGCGACCAACTCAATCTTGAGTGACGCTGCACTAAAACCACGAGAATTTCTGATGAAAGTTACCCAGGAAAAACTGCCCAATAGCCAGATCGGACTAGAAATTGAGCTTCCAGGCGAAATGTCGAAGCAAGCCTACAATAACACCGTGCAGCGTTTCTCACGCTCTCTGAACATTCCTGGATTTCGGAAAGGCAAAGTGCCTCGTCATATTCTGGTGCAGCGGATTGGCGGACAGCGCATTAAAGCATCGGTGCTGGAAGAGTTGATTGACGAAAATTTCAAAAAAGCGATCGAACAACTCGCAGAAGAAAACGACATCGTCGCCATCGGCAACTATAAAATCCTCTCTGATTTTGATGAACTGCTGAATCATTTTGAGCCAGGTCAGCCACTCACCTTCTCAGCATCAGCCGATGTGATGCCAGAGGTAAAACTTGAGGACTACAAAGGGCTGTCGGTTCAGGTAGAGGAAGTGAAGCCCGACCTCAATGAAGTTGATGAGATATTGGAGCGCTATCGTAAACAAGCCGCAACGCTCGTGCCGATTGAGGATCGCCCCTGCAAGCAAGAAGACCAGGTTGTTATCGATATGGTGGGGTACATCATGTCAGACGATAATGACTTGGAAGGCAGGGAATTGGAATATGACTTGGATGAGGACTCGGACAGCCCGAGCGGGGAGAACCCGTCCCGAGAGGATGAGAACTTGGAGAACGAGAACGTTACAGCCCAGGATTTGGAAGGCGAGAAGCACATAGATAAAGACGGTATCGAGTGGGAAGAGTTTGCGGGCGGAACGGCGAGTGATTTTCAAGTGGAATTAACGGAAGGACGCTTTATTCCGGGATTTTGTGAAGGTATTGTGGGCATGGCGATCGGCGATACCCGTGATGTCATCACTCATTTTCCTGAAGATTATCACCAAGGGGAATTGGCAGGGCTGCCGGTTAAATTTTCGGTGACGCTGAAGGAAATTAAGCAGCCAGAGCTGCCAGAACTCGATGATGATTTAGCAGAAGAAGTCAGCGAGTTTGAAACCCTAGCTGAGCTGAGAGAGTCCATCGAAACGCGCATTCGAGAGATGGCCGAAGCCCAAACGAAGCGAAACCGCCGCACGACGTTGCTCAGTGCCCTAGTCGAGAAGCTTGAGGTGGAGTTACCTGAGACGCTGATTCAGCAAGAGGTTCGCCAGATGTTGCAAGACACTGCTATTCGGCTGAGTCAGCAGGGAATGGACGTTAAAAAACTATTTACGCCTGATTTGATTGAACAGTTGCAGCAGACGTCTCGTCCAGAGGCCGCAGAACGGCTTAAGCGATCGATGGTGCTGCTAGAAGTTATTGAGCGAGAATCGATCGAAGTGGACGACGAGGAGATTGCTGCCGCAATCCAGGAAATCGAAGAAGAGACCGGCATGGCTGGTCAAGACTCAAATAGAGAGGATCTAGAGGAAACAATTCGACAAGAATTGATGAGCGAAAGAGCAATGGCGCTGTTGGAGTCATTCAATACTGTTGAGTATGTTCCAGAAGGAAAGCTCAACGAAGACAACGTGGAAGCAGCATTAGAAGCGGCGGCAACGGCGGGGCAGGCGGTGGATCTAGAGGATGCTGTTGATGCTAGCGAGCTGGCGGAGGCGTCTTCTGACTTAACGTCTTCTGACCCAGCGGATGATGCAGCAACCGATCGCACCGTAGATGTAAGTGCATCTGAAACGGAGATTACAGACGCTGAGGATGCGAACGCCTAGCCGGACACCAACCGCAGGCTAGGCAGGCGTCAGTTGCGATCGCGCCTGAACATTCTATCCATCTCCTTACATCCCTCATAATCCACCATGTCTGGGAGCGTCTGGCGAGCGCCATCATGACTGAAACTGGGGCTGACTGGGGCTAACCGGAGCTGACTGGGGTTCCCAAATCTAAATGTTTCCTGGAGCGATCGCTCGGTTCATGGCTCTAAGCCGCCTAGCTTGCCTAGAGGCTGGGTTTCTATCACGCTTGTTCGTTTCCGGGCGACCACCGCTGGACTCTATCCGCCATGGAACCTGTAGCATGACGGCTGAAACGCTAAATGTGAGGGTGAGCGATCGAAAATAGCCGATACTAGACGCTAGCCTTGCCACGCCTTAAATGTGTTAGATTGCTCCTGATTGATCCTGTTGGCGATCGCGAGAGAATTGCCAACATATCAGCCAGTCATTGATGAGTTGAGGCATAATGAGCGAAGGCGACGCAGAATCATTGGACATAAAATCATGCTGCCGCCACTGTACTTATTTCAACCCACAAACGATTTTTACAACCGGATATGCTTGTATCTCAATCCGCCAGTTCGTTGACTAGCCGCTCACATTATTCATCCGACGATATTGCTTCCATCGGGTACAACCCTGTTGGAGTCAATGGCGTTGTGCCAATGGTGGTAGAACAATCAGGACGAGGGGAGCGAGCATTTGATATCTACTCCCGTCTGCTGCGTGAGCGTATCATATTTTTAGGAACTCCCATTGATGACACAGTAGCCGACTCGATTGTGGCCCAACTACTGTTTCTTGATGCTGAAGATCCAGAGAGAGATGTTCAGCTTTACGTGAATTCGCCGGGTGGTTCTGTGACCGCTGGCATGGCCATTTACGACACGATTAAGCAAATTCGTCCAGATGTCGTGACGATTTGTTTCGGGATAGCCGCTAGCATGGGAGCGTTCTTGTTGTCTAGTGGTACGAAAGGGAAGCGCCTGTCGCTGCCAAGCGCCCGAATTATGATTCACCAACCCCTCGGTGGCGCTCAAGGGCAGGCCGTGGACATTGAAATTCAAGCCCGTGAAATCTTGTATCACAAACGAAAGCTCAATGAATTGCTGGCGCTACATACAGGGCAGCCAATTGAGCGGCTTGAGGAAGACACCGAGCGCGATTTTTATATGTCTGCTGATGAGGCTAGGGCTTACGGGCTGGTTGACGAAGTGATTTCTCGCCAAGAGCTATCCGCCTCAGCAAATGCGATCGCTGCTGTGAACTAAGAGGTCATTATGCCGAAGTACGACTCCCATCTAAAATGCTCCTTTTGTGGCAAGTCACAAGAACAGGTGCGCAAACTCATTGCTGGGCCAGGAGTCTACATCTGTGATGAGTGCGTTGATCTCTGCAATGAAATCTTGGATGAGGAGTTGTACGACTCTAGTTCGGCAGTGCCGCAGCCGCCCCCCCGGCGGGAACAGCGCACCGAAAAGCGCCCATCACGCACGGCTGCTATTTCTCTCAATCAAATTCCTAAGCCTCACGACATCAAGCGTCATTTGGATGCCCATGTCATTGGCCAAGAACAGGCTAAAAAAATTCTGTCGGTCGCTGTCTACAACCATTACAAACGTCTTAGCCACGAGCAAAGCTCGGTCGGCAATCGCCGGGACGATACGGTACAGCTTCAGAAGTCTAATATTTTGCTGATCGGGCCGACGGGATGCGGTAAGACCCTGCTGGCTCAAACGTTGGCAGAACTGCTAGATGTTCCGTTTGCGGTGGCAGATGCAACCACCCTAACGGAGGCTGGGTATGTGGGTGAAGATGTTGAAAATATCTTGTTGCGCCTGCTGCAAGTGGCTGATATGGATGTGGAAGAGGCACAGCGCGGCATCATTTATGTTGATGAAATTGATAAGGTCGCCCGCAAGAGTGAGAACCCGTCGATTACCCGTGATGTTTCTGGCGAGGGCGTTCAACAAGCATTACTGAAGATGCTGGAGGGGACGATCGCCAATGTTCCTCCCCAAGGTGGGCGCAAGCATCCGTATCAAGACTGCATTCAGATTGATACTGCCAATATTTTGTTTATTTGTGGTGGGGCATTTGTAGGGCTGGATAAAGCAGTAGAGCAGCGCATTGGTAAGCGATCGATGGGGTTTGTGCAGCCGAAGGATGCTCAGCAAGCTAAGGATCGCCATGCATCTGAAATTTTGAGGTTTCTGGAACCTGACGATATGGTCAAGTTTGGGATGATCCCTGAGTTTGTCGGTCGGGTGCCGGTGATGGCAGTGGTTGACCCGCTAGATGAGGATGCCCTAACTGAGATTCTCACGGAGCCTCAAAATGCTCTGGTGCGGCAATATCAGAAGCTGCTGAAGATGGATAATGTAAATCTGGAGTTTAAGCCGGATGCCATTCGGGCGATCGCGAAGGAAGCCTATCGCCGAAAGACTGGGGCACGGGCATTGCGGGGCATTGTGGAAGAGTTGATGCTTGAAATTATGTATGAATTGCCGTCTCGGAAAGATGTGACCCGCTGTGTGATCACCCGTGAGATGGTTGAGAAGCGATCGACGGCTGAGTTGCTGCTGCATCCATCTTCATTGCCAAAGCCGGAGTCGGCTTAGGCAACGGGTGAGGCGGAGGTTAGCACATCAGGGTTATGCCATATCAACTTATTCGCGGGGTCGATCACTATTACGAATGGATTACAGGCGATCGCATTCAGGCGGCAAGCCCTCGGCCTGTGATGGTTTTTCTACATGGATGGGCGGGTTCCTGTCGCTATTGGCAGACAACGGCTCAAGCCCTATCCCCCTGGTTTGACTGTTTGCTTTATGATATGCGCGGGTTTGGGCGATCGCCTCTGCCGAATCCGATCCCAAGCGCGGTTGCAGCCCTGGGCTATGAACTGGAAAGCTACGCCGATGATTTGGCGCTGCTGCTAAATGCATTGAACCTGCGGCAGCCGGTTTATTTGAATGCTCACTCGATGGGTGCGTCAATCGCAACGCTATTTTTGAATCGCTATAGCGATCGCGTTGAACAAGCCGTGTTGACCTGTAGCGGCATTTTTGAATATGACAAGCGGGCCTTTGAAGCGTTTTACACCTTCGGCGGATATGTCGTGAAATTCCGTCCATCATGGCTAGGTCAAATTCCGCTCGTTCACCGGATATTTATGCTGCGGTTTTTGCACCGTCTAATTCCTAGCCGAGAGAGCAAAGCTTTCCTAGATGATTTTTTGATGGCAGACACGGCAGCGGCCCTCGGCACAATTTATACCTCCGTCAGCAAAACAGCGACTGAAGTGATGCCCCGCGAATTTCAGCAGCTTCAGACCCGGACACTGCTGGTATCAGGACAATATGACCAAATTATTCCGGCGGTGATGGGGCAAGCAGCGGCCGACCTAAATCCACAGGTTACGCAGGTTGTCATTCCTCGGACGGCCCATTTTCCGATGCTGGAAGATGCCACTACTTATTTGCAGGTCGTGCGAGCGTTTCTAGATTTGCAGGATGAGTGCGATCGCACAGCGGTTGTTCAGTCCCCTTCAGCAGTTGAGTAGTTCACAGTGGTGCGTGAGTTGAGTTCTAGGATGCATATAGTTCGATCAATGGTGGCGGCTGTAATTGCGATCGCCATTTGGTGTATGGCAACCCCAGCTTGGGCAGACTGGAGCAGCCCCATGTCCTTTAGCAATGCGGATTTAACCCAGCGTGACTTTTCGGGGCAAAGCCTACAGGCCGCAGAACTATCCAACGCTAACTTAGAGCTAACCAATTTTTCCAATGCTGATTTACGAGGAGCCATTCTAAGTGCATCGGTGTTGACCAAAACGAATTTACACGGGGCGGATTTGACAAACTCGATGGCGGATCAGTCCAAGTTTTTTGATGCAGATTTGAGCAATGCCATCTTGGTGGAATCAATTTTGCTCGGTTCGACGTTTGAAAATGTGGACATTGAGGGAGCAGATTTTAGTGACGCCCTTCTCGATCGCATTCAGGTAAAAGAGCTGTGTGCCTATGCGAGTGGCACAAATCCAACCACCGGAAGATCCACACGGGACTCGCTAGGCTGTCGATAGCTAATGCGATCGCGTTCGATGTATCTGCTGTAACTCCGAGCGAGTCCTGGTAGAGTATTCAGGGTGAGTGGAGGGGAATAGAGATGCCAACGGTTGGTGTAATTGGGGGCGGACAACTCGCCTGGATGATGGCGACCGGGGCGCAGCGCCTCGGTCTTAATTTAGCAATTCAAACGCCAAAGCCGATTGATCCCGCCGTAGCGATCGCCCAACACGTCTTTTATGGTGCAGTGGATAACGCGGCAGTAACGGCTCAACTCGCCCAGCATTGTCAGGTTATTACCTTTGAAAATGAATTCATTCATTTGGATGACCTAACGCAGTTAGAGCAGGCTGGAACGGTCTTTTGTCCATCACTAGCGGCGCTGCGTCCCCTGCTAGACAAATATGACCAGCGCTGCTATCTGCGCGATGCTGACTTGCCCACGCCTCACTTTTTGGCGCTTCCCCCAGACCCAACGGAAGCCGACCTATTGCAGTTTGGGTTGCCTGCTGTGGTGAAAGCACGTCGCCACGGTTACGACGGATATGGGACAGCCATCATGCGCGATCGCACCCAGCTTCAGTCCACCCGCCAACATATCCAGCAATCTCATACTGAATGGCTGCTCGAAGCCTTTGTCCCATTTGAGCGTGAGTTAGCCCTGATGGCAGCGCGATCGGCATCGGGGGAGATGATGACCTATCCGGTTGTAGAAACGCAGCAAATTCAGCAGGTTTGTCGGCGAGTGTTAGTGCTGAATGACATTCCTCTGGCCGTTCGGCAACAGGCAGACCGCATCGCCAAAACCTTGATGACGCGATTAAATTTTATCGGCATCATGGGCATTGAACTATTTCTTACGCCCGATCAACAATTGCTAGTGAACGAAACAGCGCCGCGCCCCCACAATTCTGGACACTATAGCCTGGATGCCTGCCCTACGTCTCAGTTTGAACAGCAGCTTCGCGCCGTGACGGGGCAACCGCTGGGGGATGCTCGGCTACATTGTGCCGCAGCGGTAATGGTGAATCTGCTGGGGGTTGATATTCCAGATCAGGCCTACGCAGAACGATTGCGATCGCTCTCAGCGATACCCGATGCCCAGGTGTATTGGTACAACAAAGCGCCGCGACCGGGCCGCAAACTAGGGCACGTTACAGTGCTGCTGCACGAAGATGCACCCGATTACCAGCGATCGCAGGCAAAAATACTCATTCAGACGATTGAAACCCAATGGTATGGCCAGCCATCTAACCTATGACCGCATGAAGATCATCTGGAAATGACCTGGGGATCAGTTGAAAACTAGCTGGGGATCATCTGGGGATCATCTGGGGATCATCTGGGGATCACTCATCCTCCGTGATACGAAATTGCCCATAAACCAAGGCGATCGCGCCTACCAAAAGCAGGGTTGCCGCCGCCGCTGCATAGCCAAAATCAAATTGGGCAAAAGCTTGATTATAAATGTAGAACACGAGCAAGTTCGTGGAATTGAGCGGCCCGCCGCCAGTCATCACATAGGGCTGTTCAAAGCTGCGGAGAGTGAAGAGAGTGGTGGTGATGCCGACAAAAATTAGTGTAGGGCGCAAGCTAGGAATTGTGATGTACCAAAAACGCTGCCAGCGGTTAGCTCCGTCTAGCGCAGCAGCTTCATAGAGAGCCAGTGGAATCGTTTGCAAACCCGCAAGAAATACCACCAAGTTAAAGCCCAACTGTTTCCAACTGCTCAGCACAATCAGCACCGGCATCGCCCAGACGGGACTGCTCAACCACGGGATTGGGTCGCGTCCGATCGCCATCAAAGCCGCATTAACCGGGCCATCCGTTTGGAAAAGCCAGCGGAAACCTAGCCCAGCCGCCACGAGCGAGGTAATAGACGGAATGAAGTAAGCAGTTCGCAGTAACCCTCGCAGCGCGATCGCTCGATCCAAGCCCACAGCCAGCACCAGCGGAACCGCAACACTGGGGATCACCGTACCGATGGTGAAATAAATCGTATTGCCAAGCACCTGCCGCACGTCCGGGTCAAGGAACAACCGTCCATAGTTGCGCAGCCCCACCCACTGCACCCCTGTCCGCGTGAAACTGCCCATTGTGAAGCTGAGATAAATGAGGTAGCCGATCGGAAACAAAACAAAGAGACCAATCAGCACCATGGCCGGGGTCAGAAATAACCACGCGATTCCTGTCTGGCGCGATCGCATCAAGCATCTCCATTGAGTACGGTTTGGGTTTCTTCAGCCGCCGCCGCCAGGGCTTGTTCCGGCGTGAGGCGATCGGTCAAGGCAGCATGAACATAGCGCTGCAAAATTTCAGACACCTGCAGGTAGGCAGGAATGGCTGGACGCATGACAGATTGGGCCATGAGATCAAGCAGTGCGGGGTAGTCGTGATAGTGCTGTACGATCGCTGGGTCGGTATATAGTGACCTCCGGCTCGGCAAATATCCAACCTCCAGGGCTAACCGCCGCTGGGTTTCAGCACTGGTGAAAAACTGCGCCACCATCCAGGCCTCATCTGGATGGGGTGTATTAGCAGCGATCGCCAGCCCCCATCCTCCTTGGCATCCCCGACTGATGTGCCCCTCTGCATGAAGGACAGGCGCGATCGCAATTTTGCCGCTCATTTCAGAGTCAATCGAGTTAACAGTCGCCCACGTTTCGGGCCAGTTCCGCAAAAAAGCCGCCTCACCATCCTGAAATAGCCGATAGGTTTCCTCCTCGCTGTAAGCCGTGACCCGTTCTGGAGCAACACCAGTTACAATTGTTTGGCGCAAAAACTGCAACGCTTGCACCGCTTCCGGTTGCTCTAACCCAATGTCGAGCGTGTCGGGATCAATCCAAAATCCTCCATAGCCCGCCAGCACCTCAGCAAAGGTTGCACTGAGTCCTTCATAGGGTCGTCCCTGCCACAGATAGCCCCAGCTTACGAGATTCTGAGATTGCAAATAGTCTGCGGCAGTGAGCAAATCATCAAAGGTTTCAGGAATCGGTCGATTTGCCGCCTGCAGCAGATCTTGCCGATAGTGCAATACGCCAATATCCGATCGCATCGGCAATCGATACAGTTGGTCATCGTAGAAACTACCGGCGAGATCATTCGGCAAAAAATCAGCAAGCTCATCCTCTGAAATGCGATCGCCCAACGGCAAAAGCCACCCAGCCGCCGCAAACTTTGGCACCCAAACAATATCGGCGTACACCAAATCATAGGTTGAGCTGCCGTTGGCAAAGGCATTGCTATAAATCGTTTCTAAGTCATCAGTAGAGTCATGAGCTTCAACAACTTCTAAGCGAATCGCGGGATGCTGATCCTCAAAACGATCGATCAGCGATCGCCAGCGCGAAGCATCAATACCCGGCAGTGCAATCGTCAGAGTCGTCTGGGCCGCCCCCATCGAACAGGCGATCGCCAACCAAAGCATGATCCCCGCCAATCCAACCCGCAGACCGTAGCGAATCACTCTACGCCATGGGGCATACCAAAAATGACGGTAATTGGGCTGTTGCATCGGCAGCAATACTCTCATTTCTTCATCATTCACGCTCTACGCAGAAGCCGCTGCTCTATTATCTTTCAGGACAGTTAGAAAAGCGTGCCTCCCCCTGCGGATAGCATGATCCAGTGACCAGGTTTGACTCCTGCACAGCACAAAAAAGCACGGAGCAGAGCTGTCCGTACTCAATTTGATTCTAGTTTGATTTTCAGTGACCGAAGTTAGGGAGCTTTCTGAGTGCGGCAGCTCCCTAAAATCTCCTAACCTGCTTGGTTGGCATTTAGGCAGGGACACAGACAGCAGCGCCAACAAGGTAACGTCGCCTAGCCCGTCGCCTAGCCATTAGACTAAAACCAATTAGCGTGGAATGTCCCTTCCTTATCAAGCCGCTCAAACGTATGGGCACCAAAGTAATCCCGCTGCGCTTGGGTCAAATTTTGAGGTAAGCGATCGCGCCGATAGCTATCAAAATAATCCAAAGATGCACTGAACGCCGGAACTGCAATCCCCAACTTAGCAGCCAAACAAATCACCTCACGCCATGCCTCTTGCCGATCCAAAATCGTTTGGATAAACTCCGGAGCCAGCAGCAGATTAGGCAAATGGGGATCATCTGTAAACGCCTTCTTGATCTTGTTCAAGAACCCAGCCCGAATGATGCAACCCCCTTTCCAAATGCGGGCACATTCACCCAGATCCAGATCATAGCCAAATTCTTGAGATGCCTTGCCCAACAGCGCCATCCCTTGGGCATAGGAACAAATCTTAGAGCAGTACAGCGCGTCTCGAATCTTACCAATGAGCGCCTGAATATCACCGTCATACTTGCCAGATGGCCCCGTCAGCTTGGGCGATGCCGCCACCCGCTCAGGCTTAATCGAAGAAATAATCCGCGCATTCACTGCCGCCGTAATGGTAGGAATGCTGACCCCCAGCTCTAAGGCACTCACCACCGTCCAGCGTCCTGTTCCCTTTTGCGCCGCCGCATCCTTGATAACTTCTACCAACGGCCGGCCGGTGTCATCATCCATTTTGGTGAAAATATCAGCCGTAATCTCAATTAAGAATGAGTTCAGCTCGTCGGTTGTGTTCCAGTCTGTAAAAACGCTGTGAAGTTGCTGGTGATCGAGTCCGGCTACATTTTTCAGAATGTCGTAAGCTTCAGCGATAAGCTGCATATCGCCGTACTCAATACCGTTGTGAACCATCTTGACGTAGTGACCTGCACCGCTCTGCCCGATGTAGGTCACGCAAGGGCCATCATCCACTTGGGCGGCAATTTTGGTCACGATAGGCTCGATTTCGTCATAGGCGGCCTTGGTGCCACCAGGCATGAGGCTTGGCCCATTCAGTGCGCCTTCTTCACCACCGCTAACGCCCATACCAATGAAACGCAGCCCCGTTGATTCAAGTTCTTGAACGCGGCGATCGGTATCGCTGTAGAGCGAATTGCCACCATCAATAATCATGTCGCCTTCTTCGAGCAGCGGCTTCAACTGTCCGATAACGGCATCAACCGGACTGCCCGCTTTCACCATGATCAAGATTTTGCGAGGACGCTCAAGCGCTTTAACAAAGTCTTCGAGGGAGTAGGTCGCCTGAACGTTTTTGTCTTTGGCGCGGTTGGCCATGAAGGCTTCTGTTTTGTCGGGAGAGCGATTATAAACGGCGACTGAATATCCGTTGCGCTCAACATTAAGAGCTAGATTTTCGCCCATTACGGCGAGGCCGATCAGACCAAAGCTTTGTGCCATAGGAATTTTTCTAGAGAGTTCTGCAAGTGCTGAACAGGTTGGATGACATCAGATGGAGTCCAGTACGCGAAGGAAGCGCCCGCTGTCCAAAAGGAGATGGAACTGGATTGGAAATGAGTCATCTCGTGTGACTGGGGCGATAGAAGGCTAAACCCACAGGCGGCTGTCATCTGCTGCCTTTCACCAGGGTAGACATAGTTTTTGGATCTACCGGCTCTAGCACAGGTTTTTTTTATGGTATTGATGTGATTCATCTATTGGCATCTAGCTGGGGAGGGAGCGATCGCCATTTCAGCCCATCTCATAACTCGGATCACTCTCAACAATCGAAGCAATCTGGATAATCCGTGATGACCGAGTGGGCGATCGCCCACTCGGTTCGCAACACCAGACCCAAACCATGCCTATTCCATGGCAACATTACTCTAGCCAGCGGGCACGCAGCAACAAAAAAGGGAAGCGATCGCTTCCCTAAAAATTCTGAGGTTAGGCTATTTGTCCTACATCAAGCCGATTTGAGAAAGAATGCCTTGACCGGTCAGCAATTCAGTAGCCAACCCAATAACAAATCCCATCATTGCTAGGCGACCGTTCCAGGTTTCAGCAAACTTGGTAAATCCGAACTTTGTCTCTTGGTTTTCCATGGTTAGGTTCAATCCCTATTTAGTACAAATCCTTATGTAATAAAAGTTAACACATCAAATGGCATCCTGCAACATTTTGAAACATAAAAATCTTGACGAATGGGATTTAATCTGTGTCATCTATCATTAGGTATGAATACTCTCTATGAATAC
>CAYSIR010000015.1:10498-13263 GCA_964431105.1 uncultured Leptolyngbya sp. | reverse complement strand
CTCTATGAATACCCTGAATACTCTACGAATTAGTGTCCATCCAGATTGCGATGCATGATGCAAACGTCAGACTTTTTGCCCCATTACCATTTCTGCCGTTCTTCAAAGATCTGGTTCTAGAACCTAAGCACAGGCAATTCAGTGGCTTCTACATCAGACTTGGAAGAAGGGGGCTGGGAATGCGGGCAACGTTGCTAGCGTTGCGCCCAAGGCATCATCAACAAACCGTCTAGGATTACCTCATGGAAAATGATGGAAGAGTGCTAGGGCCCAGGAGATGGTGTTCAGAATCGCCTATTGCTATGCTAGACGGCGGAATGCTGAGCCGTTAGCCTGTCGCTGAGCAAAGAGCCGTGCAGCGTCAATGGGATGAGGTGATGTTGTGCCGTCCAAGTTTGACTTAGATTATCGGCGGATTCGCTGGGAACTAACCTTTGGGGGAGTCGCCTTCCTGCTGGTAACGGTGTTGGGAACAGTCGGATATCGGATCATCGAGAAATGGCGCTGGCTAGATGCAGCGTATATGACCGTCATCACTCTGGCAACCGTTGGCTTTTCGGAGGTGCGTCCGTTAAGTGATAGAGGACGGGTGCTGACGATCGCTCTGATTTTGATGGGAGCTGTCACCATCGCCTACATTGCGAATCGCTTTGCAGATGCGGTCATTCGAGGGTATTTTCAAGAAGGCATCCGACGACGGAACTTACAGCGTTTGTTAGATCGTTTTTCGCAACATTACATCATCTGCGGGTTCGGGCGTACCGGCCAGCAGATTGCTCTGGAGTTTGCTACTGAGGGAATCGACTTTGTTGCCATTGATCTCAATACTGAGGCGGCTGCAACGGTTACTGAGCAAAAGTACGCCATGGTGCAGGGAGATGCCACACTCGACGAAACGCTTATGCGGGCTGGAGTGGAACGAGCAGCCTGTCTGGTGGCGGCCCTGCCGTCAGATGCAGAAAATCTTTATACAATTTTGTCAGCCAAGGCACTAAATCCAACGATCCGAGCGATCGCTCGTGCCAATACCGCCGAAGCGTTGCAGAAGCTTGAACGGGCTGGCGCAGATGCGGTCATTTCGCCATACATTACCGGCGGAAAGCGTATGGCGGCAGCGGCTCTGCGCCCTCAAGTCATGGATTTTGTGGATGGGATTTTAACGGGGGGCGATCGCTCGTTCTATCTTGAAGAGTTCTTGCTCAAGTCTGACTATTGCCCGTGCGTCGGGCAAACCCTGCACCAAGCCCAGTTACGCATGAAGTCAGGAGTTTTGGTGCTGGCTATCAAACGGGCCGACACAACGCTAGTGGTGGGCCCCACAGCCGATACCATCCTGCAAGAGGGGGATATGCTCATTTGTATGGGGACAGAGGCCCAACTCCGACAAATGAATCAGCTCCTTGGGCCCTTGCACAGTCGTTCGCCTCGCATTCCACGTCAGGTCAATTCTGAACTGCCACCACCGATGCCCTGATGTTGCTCGAATTTTCTAATCTGGCTGTTCTAGCGCAATGTTCTAGCATGATCCAAGGTCTATGCCCTATGACCAGCTTTCCCAGGTTTACTCGCATCTCCCAACTGGCGATCGCCCTGTTGTTGACAGTGGGGATCACCAGCACGGTACTGGCTACACGGCGATTGACGGAACCCGACTTACCCAACACAGAGCGCCAGGAAGTCTATGCCGCTTTGCTATTGCTGGGCATTGCGCCACTGTCTGGAGCCATAGGGCTACAGCGATCGCTCCATCACCGACATCAGCAAGCCCAAGCTCATTATCTTCAGCGCGTATTTTATACGTGCTTGCAGCAAGGGCACGGACAAGTCACCGTTCTCCAGTTTGCGATGCAGGCTCATCTATCTGCCCTCGAAGCAACGACCTATTTGAGCGATCGCGCCCGTGAATTTGACGCGACATTTGACGTAGATGAAGCAGGCGGCATTATTTACTGTTTCAATATGGGAGAGTTGAACACAGGAGCGCTAGACAGTTTGAATACAGATTGAATACAGACAGACTGAATACGAACAATTGGGGGGTTGCTGAATAGCAAGATGCATTGGCACAACGTTATCAATGCATCCCTAACATTCATCCCCGGCATCAGCAACGCCAAACTTTGAATACAGCAAACTTGAAGCACTGTGAAGCGCCATCTCAGTTCTTGAGGGACAGCCGGATCAGGATGCTTCATTTCCCAAGTCACCGGCGAGGAATCGTTTAATGGCTCCCCAATCCAAAACCATCGAGAGAGTGGAGCCTAGATGGAGTTTTAAGGAGCGGTATGGCAAGTCGAGTTTTCTTAGCGATCGCAGCTATTTTGGGCGGGTCAGGGGTTGCAGGCGGAGCCTTTGCGTCCCATGCCCTTAAATCAATGCTGAGCGATCGCGCCCTAGCTATTTTTGAGACCGGCGTGCGCTATCAGATGTACCATGCGATCGCGCTGTTGGCAGTGGGTCTGCTATTAACCCGCGCTCAAACTGGACGAACTCTTTTGACTGTGACTGGCGGGGCATTCATCGCTGGAATTGCCCTCTTTTCAGGCAGCCTTTATGCGCTCAGTCTCAGCGGCATTCAGTGGCTTGGAGCCATTACCCCCATCGGCGGCGTTGCGTTTCTGATTGGCTGGGGCTGTTTAACCATCGCGGCGATTGGTCTCAAGGTGTAGTATCCAAAAATTATCAGTATTCAGACGGTTCCCAGTGCGTGAGCCATACAACCGGGCTGCCACAGTCGGGCTAAACAGTCGGGTTAAACAGTCGGG
>CAYSIR010000015.1:0-10398 GCA_964431105.1 uncultured Leptolyngbya sp. | reverse complement strand
GTTGAAAAATTGCGATCGCTTCCGCCTTCTCCATCCCGCATGGATTATGCGGCTTGGGTCATGCAATGTCCAGAGATCATCCCGCCCCCCGAAACCTGCCAATTAGTTCAATATCCAATCACAGCATCCCTGCTCCTCTCTCACCCAAACATTGTTCATATAGATTTGCTGAAACTTCCCTACACTCGAACTCTTCAGTATTTGAACCCCGGCACAAACGGCTGGCATCTGGCAGCTCTTGCCGATTTATCATGCCAGATGCCCACGCCCGATCGCCAGCATTGGTTCCCGAAACAGAAAAGAACTCGATCGGCCGACGGGAAAGTCGGGTAGACTAGCAACCAGTTGGGAAAATATTGCTGATAGGGTATTAAAAATTGTATTGCATGGTTTGATTTAGCCTCAGTAGCATCAATGGATGGCATCTAGCGCGAACTGTGTGTACCTTGTAGGAGAGCCAGCGAATTTAGTCCCCATGCGACTTCCTGCCTAAACTACGGATAGACCGCCCCTCTAGGCTCAGCATTTGAAGAAAACCCTGCGATCGCCCCACGCTCTGTATCTACACCACTAACACCACCATTTGTCATGACATCTCAATCCCCGCACCTATCCAACCGGGAAAACGACGAAGCGTCCGTTAGTGCCATGTCTCAGGAAGCTCCTTCCGACACCGCCACCGCCCAAGTCGTGGTGACAGCCGTTGTGGAAGAAAGGAGCGATCGCCCGGTGGCTGACCAAGTAGCAACCGCCCAAGCCGCCGCAGGGGTAGAGGCATCCATCATTGACCAAGAGCAGGTAGACGAGCCTCAACTGGACAACCCTGGCAGTGCTTTAGCACAAACAGGCGGCTCCTTTTCTGCATTTTTAGCGCCGCTGAGCCAGTCTACGTTCCGCCAAGTGGTCAACGACGTTGAGAAAAAGCTGCAAATCGTCAACGATACCCTTTCCATGTTGGAGATCCAGGGGTTCGACGCCATCCTGGAAGAAATGCTCAGCTCCATTACCTACAAAACAGCCGAGCTACTCAACGCCGATCGCGTCAGCATTTTTCTATTGGATAAGGAAAAAGATGAGTTATACTCCATCATTGCCAAAGGTGACGGCAAAGGTGGCACTCTCGAAATTCGTATTCCATCGAACAAGGGCATTGCTGGCAATGTCGCCACTCACAAACGGGCCCTAAACATCGGCTTTATTCCAGACCTGACCCAATCCGCCGACCCGCTGCTGGAGCAAGCCAAAATCCAGTACGGCAAAATGGGCTATCACACCTACAGTATGCTGGCGATGCCGCTTTTGGATACCGCAACCGGTGATGATCAGGCTTCAGAGCTGGTAGCGGTGGTGCAGATGATTAACAAGCTGAAGCCCCAGCAATCCGCCACAAGTTCCTTGGCTGAGCGTGTGGACCCCAAAGGATTTACCGAAGAAGATGAACAGGTCTTTCGGGAATTTAGCAAATCAATTCGGCTGATTGTTAAATCATCCCAGTCCTTCTATGTGGCGACTCAGCGTCAGCGGGCTGCCAATGCATTGATTACAGCAACGGAGTCGCTGAGTAAAAGCAGCCTTGACCTGGATGAAACCCTGCGGCGGGTGATGGATGAGGCCAAGCAGTTAATGAATGCCGATCGCAGCACCCTTTGGTTGCTGGATGAAACCAACTCTGAGCTGTGGACCAAAATTCCCCAGTCAGACGGTTCGCTAAAAGAATTGCGAGTGTCGGTTGGGGCTGGGTTTGCGGGTCATGTTGCTCAAACCGGAGAAGTGCTTAACATTCCGTTTGACCTGTACGACCATCCTGATTCAACGGTTTCCCAACAATTTGACCAGCAAAATGGCTATCGCACCTGTAGCCTGCTCTGTATGCCGGTGCGAAATCCAGACGGGGATTTGATCGGCGTGACTCAATTGGTCAACAAGAAAAAACAGGGAGAATTCCCAGCCTACGACCCAACCGCCTATCCATGGCCAGAGGCTCCCGAATGCTGGCAGGCCAGCTTCAATTACAATGATCAAAAATTTATGGAGACGTTCAACATCCAGGCGGGTGTGGCGCTCCACAATGCCAAGCTTTTTGCCACGGTGAAGCAACAGGAGCAAATGCAGCGAGATATTCTACGATCGCTCACCAACGGCGTGATTTCTACAGATCAAAGCGGTAACGTCATTGCGGCTAACGAGAGCGCTCTCGATTTGCTAGGGCTGGAGCGCACGACGTCCATTGAAGGGCGATCGATTGCTGACTTGATCGCGATTGAAAAGGCTGATTTTTCCCGCTGGCTAAATAGCGCTCTGCATCCCAGAGAAATCAAGGATCGACAGCAGTATTATCCAGACCGCACCCTGTATCCCTCTCAAGGGGAGGAGCAGCATAGCATTAACCTATCCATCAACACAATTGCCGATGCGTCTGATAGCGATCGCGTCTCTGGAGCGCTTGTGGTTATGGACGACATTAGCGATGAAAAGCGCCTCAAAAGCACCATGTATCGCTACATGACTCAGGAGTTGGCAGAGCAGTTGATGGAAAACCCAGATGCAGC
Source organism: uncultured Leptolyngbya sp. (assembly GCA_964431105.1). GTDB lineage: Bacteria > Cyanobacteriota > Cyanobacteriia > RECH01 > RECH01 > RECH01. The sequence goes on along the minus strand of CAYSIR010000015.1, from coordinate 7,849 downwards.
TCGTATGGGGGGCGATCGCAAAGAAGTGACTGTTTTGTTCTCCGACATCCGCAGCTACACCACCATCACCGAAAGCCTGCAAGCGGAAGAAGTGGTGGAAATGCTTAACAAATACTTCGAGGCAATGGTCGATGCCGTCTTCACCTACAAGGGAACCCTTGATAAATACATCGGCGATGCCATTATGGCGGTTTATGGATCGCCCTTGCCGCTGGACGATCATGAATGGATGGCTGTGCAGACTGCGTTAGAAATGCGCCGCCGCCTCAAGTTATTTAATGCCGAACGAGAACAGATGGGTCAAGTGCCGATTCGCATTGGGATTGGTCTTAACTCTGATAGCGTTATTAGCGGCAACATCGGCTCTAGCAAACGCATGGAATTTACGGCGATCGGAGACGGGGTTAACTTGGGTTCTCGGCTAGAAGCTGCAAGCAAGATGTATGGTACCGATATTGTAATCAGCGAATCAACCTATCGGCCCTGTGCCGATCGCGTTTGGGCCCGCGAACTTGATTATATTCGAGTGAAAGGTAGGAATAAGCCTGTCATCGTATATGAGTTAGTAGGATACCGTGACCAGCCCATGCCAGACTTAAAGCAACACATTATTGAGCATTATCATCAGGGGCGTGACCATTATCTTAATCGTCGCTTTGCTCAGGCAATGGCTGAGTTTGGCATGGTTTTAGAATTGGATAAGAGTGATAAGTCATCGTCCTTGCATCTCGAACGCTGTCAGCATTGGTTGCAAGCTCCGCCGCCGGACGATTGGGATGGTTCTTGGGTGATGACTAGTAAGTAAAGCGCATAGCGATCGCCAACGAGAAACGCTATGCATAAAAAACGACGCTGCTAGCGCCGTTCATCAAAGCGTTCAACCTTATTTCACCCCAGGCTACCAAGCGCCGGCAGCAGATAAACGCTGATGATTTGGGATAATTTAAATCGAATGGAGATAGTGGTATTCATGTAATGATTTTTGGTGGTGTTGGCGTCGCCAACACCACCAAAAATCATTACTAATAGAGAACTACTCGAATGGGTTATCGAATAGATTATTGAATAGGGCGCTCAAGCTTGTTTGGCCGTCATTGCATATTGTTCCGACAGGGTTAAGCCGCAGAGATCCACAAACTGTAGCCACATTTCCTGCACTTCCGGCGCACAATCCTCGAAGTAGATGCTTTCAAACCAGTTGAGTAAGTCCTCATCAATCCGTTTCAGATGTTGCGTAATCAGCCAAAACAGTCGCACAGTGTTCATCGGATCTTTTTGACGCTCCATCATTTTGGAAAGGTAGCGGACACGATTAACATCCCGCGTTTGGATGACTTGAACCAGTTTCTGGCTCACTTCGCTGACTTTATCTTGCATGATGTCCCCCACATCGGTGCGGATGGTGTTCACAAAATTGCATCAAAATTAGGCATCGATGCCCTTGCCTAATCCATTCTTCTGAAGTAAACAAAAAATTCAGGATTATTGTGAAGGAAACATCTGTGTTGAAGATGGAATTTCTCTGATCGCCACACCATGACCGATCCATTCGCCCCAATACCGAGCGATCGCGCCACGTTTGGCGCTGCAACACCATGAACCAGGCAGATACAGTCACCCGTTTAATTCCCCAGCCCACCGCAGACGGATCATTTACTTTTCAGTCTGCCGACTTCGGTGAAGCGTTTCATAGCTTTCATGGGGCCCGACAGGAGGCAGAGCAGAAATTTGTGATGCCAACCCGGCTCGCTACGTTGGCAGCGCGATCGCGCCTGTGCCTGCTAGATATTTGCTACGGCTTGGGATATAACACGGCGGCAGCCCTAGCCGCAATTTGGGACGCGAATCCCAACTGCCAGGTAGACTGGTACGGATTAGAACTCAATGCAGCCGTCCCCCAAGCCGCAATCGCCCATGAATTACTCAACCAATGGCCGGCCCCTATCCCAGACCTGTTGCGTCAATTAGCAAAATGCCAACTGGTTAAGCGCGATCGCTTTCGGGGACAGTTATACCTGGGAGATGCCCGACAACAGCTTCCGGGCATCGTGCAGGCGGGCATTCAGGCAGATGCCATTTTTCTCGATCCGTTTTCACCCCCCCACTGTCCGCAGCTATGGACAGTAGAATTTTTGGGATTGGTTGCCCGCTGCCTGACCCCCACCGGACACCTAGCCACCTATTCCTGCGCCGCGGCCGTACGAACCGCCTTGCTAATGGCAGGACTAAATATTGGGGCCACCCCGGCCATTGGGCGGCGATCGCCAGGAACCGTAGCCAGCTACAGTGCCGCACTGCCTCCACTGTCGCAACAAGAACAGGAACATTTGCAGACCCGTGCCCGCATTCCCTATCGCGATCCAACCCTCAACGCCACGCCAACAGAGATCATGGAGCGCCGCCAAGCAGAGCAAGCAAGGTCTAACTTAGAGCCAACTTCGCGCTGGAAAGCTCGGTGGCGATCGCCCACAGCCCCAGAGAACCAAAACTCTGGTGCAGCTTTTCATCCTCCTCTGTAATACTCAATGATGCTCAGTTCGTTCAGCCCCCAAACTAAGCCAGCTAGTGGTGGCTTACAGCCCATTGCTTCACCTAGAATTACCCAAAACGTAACTCGTCAGATTGGGACTTGAATGTTGAACACTTTAGACAAAATAGTACAAAATAACCATTTATTGTACTATCATCGTACTATTGCCATTGAGTTGGGGAGAAAAGCAGCCGCTAGTCGCTGTCAGCATTCTATGTTTATCAGCCCGTTTATCAGCCAACCCTGCTCACCCGTCGGCGATAGGTTGCCCTTCAGGCGCAATGATTTTGAATGATTTTGATAGTGTGAACTGTGCCTACACCGTCGAAAATCATTACATGAGTACCACCCAGAAATGACACTCAAGATGGTTAGCTAAGAGCCGTTTCGCTATGAATATCATGAATACAGAGACCTTGAAAGCCCAGCTAGATGCTGCACTGCGAGAAAACCTAATGATTCAGATTGGGGTCTGCGATCACGTATCCCTGGATATTCTGGATGCGATCGCAGAACAGAATTTAGAACCGCCTGCATCATTGCCTGACGAACCAATACAGCCGTTACTGGACGACCGCTGGCCCAAACCCGCGTAGCCAACTAGAGCAGTGCCGAAAGGATTTTGTACACCAGACGAAACAGAGTCGCGATCGCAATGCTCAGCAGCCCGACAAACACAGCGATCGCCAACACTCCAACCCAGGAGCTACCGAAAGCAGTAGCTATTCCCATCACCCAGGTATGGCTGCGGAGCGGAGCCGCCAGCAAAACAACCGCCAGCGATACAACGGCAATGATCAGTAAGTCCAGCTTTTCAATCATCCGCCGAGCCTGGAACAAAATCAGCGCCACCACTAAAACTAGCCAAAATCCTGTGCTGATGAGCGTAGTTCCAGCCAAACTCGCTAGGGCGATCGCCAGTAGCCCCCCTTCAAACCCGGTGAATGCCGCTCCAGCCAAAAACTCAAGGGTTGAAAAGCCGCCTGACTGAGATGCTGAAGCGACCGCCCCTGATTTAGCAGGCGACGCCTGCACCGGGGCTGGAGTTGGTGGTTGGGCAAGGGGCAGCGGCGCTGGAGTAGGGCTACTAGAAACAGCAGGCACTGTCCGTTGAGGGCTGGGCTGCACTGGCTGGGGTTGCGGTGGAGCAGACTGACTCGCCAAGGCGGCAAGGGTTTCCTTGGCAGACCCAAAGCGATCGCTTGCCGAAGCTTGTAGCATCTTATCTAGTACATCGCCCAGCCGTTGATGCACACTCACCATCGATCGCCATTTCCAAGTATTGCTATAGGCATCGTATAGCTCACTTGGCTGCTTACCCGTCAGCAGCGAAATGCACGTCACCCCCAGCGCATATAAATCAGTTGCCGGATAAACCACATTGCCCGCCATCTGCTCTGGCGGCGCAAACCCCATGGAATAAATTCCAGTAGACGACTGAGCCGCTTGCCCGCTTCCGGTTGTGACCTGTTTCACAGCCCCAAAGTCCAGCAAATACAGTTTGCCATTGCGATGGCGCATAACATTCGACGGCTTGATGTCTCGATGAATCGAGTGATTGTCATGGACAAACTGCAATACTTTCAGAATCTCAATCAGAACCTCCAGCACCTCAGACTGGGTAAAGGTGCCCTTCTCCTCTAGCTCTTCTTCAAGGTTCTTACCATCAATAAATTCTTGAACCAAGTAAAAAAACTGATCCTGCTTACTAGACTTAGGAATTGGAACTGATAGTTCAAAAAACGCCAGCAGATTTGGAATTTGAGGGTGGCGGTTTCCTAGCTCCTCCAGCACCTCGCCTTCCCGCTCAAATAGCTCTTGAGCCACCCTAAGCTGATTTGCACTCAAATCACCGGCGGGTTGAAACAGCTTGACAACGCACTGACGCATAGCGGGCGTGTAGCGATCGATGGCCAAAAATGCCGCCCCAAACCCTCCCTTGCCGAGCAGCCGAATGGGGAGGTAGCGCCCCGCCAAAATTTGGGGCATCCCGCAATTCATACAAAATTTCTGCTGCACCGTCTTCAGCGTATTACCGTCATCCAAGTCTGCAAAGTGGTTGGTAGGGCGCGAGCAGTTTGGACGAGTACAGTAAGTTTCCATGAGTGCTTAACGTTTAGGTTCCGCCAGACTGAGAAGGGGTTGTTTCCAGAGGAGGTGAATCTGCCGAATGATCCGCTCGGTCAACATTAGGGGCGATCGCCTCCTCCACCGGAGCCGGTTTAGGCTTGTGTGTCGCAAACTGAGGCAAAATCTCTTGATTAAATGCTTCAGCCGCTTTTGAACGATAGCGATTGGGGTTGACAATGACCGACAAGGTGCGATTGACCACCACTTCCTCAATGCGTGCCCGATGCAAAACGCCCATTTGCAACTCTTTCTCGATCGCCGAAATAGAGACAAAGGCCGCACCTAACCCCGACTGCACCGCATTCTTAATCGCCTCAATTGAGTTTAACTCCATCTCAATTTTAAGGCGGCGCGTTTCGATACCACAGCGGGTTAATACTTGGTCAATCACTTTACGAATCGTCGATTGAGAATCCAGCGTAATAAATTGCAGCTTATACAAATCCTCTTTCTGCACAATGCCAATCCGGGCAAGTGGGTGAAAAACTGGCAGAATCAGTGCGAGTTCGTCCTCTGCATAGGGAATAATCTCTAAAGAGTCTTGCAATTCTGGCGGCACTTCACCGCCGATGATTGCCAGATCAATCTGCCCATTTGCCACACTCCAAGCCGTTCGCCGAGTGGAATGGACATGCAACTGCACTGCCACATCAGGATAGCGCTGTCGAAACAATCCAATCATGCGAGGCAACAGATAGGTTCCCGTTGTCTGGCTTGCGCCCACAATCAGTGTTCCACCCTGTAAATTTTGTAAATCTTCGATCGCCCGACAGGTCTCCTGACAAAGGGAGAGGATACGATCGCCATAGTTGAGCAATAAATGCCCAGCTTCGGTCAACTGGGCACGCCGCCCGCCGCGATCGAAGAGTGGAACATCTAGTTGGCGTTCAAGATTCTGAACTTGAAGGCTGACCGCAGGCTGAGACACGTAAAGGCTATCCGCAGCCCGCTTAAAGCTTCCTTCAGCGGCGATCGCCCTCAGAATTCTTAGTTGATCCAGAGTAAACGGAAGATCAGACATGACTGTTGCATCTAAAACTTAGAAAAAACCGGAGACAAAACATTACTGAGCGAAGACGTTATACAGATTGAACTACGGAGCATGATAATGAACAGTGGGATCGCTGGTCGATATGATCTTCATAATTAGACATTCTTAGACATTCAGCGCCTTCAGGCAGGTGATGTTTATGCTGTTGCTACGGTAGGATGTATCGGCATCAGGTATCGGGTCATTTAGAGTTAACTTCTTTATGCAGCGGGAAGTTGTTCAAGACTTTCTGAATTTACCAGGAATTGAGGGCGTTGCCCTCGTGGACGGTCGGTCTCGTCCATATTTTTGTGGTGTAGACCAAACCCTGAATTTTCAGCAAAAAGAAGCGCTCGCCCAAGGCATCCAGCAGGTTGTAGAAACCACCCCTCCCGATTTTGAATTTTTTGAATTTCAGTTTACTGGGCATCAAGTCTATATCTACAAATTAGACCACGGCGTTATCCTTCTTGTCCTGACTAGCGATCAATTGATCTATCCTGCTTATGTTCGAGCTGTTGAAAAGCTAAAACTAGAACTGCAAGATGATATTACTAATGCGATCGCGACCTTTCGACTGCTAGCGGGCAACATTACCCTATCTGGACATGACTACTGGCGGCGGGACTCAAAAGCGCCAAGAAGTACCCCAACTCTGTCTAATACTAACCCGTCTGCTGACACCTCAGTACAGCGCACTCCCAAGCCCGCCCACCGCAACGGAACCCGCCCTGCTCCACCAGTCACTTCTCCAGACCGCTCAGCCTCACCGTCAGCCAATGGAGCGGCGACTCCAAAATCGCCTGCCCCCGCCGCATCGCCCAAGCCACTGCCGTCCCCCTCCCCATCGCCTGCCCCTCTGACCCTTGACGATGCTATTCATGCGTTAAACTACGTCAGTCAATTCACTAAACAATATTTGGGGGCTACCGTGGTATCCAACTATTGGCGTTCGAGTCGGCCCTCGGCTGAATGGTTGGCTCATTTAGAGGTCGATCGCTCTGGTCAGTGGACATTGACCGGCTTAAATCCAAAGGCTGTGCTGACTTCAGAACAACAGTCATGGATTAAACAGTGGATGGCTGCATTCAGCAAACGGTGCTCTATTGTCATTCGTGATTTCCCAATCCTACTTCAACAAAGTGACCTGGGCGATCGCTTGAAAGGCGTCCTACTACCCGAATAACTCCTTACCCTACGACTTAATAGACTGGAAACCTTGAGACTATGGCAAAGACAATTAAACTCGAACCCATCGGGCAGGAAACTTCTGTAGAAACCAATGGCAACTTGCTGTCGGTCTTGCTCAACAAAGAACTGGATGTATTAAAAGAATGCGGCGGCCGAGGAATGTGTGCAACCTGCCACATTTATGTGCAAAGCGGCATGGAGTCACTGTCGCCGATTAGTCGGCGGGAACAGCGCACATTGGGCGTTATCACCTCCTGCAAGCCCAACTCGCGGCTTGCGTGTCAGTCGCGGGTGATGGGTGAGGGCGTTGTAGTGGAACTGCCGCCGGGTATGTATGTCAACTCTCTGCAAGATATTGAGGCGTTGATTGGGCGTCGGGCTGAGCAGGATATGCTGCACCCCATTACGGGTGAGATTTTGGTTGAAGCGGGTAAACTCATCACTCGTTCTACAATGCGCCAGTTAGAAGATACAACCAGCTTTAGGGTCGGCGAATATCTCACTCAAACGAGCGATGCGTAGGCAATCCCCGGTTGATACTGCGCGCAATGCTCTGGGCAGTCTTCGAGGCAGGCGCTGAGCCTCTAGATTTTCCCTTGGCTCGACGGTCGTGAGAGGTCTAGAACCCTGCTCTTGCTGAGCATCACAAGCGGCTCAGAGTATTGCAATTCGTTAGGTTCTCAAGATTAGACATACCCCGAAGGGATTGATTGCCTTCATGCCCTCTCTTTTCATCTCCTAAATCTGCCTGCCTTTGGGCTATCCACGACGCAGAAGCCACTGAGACGACTATTCCTTCGTTCTAAAAATTCCAATAGCGGTATTTATGTAAAAATTTTGGGTGGTGTAGGTGTTGCTCACACCACCCAAAATTTTTACCAAAGAGGGCTACCCCGTTCTCTTATCTTTCTACGACAAGGATTTCACCACATTTATCTACAAGTTCCTGTTACAGGCCGTCCAGGATT
>CAYSIR010000014.1:0-30888 GCA_964431105.1 uncultured Leptolyngbya sp. | reverse complement strand
GCGGTTAGACGATGGGGCATCAGAGCAGTGGTTTCAAATGATACCTTTCACTATATGCTTAGGACATCAAGAACGCCGTTCTTGGAATCGCTTGCATATTTTCCGTTGTTAAGGCTACAGTCTCGTTGATACGATTTCTGAGCGACTGTTCAAACATTTAGCGTTAGTAGATCAAGGACTATCCACATGGCACAAGAGCCGATCTCTCCAGTGGTTCTAGTCATCTTAGATGGTTGGGGTTACCGCGAAGATACGGATGGAAATGCGATCGCGGTAGCGAACACGCCGATAATGGATGCACTATGGGCAACTTATCCTAGTACCCTCATTCGCACATCTGGTAAAGATGTTGGTCTGCCGAGCGGGCAAATGGGAAATTCTGAAGTTGGACACTTAAATATTGGCGCGGGTCGCGTAGTACCTCAAGAGCTGGTTCGGATTTCAGATGCCATCGAAGATGGGACGTTTCTGAGTAACGCAGCATTGGTGCGCGTCTGCCAACAGGTTCGTCAAACCGGTGGTAAGCTTCATGCAATTGGGCTGTGTTCTAGAGGCGGAGTGCATTCCCACATTGAGCATTTGTATGGGCTACTGAATCTTGCCAAGGAGCAAGGCATCACCGAGGTTTGTATTCACGCCATTACTGATGGTCGGGATACCAAGCCTATGGAAGGGCTATCGGTGATTCGGGATATGGAGTCCCAAGTTCAACATCTAGGCATTGGGCGCATTGTGACGGTCAGCGGTCGCTACTATGCGATGGATCGCGATCACCGTTGGGATCGGGTCGAGCGAGCCTATCGGGTGATGACGCAGGACGATGCGATCGCCCAGCAATCGGCTGAGGATGTTCTGCAAGCATCTTATGCAGAGGACATTACCGATGAATTCATTCAACCTATTCGGATCGCGCCGGGTGCGGTTGAACCAGGGGATGCCGTTATCTTTTTCAACTTCCGCCCAGATCGTGCCCGTCAACTGACTCAGGCATTTGTAAGCCCTGATTTTAACGGGTTTGAGCGCACCCTGATTCAGCCGTTAGCCTTTGCCACGTTCACCCAATACGATCCAACGCTTTCAGTTGAAATTGCGTTTGAGCCGCAAAATCTCAACAATATTCTTGGCGAAGTTCTGGCGAATCACGGTCTGCGCCAATTTCGGGCGGCAGAAACCGAGAAGTATGCCCATGTGACCTATTTTTTTAATGGTGGCATTGAGGAACCTCTTGCTGGCGAAGAGCGTGAATTAGTGCAAAGTCCGATGGTGTCTACCTACGATCGCGCGCCCAAAATGTCGGCGGCGGACGTAACCGAGGTTCTGAAAGCGGCTGTGGCTAAGCAAGTTTACTCTCTGGTGGTGGTGAACTATGCTAACCCCGACATGGTGGGGCATACCGGCAATATGGATGCAGCGGTGCAGGCGGTCGAAACTGTAGACCACTGCCTTGGGCAATTGCTGGAAAGTGTGGGACAGGTAGGCGGCACCACCATTATCATTGCTGACCATGGGAATGCCGAATGTATGTGGGATGAAGATAAAAATCCCTGGACGGCACATACGACCAATCCTGTGCCCTTCATTGTAGTGGAAGGCGAACGGCGGAAAATTCCTGGTCACGGTGGAGATGTGCAGTTGCGGTCTGATGGTCGCTTAGCTGATGTTGCCCCTACGATTCTAGATCTTTTGCAACTGCCGAAGCCGGATGAAATGACTGGAACCTCGATGATTGCATCGGCATCGATTGATGTTCGTCAAAATCGCACCCCGGTTCGGCTGTCGCTGTAGGCTTGCTGGTGGCGAAGCCGCGATTCTCGGTAGAATGAGCGAGTAGGCATAGGTAGGTCTGGCTTTACCTTGGAGGGTGCGATCGCTCTTGTTTGGTTCAACGTTCAGCCCTGGCTGATGCTCAGCACACCAATAGTTAGACACTATGACAATTACTACGGTTCTACAGCTTATTTGGACGTTATCTGCGTTAGGGTTAGTCATCCTCGTACTGTTGCACAGTCCGAAGGGGGATGGGCTAGCCGGGCTTGGAGGGCAAGCCCAACTGTTTACCAGCACAAAGAGTGCAGAAACGACGCTTAACCGCGCCACCTGGGTGTTGACTGTGGTTTTTATGGGGCTGACGATTATCCTGAGTGCCGGTTGGGTTGGATAACGAACGTTCCCTATGGGTAAAGCGGTGGATAGCGATCGCGAGGTCTAAGATGTTCATTCCTATCCCTCGACCCGATCTTATTAGTCTGGAGAGGCGGTAGATGTTCCGGCATCGGTCGATACAACAGCTAATTATGCCATGGCTGATAGCTGCGGTGGCTGTGTTGTCCATAGCATGGGGCGCGGTTCAGCCGCTATCCGTTGCGCAAGAAGCTCAGCCGAATGTGCCTGCTTTGGCTCGTCATCCCCTGCCCCCGCCATTGGAAGCCTGGGTCGATGACGGTCAAGGCGATTATTTTGATGAGATCGAGCCGATTGACGGCATTGGCTATTTAATCTGGTCGAGGTTGCCGACAACGGTCTACATTGAGCCTCCTCGCCCAGAAGAGAGCGATCGCGCTCAGGTTTGGTTTGACTTAGTGCGGCAAGCGGTAGAGGAGTGGGCGGTCTATTTCCCGATGGAGTTAGTCACCTCGTCTGACGCTAACATCACCATTTGGCGCGATAATCCATCCATTCAGGCGAATGAAGCCGGGCAGCCCCGGGCCCGTTCGGCTGAAGCACGCTATCGGGTCTATGTTGAAACCATGGGCGATCGCCAGCAGTTGGCTCATCAAATGGCAGTCATCGTGCGACCGGGCCAGCCCGATCGCCATCTTATTGCAGCAGCTCGGCACGAATTGGGCCATGCCCTGGGAATTTGGGGACACAGCCCAGATGAGACGGATGCGCTGTACTTTTCGCAGGTGCGTCACCCTCCCAGCATTTCTGCGCGGGATGTAAGCACCTTGAAGCGGGTCTATGAGCAACCCACTCGGCTAGGATGGCCAGTCCGCGCTGACCCTTCATCACACTTGCTATGATTCCTTCTGCGAACTCTGTTGTTGCGATCGCCATCACGGCGGTTTGGGTGGTTGCGATCGCCCTGATCGTGCTGCAAAATGCCGAACCAGTATCGCTTCGGTTTTTGGGGCTGCTGTCAGTGCCGCTGCCTTTTGGGTTAGTGTTGGCGCTCAGTGCTGCCTCAGGCATGATGGGCACTGTTGTTGTCGCTTGGCTGTGGCAGTCGCGTCGGAGGCCGCGACGTACGGAATTTTATGCCGAGTTTTATGAAGACCAGGATTGATGCTAGGCGATCGCTCATTGCGAAAATGGTTCAAAAAAGTCCCCTCACCATCGCGATTGAGGGGACTGATGCTAAAAACCTGGATAGTCCTCTATTGGTAAAATGTTAAAAATTTCGGGTGTGTAGGCGACGCCTACACACCCGAAATTTTTATATGAATACCGCTACCAGAACCTAAAAGGTTCGGGTTAACTGACTAGCTCAAGCCGCAGCAAAAACACTACTTAACGGTTTCCAACTGAAGCGGCGATCGCCCCCCATTTCCAAAACAACCTTGATCTTTGGCTCTTGCTTCGGCAAATTCACCAAAAAATCAACCTCTTGGCGAGACAAAATATGCCCCTCCAGAATCCACAACACCAACCCTTTCGACGAGCTGGGCAACTTTTCTAGTTCATAACCTGCAATGGGCGGAATAAAATAGGTATACCCCACAGCAGCGTCGCGATCGACACATTTTTTACCCAAATGGGCTGGGCGAACACCATGCACACCCAGCAGGTACGCCGACAAATCGCCTAGTCCCCGCGCTGTAATATTTAGGGTTGAGTATCCTGCGGCTCTCAGCCGTCGTTGGTATCGTCCTTCATGTCCGCCTTCTAGAGGTACATAGGCAGCAAGTGCGCCCTGTTGCTCTAAGTCTCGAATGAACGGTTTTCCAGTGGTAATCAAAGCCATAGAATGTTGCCTGCTGCCTAATATCCACATCAACGATACAGCCGTGAACCATTGCTGTACCCTGCTGACTACTGAGCCATGCTGACATTATAGAGGGTGCGATCGCCCCCACAGCGATTCCGCTAAGTCGCTATTGATGGAACTCAGCAAACCCATCAATAACCTTACATTATCGGTCATCCATGATGAACGCACCCAATTCAAACCCCATTGAACCTTGAGTGGGGTCATAGGGGCAGCAAAAAATTGATTAGCAACATTCCCAGGACGCTCCCCTCAACCCCGCCCTCCTCTATCGGTTATCGGTCTATCCATTACGCAGATCTTGCTGAAACCCGTAATCCTCGGTTCAAAAACAAGGACTCTGAGGGATTGCTAGAAAGGTTGTGAGGCAAAAAGTCTAGCGACCTTTGCGTAATGCATCGTGATTGAACAGGTCGCGTTGAGTACAATTGAGTACAGAAATTTTAAAAAGTGCTGGACAATTACTCAAAGGTGCGTCTACAATACTAAATCGTCGCCAAAATAACTAGCGCGGTATCGTTATACTTCTTTTGGGTAACACAATGGTGAAGCGGTCAACGCTGAAGTGCTGTCTATCCCTAGGTGAAGGCACATTGAAACGCGATCGCTCCTAGGTAGACGGAACTGCCTTGTTCTCTGAAGTTAGCCCCGCTAGCCGTAGAGAGATACTGAGTGGACAGGTAACGCCTTCTGCTTAAGTCTCGGCGAGTACGCTGAAATGACTGCACACGAGTCTTCAGCCTGTGATTTTCAAAGATTGATGAGGTTCGCGCCTGTCGCTGACAGGGCGTTAATCCATCGAAACGCAGAGTAATGTGGCTTAGCGGGATGATAATCGTCATCCTCTGCTTGGCATGATCCGCGCTCTGCCGATTTTTTAGTGAAGCAAGGGAGACTTGTGACAGTGTCTGTTGGTATTTTTGGCACAAAAGTTGGCATGACCCAAGTCTTTGACGACGAGGGACGGGCAATCCCAGTGACAGTTGTCCAAGCCGATCCATGCACAGTAACTCAAATCAAAACCTCTGAGACCGACGGTTATACCGCTGTTCAAATCGGCTACAAGCAGGTTTCTGAAAAAGCGCTGACCAAGCCTGAGCTAGGTCATCTGAAAAAATCTGGTGCAGATCCACTGCGACATCTCCGTGAGTATCGCTTGGATGATGCCGCTAGCTATGAGCTAGGTCAAACGCTTGGGGTTGGCTTGTTTGAGTCAGGGCAGCTTGTGGATGTTTGCGGTACAAGTATTGGCCGCGGGTTTGCAGGTTACCAAAAACGCCACAACTTCCGACGCGGACCAATGGCGCACGGTTCTAAAAACCATCGTCTGCCTGGATCGACCGGTGCAGGTACGACACCGGGACGGATTTATCCCGGTAAGCGCATGGCCGGTCGTATGGGAGGGGAGCGCGTGACCATTCGTAAGCTAACCGTTGTCCAGGTCGATGCAGAACGGAATCTGCTGCTGATTCGGGGCGCTGTTCCCGGAAAGCCAGGAAGTTTGCTTAGCATTCAGCCTGCCACGATTGTGGGTCAGACGACAGGAAAGTAACAGAGCGAGCTTAGCCGTCCGGTTGAGTAAGGCATTGCAAGGTAGAAGAGGCAGAGCGAAATGGTTAGCTGTGTAATCAAAGATTGGCAAGGGCAGGAGGCTGGAGAAGCGTCGCTTGACCTCCGGATTGCTAAAGAAGAATCCGCTTCTCATGTTGTTCATCGGGCTTTAGTGCGTCAAATGAATAACGCACGTCAAGGTAATGCCTCATCAAAGACTCGATCAGAGGTTCGAGGTGGGGGGCGTAAACCGTGGCGGCAGAAGGGAACAGGGCGAGCGCGAGCCGGTTCTAGCCGATCGCCGCTTTGGAAAGGGGGTGGCGTTATCTTTGGGCCAAAGCCTCGAGATTACTCCAGCAAGATGAATAAGAAAGAGCGGCAGTTGGCCATGGGTACAGCCTTTCAAAGTCGTGTGGATGACCTGATTGTCGTTCAAGATTTCTCTGACCAAATGGCTCGCCCCAAGACGAAGGAGATGGCTCAGGCCCTTCAGCGATGGGGCGTTGAGGCGGGTGAAAAGGTTCTTCTCATCACGTCGGACAGAAATGAGACGGTCTATCTGTCTGTTCGCAATATCGAGCGGGCGCGGCTGATTACGGCCAATAACTTAAACGTTTACGATTTGCTGCTTGCGGATAAGGTGATCGTCACTCAGTCTGCATTGGAGAAGATTCAGGAGGTATATGGTGTCTAGTTACGATCCCTACGATCCGAGGCAGCTAGCAGACTTGGTGAGAACGCCAATTATCACTGAGAAAGCGGTCATCCTTCTTGAAGATAATAAGTATGTTTTTGATGTTGCGCCGAAGGCAACAAAAGACCAAATCCGGGCAGCCATTGAGCAACTGTTTGATGTGAAGGTTGCAAAGGTCAATACTCAAAACTTGCCCCGTAAAAAGCGCCGTGTCGGTCGGTTTGCTGGATACAAACCCGCTTACAAGCGTGCTGTTGTCACTCTAGCTGAAACGGATTCTATCAAACTGTTCCCGGATGTTTAACTAGATAAGATGCGATCGCCTCTGCCACAGCGGCTCAGTTTCCTTTATTGTCGTCCATTGGCCAATCACAGTAGCGTTTTAACCCATGGGTATTCGATATTTCCGACCATATACACCTGGAACTCGTGAGCGAACGGTATCCGAGTTTTCGGAAATCACGCGCAGTAAGCCAGAAAAGTCATTAACTCGCTCGGTTCATCGCCCAAAAGGTCGTAACAATCGCGGCGTTATTACCTGTCGCCACCGTGGTGGTGGGCACAAACGTCGCTACCGTCTGATTGATTTTCATCGTGATAAACGTGACATTCCCGCAACTGTTACTACGGTGGAATACGATCCGAACCGCAATGCGCGCATCGCCTTGGTGGTTTATGAAGATGGCGAAAAACGCTACATCCTTCACCCAGTCGGGCTTCAGGTCGGTACAACTATTATTGCTGGCGAAGATGCGCCATTTGAGGTCGGAAACGCCCTTCCACTTGGGAATATTCCGCTCGGTACAGTGGTTCACAACGTCGAGCTGTTTCCGGGACGAGGCGGTCAAATTGTTCGCGCGGCCGGTGCGGCGGCTCAGGTTGTTGCAAAAGAAGGGGGCTATGTCACGCTAAAGCTGCCGTCAACAGAAGTTCGCATGGTACGGCGTGAGTGTTATGCCACGATTGGCCAAGTGGGCAATACCGATGCTCGTAACATCAGTTTGGGTAAGGCAGGGCGTAAGCGCTGGAAAGGTAGACGACCAGAGGTTCGCGGGAGTGTGATGAACCCAGTGGATCACCCCCATGGTGGTGGTGAGGGTCGCGCTCCAATTGGGCGGAGTGGGCCGGTAACTCCCTGGGGTAAGCCCGCACTGGGCTACAAGACTCGCAAGAAGAAGAAGCCCAGCAATGCTTTGATTGTGCGGCGGAGACGCCGGGTGTCGAAGCGGGGACGCGGTGGACGGAATGCCTAAAATGTGGCGATCGCATATTGATGCCAGTAATTTGCACTCTACGAACAATTACATTGACGGTTTAAGGTTGGGACTATGGCGCGTTCACTGAAGAAAGGCCCCTTTGTGGCGGATCATCTGATGAAAAAGATTGAAACCCTTAATGCCAAAGGGGAGAAGCAAGTCATTAAAACTTGGTCGCGAGCTTCGACCATTGTGCCGCAAATGATTGGGCATACGATCGCTGTTCATAACGGACGCCAACACGTACCGGTCTATGTCAGTGAGCAGATGGTGGGGCATAAGTTGGGAGAATTTGCTCCAACTCGCACATTCCGGGGTCACGTTAAAAGCGATAAGAAGTCACGTCGATAATGTTGATTGAGTGTTTGCTGGGTCGCATCTGCGGGTGTGGCCAGCAAGCCTGATAATCGGAGGAAAATATGGCTGTTGAAACGATGTCTGAGGTCAAAGCGATCGCTCGATATATTCGGATGTCTCCCCATAAGGTGCGTCGAGTCCTTGACCAAGTTCGGGGGCGATCGTACCGGGAAGCACTCATCATTCTTGAGTTTATGCCCTATCGCGCCTGTGAACCGATCCTCAAAGTGTTGCGCTCTGCGGTTGCAAATGCGGAACATAACGAAGGATACGCGCCCGGAGACTTGGTAATTACTAAAGCATACGCCGACCAAGGGCCCTCACTGCGGCGGTATCGCCCCCGCGCCCAAGGTCGCGCCTATCAAATCCGTAAACCAACTTGCCACATCACCATTGCCGTCGCGCCCATCGTGAACGACTGATTCTGCGCCTAAGCGGTTGCTTTCCTCCGAACCGCTCAAGCTGCTGGCATTATCCAAAAGCACTGTAGCTACAGTAAAGCGCAAAGCGCGATATGAAAAGACAGACTACCTGGCGATCGCATCCACTTGATCCCGCCATTATGTCATTCAATCACTAAACAAGGACGATAGACCAAACAGAGGGCACATTGTGGGACAGAAGATTCATCCAATCGGATTTCGGCTTGGAATTACACAAGAACATCGTTCTCGCTGGTTTGCGGATTCAAACCGGTATCCTGGATTACTCCAAGAGGATTATCAAATTCGTAGCTACATTGCCAACGACAAAGATCTGAAAAATGCTGGCATTTCAGAAGTGCGAATCGAACGTAAAGCTGACCAGATACAGCTTGAAATCCGTACTGCTCGTCCGGGTGTCGTTGTCGGTCGAGGTGGTCAAGGGATTGAGTCACTGCGGCTAGGATTGCAAAAAGAGCTATCTAACAGCAACCGTCAGATTGGTGTCAACGTAGTTGAAGTTGCCAAAGTGGATGCGGATGCCGCTCTTATCGCCGAATATGTGGTGCAGCAGCTAGAGCGCCGGGTTTCCTTCCGTCGGGTCGTGCGTCAAGCCATTCAACGTGCCCAGCGCGCTGGAGTACAGGGCATCAAAATTCAAGTTAGCGGTCGGCTGAATGGTGCAGAAATTGCCCGGACTGAATACACTCGCGAAGGCAAAGTGCCCCTGCATACCCTGCGCGCCGACATTGATTACAGTTATCGCACCGCTCAAACTATCTACGGTGTATTGGGCATCAAAGTGTGGATCTTTCGGGGTGAAATTATTCCTGGGCAGGAAGAAACCCAAGCTCCTGCCAACACCCAGCCACGTCGTCGTCAACAGCGCCGTCGCCAGCAATTTGAAGACCGCTCTAACGAGTCATAAACGTTATGTCGCGTGTGACTCGAACTAGCCGCTGATTCTTGACATAAAAGGGATACGTTCATGCTAAGTCCAAGAAGAACTAAATTTCGTAAGCAGCAGCGCGGTCGGATGCGCGGCATGGCCAGTCGAGGCAATCAGATTGACTTTGGGGATTTTGCCCTGCAAGCGCTTGAGCCTCACTGGATTACGTCTCGTCAAATTGAGGCTAGCCGTCGTGCAATGACTCGCTACATTCGTCGGGGTGGGAAAATTTGGATTCGTGTCTTCCCAGATAAGCCTGTGACGATGCGTCCTGCTGAAACCCGTATGGGTTCCGGGAAAGGGAACCCAGAGTATTGGGTAGCTGTTGTTAAACCAGGGCGCATTTTGTTTGAAATTTCTGGTGTTCCAGAAGCAACTGCCCGTGAAGCAATGCGCTTGGCTTCTTTCAAGCTGCCTATCAAGACCAAGTTTCTTGTCCGTCAGATGGAGGAGGTTTAGGAAATGCCATTGTCAAAGGCTTCGGAACTGCGTAAGTTGACCGATCAAGAGTTGGAAGACGAAATCTTATCTGCGAAGCGCCAATTGTTTGAGCTGCGATTTCAGCGCGGGACGCGACGGCTAGAGAAGACGCACGAAATTAAGCATAACCGTCATCGCCTAGCCCAGTTGCTAACAATCGAACGAGAACGGCAACTCGTTGCAGAAAGCCAACAGAGCGAGGCGGTTGAGGCGGCGCAAGCGTCTCAAGATGAATAATAAACGCGATGATGAACCGCTGAAGCAGGAGGACTAAGGTTAGATGGCAACAAAGGAACGGGTTGGGCTTGTCGTTAGTGACAAGATGGATAAGACGGTTGTTGTTGCGGTTGAAAGCCGCACATCTCACCCAAAATATCAAAAGATTATGGTGCGTACCAAGCGGTACAAGGTGCATGACGAAGACAATCAATGTCATATTGGCGATCGCGTCAGAATTCGTGAAACACGCCCCCTGAGCCGTACAAAACGCTGGGTCGTGACCGATATCATCAACACCGCACCTCGTGTTTAATCGGAGGGGAAGCAAGTGATACAGCAAGAAACTTACTTAAATGTGGCGGATAACAGCGGAGCGAGAAAGCTCATGTGTATCCGGGTTCTGGGCGGCAATCGCCGCTATGCGGGCGTTGGAGATGTCGTCGTTGCCGTCGTCAAGGATGCGTTACCCAACATGGCAACGAAAAAGTCAGATGTTGTGCGTGCGGTGATTGTGCGTACTCGTAAAGGATTGCGACGTGAAAGCGGCATGAGCATTCGATTTGATGATAATGCTGCTGTGATTATCAACGCGGAAGGTAATCCCCGTGGAACCCGTGTGTTTGGCCCTGTCGCACGAGAGTTGAGAGATAAGGGGTACATGAAGATTGTGTCTCTCGCACCGGAGGTTTTGTAATCCATGGCTAAATCCCAAATGCAGCCAGTGCGTCACAGAATGCACGTCAAGAAGGGTGATACCGTCCAAGTGATTTCAGGTTCGGAAAAAGGAAAGGTTGGTGAAATCTTACAAACGTTCCCTAAGCTGAGCAAGGTCATCGTCAAGGGCGTCAACATCAAGACAAAGCACGTTAAGCCCCAGCAGGATGGCGAATCGGGTCAAATTACTACCTTTGAAGCGCCAATCCATAGCTCTAACGTCATGGTTTATTCCAATAAGCAAAAGGTGGCAAGCCGCATTTGCTATACCTACACCGAAGACGGTCGTAAGGTTCGGATGTTGAAGAAAACGGGTGAGATTATTGACTAGCTGGCAATAGCGATCGCACTGTTTCACCATCCTGCGTTGTCAATCGCATATTCATTTTTAGAACAGTTCCTGACCAAGCCCAGGAATGATAAGGCAAAAACTATGGCAACAGAACTCAAAACGATATACACCAAAGAGATTGTGCCGAAGCTGATGAAGCAGTTTCAGTACACCAATATTCATCAAGTTCCTAAGTTGGTCAAAGTTACCATTAACCGCGGACTGGGTGAAGCGTCTCAAAATGCAAAAGCGCTAGAAGCATCGCTGAACGAGATAGCGGTCATTACCGGTCAAAAGCCGGTCGTGACTCGGGCTAAGAAAGCGATCGCAGGGTTCAAAATTCGGCAAGGAATGCCAGTTGGGGTAACGGTGACGTTACGTTCCGACCGAATGTATTCATTTCTAAGTCGTCTCATCAATCTAGCGCTCCCACGGATTCGAGATTTCCGTGGCATCAGCCCCAAAAGCTTTGATGGACGTGGGAATTACACGCTGGGTCTAAGAGAACAATTGTTGTTCCCAGAAATTAGTTACGACAGTATTGATCAGATTCGCGGCATGGATATTTCAATCGTGACTACGGCCACAACCGATGAAGAAGGCCGGGCACTATTGAAAGAATTTGGTATGCCCTTCCGGGATAACTGAGGCATTTTCACAAAGAGGAAGCTATGGCAGCAAACGACACAATTGCAGATATGCTGACACGTATCCGGAACGCAAGCTTGGCACGGCACCAAGTCACCGAGGTTCCCTCAACCAAGATGACTCGCAGCATTGCCCATGTTTTGCGCGAGGAAGGCTTTATTGCCGATTTTGCCGAGGAAGGTGAAGGCGTAAAGCGAAAATTGATGATTACTCTCAAGTACGCTGGACGTAACCATCAGCCCATCATCAATAAGCTCAAGCGCGTCAGCAAGCCAGGGCTACGAGTCTACTCTAGCTGTAGAAATCTCCCTCGCGTTTTGGGTGGCATTGGCATCGCTGTTATCTCCACATCTAGTGGCATAATGACCGATCGCGATGCTCGACGCAAAGGGCTAGGTGGCGAAATCCTCTGTTATGTCTGGTAGGTGTAGGCGTTGAGCAAAAGGTGCATTCGCCAATGTTGCCTGTCCTTTAATTCTGCATCACGATCATCGCAAGGTCATCGTTCATCGCTGAAGTCGTCGTAGCTATTGCCGCGTAGGAGTAGATTGAGATATGTCTCGTATTGGTAAGCGTCCTATCCCTGTTCCCCAGACAGTGACTGTCACAATTGATGGTCAGACGGTAGCTGTGAAGGGGCCGAAAGGGGAACTATCGCATACATTGCCCTCTAGCATTGAGGTGACCCAGGAAGGCGAAACGCTGTTGGTGCGTCGCCGGAATGAGTCGCGGGTTGCGCGTCAAATGCATGGGTTGAGCCGGACACTGGTTTCTAACATGGTAGAAGGAGTGTCAAACGGATTTCAGAAGCGTCTGGAAATTCAAGGGGTGGGGTATCGGGCACAAGTGCAAGGCAAAACTT
This sequence comes from uncultured Leptolyngbya sp., assembly GCA_964431105.1. Classification (GTDB taxonomy): domain Bacteria; phylum Cyanobacteriota; class Cyanobacteriia; order RECH01; family RECH01; genus RECH01. The sequence goes on along the minus strand of CAYSIR010000014.1, from coordinate 18,417 downwards.
TGTCCTTGAGCGTCGGATACAGTAACCCTGTTCAGGTTAATCCACCGTCAGGCATTACGCTCGCCGTTGAAAATAACACAAATGTTATCGTGAGCGGAATTGATAAGGAAATCGTTGGTAACATCGCTGCCAAAATCCGTGACATTCGCCCACCAGAACCCTATAAGGGCAAGGGTATTCGATATTCTGGTGAACTTGTAAGACGCAAAGCTGGTAAGTCAGGGAAGAAATAATAGATGAAACACACTCGTAAGGAATCCACTCGGCGACGTCACGCCCGCATCCGGCGTCGCGTTTTTGGGACGGCGGAGCGTCCACGTCTGGCGGTGTTTCGCTCAAACCAGCATATCTATGCTCAAGTGATTGACGATACTCGCCATCATACGATTGTCTCTGCTTCAACGGTCGAACCGGACGTTCGCTCAAGTCTGGAGTCTGGTCGTACCTGCGATGCGTCTGCCCATGTGGGTAAGCTGATTGCGGAGCGATCGCTCAAGGCTGGCATTCAGCAAGTTGTCTTTGACCGCGGCGGAAATCTCTACCATGGTCGAGTCCAGGTTCTGGCTGAAGCTGCTCGCGAGCAGGGTTTAGAATTTTAGGGCAGTTCATCGGCATGAACCCTGTGTTGGGTAACTAGCATTTGAAGGTGGCGATCGCCACAAGCGCCTTAGAAGCATCATACGAAAATTGTCTGGAGTAGCAGCAAAGGGCTGGGATTATGGCTAATCGTCGTAAAGGCGGACGTGCAAAAGAGAAAGAAACAGAATGGCAAGAGCGAGTTGTCCAAATTCGCCGGGTCACAAAAGTGGTCAAAGGCGGTAAAAAGCTGAGCTTCCGAGCCATTGTCGTTGTGGGCAACGAGCGTGGCCAGGTTGGCGTTGGAGTCGGGAAGGCGAGTGATGTGATTGGTGCGGTTCGCAAAGGCGTTGCCGATGGCAAAAAGCACTTGATCGATGTTCCTCTGACCAAAGCCAGTTCTTTGCCACATCCAACCAATGGCATTGGCGGAGGCGCTAAAGTAATGATGCGTCCAGCCGCACCGGGAACAGGTGTAATTGCTGGGGGAGCCGTGCGGACGGTACTTGAATTAGCAGGTGTCAAAAACGTCTTGGCTAAGCAGTTGGGGTCTAGCAGCCCATTGAATAATGCACGAGCTGCTGTCGATGCGCTGGCATCCCTGCGAACATTTGCTGAAGTGGCGGAAGAGCGCGGTGTCCCCATTGAAAAGCTATACGTTTGAACAACGAGGTTGCAGAAATGAGATTACATGATGCTACCCCTCAACCCGGCTCACGCCGACGGCGGCGACGGGTTGGCCGAGGGATCGCAGCCGGGCAAGGAGCAAGCTGTGGATTTGGGATGCGAGGACAAAAGTCTCGTTCTGGACGGGGAACTCGTCCTGGATTTGAAGGGGGGCAACTGCCGCTCTATCGCCGGATTCCCAAGTTAAAGCACTTTACTGTGATTAACCCCAAGCGGTTTACAGTCATTAATGTTGAAAGGCTGAATGAACTGGCTGCTAATTCCACAGTAACGGTTGAATCGCTACTAGAGTCTGGAATTTTGACGACCGCCCGCGATCCATTGAAAGTATTGGGTAATGGTCAGTTGTCCGTTCCGCTGACCGTGAAAGCGTCTGCCTTCACGGCTGGAGCAAGGGCAAAAATCGAGGCGGCTGGGGGCACTTGTGAGGTCGTCTAGCTACTTAAGCTCCGGTCGGGCGTTACTGTTTCGAGCGATGGAGCTTGGGAAACGACAAGACTGCCATCTGAGTTGTAGGGCGTGACATGATGTCAGATTGATGCTGGACTAGCATTAGGGAGAACAGGCATCGTATAGTTAAGGAATTGCGATCGCAGCGGAGGTATTTTTGAATGGTTGTTAGCCGAGATAAGGCTCCAACGGCACAGGAAACGTTTTTGCAAATGGCCCAAGCCGCCGGTCTTCGCGGCCGGATATTGGTCACAGTCGGAATGTTGATTCTTGTGCGCCTGGGCGTATTCATTCCAGTTCCTGGTATCGACCGTGAAGCATTTCAGGCTGGGATTGAGGGCAATGCATTAGGCGGCATTATTGGATTTCTAGATATCTTCTCCGGGGGAGGACTTTCTGCCCTAGGAATTTTTGCATTGGGAATCTTGCCTTACATCAATGCCTCTATCATCATTCAGCTATTGACCGCTGCGATTCCACAGCTTGAGGATCTCCAGAAGAACGAAGGCGAGGCTGGACGCCGCAAAATTTCTCAGATTACCCGCTACGTGGCTTTGGGATGGGCCATACTCCAGAGCAGTGGTATTGCATGGCTTGTGCGCCAGTACGCTGAGGTTCAAGGGCCGCTCTTTGTTGTACAAACGGTATTGGCCTTGACGGCAGGTTCAATGTTTGTAATGTGGGTGGGTGAGCTGATTACCGAGCGGGGTATCGGTAACGGCGCGTCTTTGCTCATTTTTATCAATATTGTCTCTACGTTGCCACGTTCTCTAGGTCAAACTATTGAGCTGGCACAAACTGGCGATCGCAGCTTGGTTGGGGGAGTCATCATCTTGCTGCTAGTTTTCTTAGTGATGATTGTCGGTATTGTCTTTGTTCAGGAAGGCACACGCCGCATTCCTATCATCTCAGCGCGCCGTCAGGTAGGGCGCAAGCTCTATCTAGAGAAAAGCAGTTATTTGCCATTGCGCCTGAACCAGGGCGGTGTGATGCCTATCATTTTTGCATCCGCCGTGCTAATTTTGCCCGCGTCCCTCGCAAACTTGTTTCCCGGTGAAGGGTTTAGCCAAGCTGTCAACAACTACCTTACACCTGGAAGCTGGATTCACACGGCCATCTATCTGGTTCTCATTTTATTCTTCAGCTATTTTTATGCGTCTTTGATTGTCAACCCTGTTGACATGTCTCAGAACTTGAAGAAAATGGGGTCTAGCATTCCGGGGATTCGTCCAGGACGGGCAACCAGTGAATATATCGAACGAGTGCTAAATCGGCTTACCTTCCTTGGTGCCATCTTTTTGGGATTAGTTGCGATTATTCCAACTGCTGTAGAGGGCGCAACTCAGGTGAGAACCTTTCAAGGATTGGGCGCTACATCGCTACTGATTTTGGTAGGTGTAGCGATTGATACTGCCAAGCAGGTTCAAACCTATGTGATTTCGCAACGATATGAAGGAATGGTGAAGCAATAGTGATTCGTTTGATTTTGATTGGGCCTCCCGGCTCCGGTAAGGGTACGCAGGCTGCGGTGATTGCAAATTGTTACCATCTCTCCCACATTTCCACGGGGGAAGTGCTACGCGCCGCAGTTAGTCAAGGCACGGATTTGGGTCTAAAAGCTAAGCAGTATATGGATCGTGGCGACCTAGTGCCCGATGAACTCATCTTTGGAATTGTCCGCGATCGCCTTTCATCTGAGGATGCGCGAGATGGTTGGCTTTTAGATGGATTTCCGCGAAATGCTGAACAGGCACGGTATTTCGAGACCATGCTAAAAGAGATCAATCAATCTTGCGATCAGGTTGTCAATTTCCAGGTTTCGGATGATTCCATCGTTCATCGACTATTTGAACGAGGGCGGCAAGACGACCAAGAAGATATTGTGCGCCATCGTCTCCAGGTCTACTACGATCAAACTGCTCCACTGGTTGATTTCTATGCAAAGCGTAAAAAGCTGGTGTCGGTCGATGGCGATCGCCCCATTGAGCAGGTCACGGCTTCCCTGAAAGAAATTATCGAGAGCCTTGAGCCTTCCATCAGTCGGTAGGGATGCCCATGGCGGCAATTGTGGACGTTCCAGAATGGATCAACAATCATTGAACGCCCCCCGCCGTATCTGAGTTCGATGCAGCAGTTAAGATTTGTTAGGCTATTCAAAAACGATGCCGTATTAAAATTTTTGTCGCCTGTTGGCGGTATTAACAAAATCTTAGTATCGTCTGCTTTCAGGAACGTCGTACTCGTAAGGGGAACCTGCACATTGTCTAAGCAAGATTTGATTGAAATGGAGGGAACTGTTACAGATTCTCTGCCCAACGCTATGTTCCGTGTTGATCTCGACAACGGATTTAATGTTCTAGCTCACATTTCCGGAAAAATTCGCCGCAACTACATCAAGATTTTGCCAGGCGATCGCGTCAAAGTTGAGCTGACTCCCTATGATTTGACCAAAGGGCGAATCACGTATCGGCTTCGTAAAAAATAGTGAACGTCGAAAGTGAACGGTCATCCGCTTTTTAGACATCTAGAGAAATGCCTAACCCAGTCCACTCAGGATGTCCAGCAATGTGCAAGAAGCACGCCTAGATTCGATGTGAGCTGTTGACAGCAACGCTAGCATAAGCACTGTATGGCAAAGTTGCTTTTTGCGGTTTTTTGGATTAAGATGTAGATTTTGTAGTTGATTAAGGTGTGACAGGGACATGAAAGTCCGAGCATCAGTTCGCAAGATGTGCGAAAAATGTCGCGTTATTCGCCGCCGGGGTCGAGTAATGGTTATTTGTGAAAACCCCAAACACAAGCAGCGCCAGGGATAATGTCGCAGCGATGTGATTGGTTTGAGTTCGTTGAGTATCTTTGTTGGAGAGTAGAGCGTGGCACGGATTGCCGGAGTTGACCTTCCGCGCGACAAGCGGATCGAGATTGGGCTGACCTATATCTATGGAATTGGATTAGCTCGATCAAAGCAAATTTTGGAAGCAACGGGCGTTAACCCTGATACCAGAGTCCGAGATTTATCTGACTCTGATGTGGCGACGCTGCGGGAAGAAGTGGAAGCCAAGTACCAGATTGAAGGGGACTTAAGGCGCTTTGAAGCAATGTCTATCAAGCGGTTGATGGACATTGGTGCCTACCGTGGGCGTCGCCACCGCATGGGGCTGCCTGTTCGCGGTCAGCGCACCCGTACAAATTCCCGAACTCGCCGAGGAGGGCGTCGCACGGTGGCTGGTAAAAAGAAGGCCCCTAAGAAGTAGTGCTGTCTTGAGGCACTGTTTGCAGTTTTCTGCGTTTGATTTAGTTAGGTAATGATTGCAGATGGCGCTAGTGGACAGCATTAAGCTGCGTTATCTGTCGGGTGATACGCCGGGTGAGTTCGTTCCAAGTTTGTCAGATTGATTGGGAGGGTTAGCGAGTGGCACGTCAGGTATCAAAACGAAGCAGCGTAAAGCGGCAGAAAAAAAATATTCCAAGTGGGGTGGTTCACATTCAGTCCACCTTTAACAACACGATCGTTACCATCACGGATACGGGCGGCAATGCAATTTCGTGGGCATCGTCAGGGTCCAGTGGTTTTAAGGGGGCAAAGAAAGGAACGCCTTTTGCGGCTCAGACGGCGGCTGAAGCGGCGGCCCGTCGTGCTTCTGATCAGGGAATGAGGCAGGTTGAAGTCATGGTCAGCGGCCCCGGTGCAGGGCGAGAAACGGCGATTCGCGCATTGCAGGCGGCTGGACTTGAGATTACCCTAATTCGCGACGTGACTCCTATTCCTCACAATGGTTGTCGTCCGCCGAAGCGCCGTCGGGTATAGATCTCAGCATTTTTGCATGGCGTTTAAGGCGCTGTTGGAGCATTAAAATTTTTCTGATGGATGAGTGCGATCGCCGACTCAACACATCGGTAGTGAATGGGCAAAACTCTAAGTTTTTAGTTGAAATTTTAGTTGGAACAGAAACTCAACGAGTTTTTTGCTGGGGCAAGTAGGGAGTAGAAGAGCCGTGATGCAATTTCAGGTTGATGTTGAAGCCGATAGCGGAAACGAAAATAACACATATAGCCGTTTTGTCATTGAGCCACTGGATCGGGGACAGGGCACCACTGTTGGTAACGCGCTAAGGCGAGTCTTGCTGTCCAACCTTGAGGGTGCAGCGATTACGGCTGTCCGTTTAGCAGGAGTGACCCATGAATTCATGACGATGCCTGGGGTTCGCGAGGATGTTCTCGACATCTTGCTAAATATGAAAGAGGTGGTGGTGAGAAGCTATTCTTCCCAACCCCAGATTGGGCGACTGGTTGTTCAGGGCCCAGCTAAGGTGACTTCCGCCTACTTTGAGCTGCCCCCGGAAGTAGAGGTGATCAATGCCGAGCAATACATTGCCAGCGTTTCTGCGGGGGCAACGCTTGAGATGGAGTTTCGCATTGAAACCGGCGTGGGCTACCGTGCGATTGAGCGTGGACATGATGAAACAGCGGCATTAGATTTCTTGCAAATTGACTCTGTGTTTATGCCGGTTCGTCAGGTGAATTATACAGTTGAAGATGCTCGCTTGGGTGGTTCTCTTCAGCGCGATCGCCTCGTGATGGAAATTTGGACGAATGGTAGCATCACGCCTCAAGAGGCACTTGGCAAGGCTGCAACCATTCTGGTTGATCTCTTCAATCCACTCAAGGATATTGACTTCACTCCGAGTATGGACGATGTCCAAGATACTCAGAGTCCCGAAAGCCAGATCCCTATTGAAGAACTCCAGCTTTCAGTGCGAGCATACAACTGCCTAAAGCGTGCTCAGATCAACTCAGTGTCTGATTTGCTGGACTACAGCCAAGAGGATCTTCTGGAAATCAAAAACTTCGGGGCGAAATCGGCTGAAGAAGTCATTATTGCTTTGCAAGAGCGCTTGGGCATTACCTTGCCCCATGAGAAAGCTGCGAAAAGTGTGTAGGTTCAGACCGTGCCACGGTGCCCATAGAACCTCCTGTTGAGATTGTTGTTGTTCTTACTAGATCATTTTGGATAGGTGTAGATTGTCATGCGTCATGGATGCAAAGTTCCTGAACTGGGAAGGCCAGCGGATCAGCGCCGCGCGCTGCTGCGGGCATTAACGACTGAATTAATCCGGCATGGGCGGATTACCACAACCAAGGCTAGAGCTAAAGCGGTGCGTTCTGAGGCTGAGCGAATGGTCAGTTTGGCTAAAGACGGTTCTCTCGCGGCCCGTCGCCGTGCGATCGCTTACTTATACGATAAACAGTTGGTTCATGCTCTTTTTGAGCAAGTGTCAGAGCGGTATGGCGATCGCAATGGCGGTTACACGCGCATCATCCGCACCGTTAGCCGCCGGGGCGATAATGCCGAAATGGCAATTCTTGAACTCGTGTAGGTCTGGGGCTGCTGGGTGGCACTGAACGCCCGATGTTAAGATGACGATTTTTCTACCGCCTGATCAGCCATTGCAGCGAGTCGTATTGGTTATCCAGTACATTGGAACCCGCTTCCACGGCTGGCAGCGTCAATTGAATCATCGAACCGTTCAAGAAGAAATTGAATGTGCGATCGCATCCGTTTTAGGATATGCAGTTGTCCTTCATGCCTCTGGGCGCACCGATGCCGGCGTTCATGCCGCCGCTCAAGTCGCTCACTTTGACGCTCCCTACCGCATTCCTGCCCATCGCTGGTCCGCGATACTTAACTCTCGCCTGTCCCAGGATGTTGCGATCACAGCTTCTGCCCAAGTATCGCCTGACTGGCACGCTCGTTTCTCTGCCATTTCTCGCCGCTACCGATACACCATTTACACGGGCAAGCGTCCCAATTTGTTTGTTCAGCCGTTTAGCTGGCACATCTATCGGACGCCTCTGTCAGTAGAGTTGATGCGTCAAGCTCTTGTACCTCTCTTAGGTCATCACCACCTGTCTGCATTTCATCGAGCCGGGTCGGATCGTCCGCACTCCTGGGTCAATGTTCAAGATGTGTTGATTGTTGAGCATTCTGCCTTTATTCAAATTGAAGTGCAGTGCAGCGGTTTTCTGTACGGTATGATGCGTCTTCTGGTTGGTATGCTGGTTGAGGTGGGTTCTGAGGCGCGATCGCCTGAAAACTTTACCGATATTTGGAAGCAAGAGCGGCGGCAAGAGGTTCGCTATGCAGCCCCCCCCCAGGGATTATGTCTATTGCGAGTGATGTATCCTGATTTTCCATTGCCACCGGAAACTTGGTTTGATAGCCAGCCCACATTTCTATTGCCGACGGCTTGCCAGTAAAGCCATCGTTTTATTAACTCTAATCACCGCATTTGTCTTCAGTTTTACGTGTATTTCACTCTAAGTTATGACTAAAACATACGTTCCTTCTATGGCTGATGTGACCCACGATTGGTATGTCGTGGATGCCAATGGTCAGCGTCTAGGTCGGTTAGCCACTGCGATCGCTCGGATTTTACGCGGTAAAGACAAACCGTCCTACACTCCAAACATGGATACAGGCGATTTTGTCATCGTGATTAATGCTGACAAAATTGATGTCACGGGTCGAAAGCGCTCCCAAAAGCTCTACCGTCGCCATTCTGGCCGTCCCGGCGGGATGAAAGTTGAGTCTTTTGAAAAATTGCAAGCACGAGTTCCAGAGCGTATTGTTGAGCAGGCTGTTAAAGGGATGCTGCCCAAAAATGCGTTGGGACGGCAACTGTTTACCAAGCTCAAGGTCTATGCTGGTGATGCTCATCCTCATCAAGCCCAGCAGCCCAAAACTCTGACTATTCAAACGATTCCTGGAGGACGAGGCTAATGCAAGCAGCAGATACATCAGAACGGGTTGTGTATTGGGGCACGGGCCGCCGTAAGTCCTCCGTTGCACGTGTGCGGCTGGTTCCCGGTTCCGGTCAGTTGCGGATTAACGGCAAGCCTGGGGATCTTTACTTACAGTTCAATCCCTCTTACCTGCTGACGGCCCGATCGCCCCTGGAAACCCTAGGACTTGAAGCCGAGTACGACATTTTAGTGAATGTTCGCGGCGGTGGTTTGACAGGACAAGCTGATTCCATTCGTCTGGGAGTTGCCCGCGCGTTGTGTGAGCTAGACCCAGAAAACCGTGGCCCACTCAAAGCTGAAGGATACCTCACCCGTGATCCCCGCTGCAAAGAGCGGAAAAAGTATGGTTTGCATAAAGCCCGTAAAGCACCGCAGTATTCTAAGCGCTAAAGCTGTTTGTTCCAGTATTCACTGCATTTTAGGAGAAGACGATGGCAAAGGATGGAATTCATCCCGAATGGTATCCCGAAGCAAAGGTGTACTGTAATGGCGAAGTTGTCATGACAGTTGGCTCGACTCAACCTGAGCTTCATGTAGATGTTTGGTCGGGCAATCATCCGTTTTATACGGGAACTCAGAAAATTATTGACACCGAAGGGCGAGTTGAGCGCTTTCTGCGGAAGTATGGCATGTCTGATGCATCTAGTGCGGATTCTGGAAAAGGCTAGAATGGAGAGCATAGCCGCGATCGCTATTCTTGAATGGCGAATGGTTTGGCATTTATGGTAAGCCGATACCCATCGCTGGCATCCGCTTTTTGCATCCTGTTCCTTAAGTCTTTCGAGAGCCGACTGCATGATTGAGTCCTATCTGCTAGATAAATTGAAGTCTGTTGAGCAAACGTTTGGTGAACTCACTCATCGCCTAGCCGATCCTGACGTTGCGACTGACCCCAATGAATTCCAGCGGTTAGCTAGATCTCGGTCGTCCTTGGAAGAAACGGTCACGATGTTTGAGCGCTGGAAGTCGGCTCAAGAAGAGTTGGCGGGCGCAAAACAGGTTCTAAAAGAAGCTGGCTCCGATCCTGAAATGCGCGAAATGGCTGCGATGGAGGTGGGTGAGCTAGAAGCTAGCATGACGGATCTGGAAAACTACCTGAGAGTTTTGCTGTTGCCTCAAGATCCCAATGATGACAAAAACATCATGCTAGAAGTCCGGGCAGGCACGGGGGGCGATGAAGCAAGCATCTGGGCGGGTGATCTGGTTCGGATGTATTCTCGCTATGCCGAGAGCCAAAACTGGAAAGTGAAGCTTGTGAGTGAATCAATCGCCGATATGGGTGGCTTCAAAGAAGCGATTCTGGAAATTTGCGGCGAGCGTGTGTACAGCAAGTTGAAATTTGAAGCAGGCGTTCATCGGGTTCAGCGAGTTCCGGTAACGGAAGCGGGTGGACGGGTTCATACGTCAACGGCGACGATCGCTATTATGCCGGAAGTAGATGACGTTGAAGTTGAAGTTGATTCAAAGGATCTTGAAATATCAACGGCACGTTCCGGCGGTGCAGGTGGTCAAAATGTGAACAAAGTTGAAACGGCAGTGGATTTGTTTCACAAGCCGACAGGGATTCGAGTGTTTTGTACGGAGGAGCGATCGCAGCTCAAAAACCGCGAACGAGCGATGCAAATTTTGCGGGCAAAACTATACGAGTTAAAGCTGCGTGAACAGCAGGAAGCCGTCACTTCAATGCGGCGATCGCAGGTGGGAACCGGGGCAAGGGCTGAAAAAATTCGTACCTACAATTACAAAGATAATCGCGCCACTGACCATCGCCTCAGTCAGAACTTTACGCTATCGGATATTTTAGAAGGAAACTTAGAGGGCTGCATCCAAGCCTGTATTACTAAAGATCAGCAAGAGAGGCTGCAAGAATTAGCGGCGTCCGACTCATCACCCGTATCGATTTAGCTACTTTGATACAATGCCGCGTTTTCTTCATGTTGCTGATATTCATCTCGGATTTGACCGATACGGCTCTGCTGAGCGGACAAAAGATTTTTTCTACGCTTTTAACGACATTATTGAGCGGTACGCCATTCAAGATCCGGTTGACTTTGTTGTAATTGCCGGGGATTTGTTTGAGCATCGAATGATTCAACCGAGCGTCTTAAATCAGGCTCAGGTTGTACTGAGTGCGCTCAAAACCGCCGGCATTCCGGTATTTGCGATTGAAGGTAATCACGACAATCGTCCTTATGGGGTTTCAACAAGCTGGCTGCGCTATTTGTCAGACTGGGGACTGTTGCATCTACTAGAACCGGAAACGGCGATCGCAGATGGACTCATTTTGGCAGAATGGGATGGGCGGCGGGGTGGTTATATTGACCTTGATTGCGGCGTTCGTATCGTGGGATCTTCTTGGTATGGTACGTCGGCGCCTACCGCTATTCAGCAGTTAGCGAATGCGATCGCCCAGCTTCCGCCCGCCCCCGCACACACTATTGTGTTGTTCCATCATGGACTAGAGGGGCAAATTGCCCGATATCGAGGAGCGCTGCGGTATGATGACTTACTGCCGCTAAAGAAGGCAGGGGTAGATTACCTTGCCCTTGGGCATATTCACAAGCAATACACCGTAGAAGACTGGGTGTTTAACCCTGGCTCCATTGAAGCGAACAGTATTGAAGAATCTGCTTATCAACGCGGCGTCTTTCAGGTGCGTTTGGAGCCGTCAACGGTTGTCGCGCAGCTTCAGCAAGACTATCGTCAGCGTCCGATAGTGCGACTGCGGATGACGACTCAGGGCAATGAGCTGATGGATGACGTGATTGAGATGACACAGTCCATTGTTGATGATGCGATCGCCGCCCAGCGCTGGCAGCCTGACGATCGCCCCATTGTCGAACTCAAAGTGACCGGCCATCTAGGATTCAGTCGCCTCGATTTAGATATGCGAGACCTCCAGCAACGGCTGCAAGCTCGCAGCAATGCGCTAGTTTTTTTACTGAAGTTTGAAGCCGACTCGATCGCTTATGCCACGCCACTGGACAAAGACGGCGATCGCCATCAGATTGAGCAAGAAATCTATACAGACTTACTGGCTGCCAACAGCACTTATAAATCAGAAGCTGCTCAGCTTGCAGCCGTGCTAATGGACGTGAAGCGATCGCATTTAGACGGCGCTTCAGAAGAAGATCTGTATGCCCAAATTGCCCAATCCTATCAACCGGATACTCCAGAACCATCTCCCTGAGCGTAGCGATGATTATTGGAAAATAAACCCAGACAGCAAAAGAGGCACTAGCAAAAGCATTACAATCACGGCAGTGACGGTCACTGGATCAACGGTGATCACATTCTTAGGTGGTTTGGCCATGACAATAAAAGTTATGCAAGATGAGTATTCTAACAATCTAGCCTGATTACTGATGCGATAATTTCAGTCTGTGCGAGCCTGTGCGATTCTAGGTAGGGTGATGCTCAGAAAGGTGTTGCCGTCGCTGACCCTGATCAATCGTTTCGGGATTATCCATGGGAGTGATGAGATTCAGTGTTGGAAACTCTAACGTCAGTGTCCTCGTCACCATGTTGCGAATCATCCCTCATAACAGCTATGAAATACTTTGTTTCAGCGTCCACGATCGCTTTGTCTGTCCTTCTCAGTGCCAGTCCTGTGTTGACTCAGGGAGCGATCGCTCAAATGAATCGTTCCCAAGCCATTGATGCAGAGAGCATCATCGATCTCAATCGGGCAAAAAACTTAGCCCGCCAAGCCGCTGAGCGGGAGAATGGCGGACTCGGACAGTATCGCGCAGAACCATCCATGCATGGCCCAAGTGTAGACGCTCCGCACACGGTCAACCCGGATGGAAGTTGGACATTCACCTTTCTAGGCTACGATCCGCAAGAATCTCAGCCATCCGGCACAATTTTGTATAGCGTCGAAAGTATGGTGACTGTATCGCAAACTGGGCAAGTCACCATTGAATACAACGGGCCCATTGGGCCGACTACGCCACTGTCTACCGCCACTGTTCCCGCTACCCCTGCGCCTGAAGGTGCGACGACGGTTGAAGATTATCAAGCTGAAATTGATCTTAATCGGGCTAAAAATCTAGCGCGTCAAACCGCTGAGCAAACGAATGGCGGGCTTGGTCAATATCGAGCAGAACCATCCATGCACGGTGACAGCGCTGAAACGCCCCATGTGATCAATCCCGACGGAAGCTGGACGTTTACGTTTCAAGGCTATGACCCTCGCCGACTAGGGGCATCGGGAACCCTTCAATATGTCTATGAAAGTGTTGTAACCGTGTCTCCGGCGGGAGCCGTCACCATTGACTACAATGGCCCGGTTCGTTAGAGCAGAGCAATTTGAGGGCTTATTGGTCTGAACCAGTAGTGTTCGACCGATCCAGGGTGGGTAATGTTAGGGACGACGATTTGGGTTTGGGGCGTGATGGCGATCGCGGCGATCGCCGCGATCGTTTCAAGCGTTTGTGTGCAGAACCAATGCGATCGGCAAGATAATGGCTACACGCGCCCAACTCCAGTCCGATAACAATGGCTAGTCCTTCTCGCGAATACTGCCGTATCCAGTTCACCCACCGGCCGAGATCTTGCCATGTCCAGCCAAATTGACCCACTTGGTTGGCGATCGCAATGCTGACTAAGCCTAGTACGATGATCCAGAGGAGCAAATAAAGGACTCGAACTACTGTTCCGATGATGGGGCCATGGGATAGGGGCGATCGATGTTTGACCTGTCCACGGTAGGGCAGCCAAATCCATCGCAACCATCCCCAGCGCTTGTAGTGAACAGAATGAGTATCGAGGTCGGGGCCCAGCATCCAACCACCAAAGAGAAATCCCGCTGCGACCCAAAACGTAAGACCGCTATCTTGCGTGAGGCTGAGCGTCCCAACGGTGATGATCGGCAAACAAGTCATCGTAATGCGATCGTGAGTCCGGCCAGAGGGCATATCAAAAAAGTTGAACGGGGTTGCTTATTTTAGGAACCTATCTGCTATGATTTTATATTGTGACCGTAAACGGGCGGTTAGCTCAGTTGGTAGAGCGCCTGCCTTACAAGCAGGATGTCACTGGTTCGAGTCCAGTACTGCCCATTCTTAAATAGCTCTTTCTTGAGTAATGATGACTTTTGACAGTGTCAACACAGTCCACGCGACGAAGGATTTTGTTGAATAGCTAGCTCGGAGAGTGATCGGTATCTCGGAATGTCGCAGCTATGGCTGTTGCGGCAGCATGATTGGTTAATTTGATTGACTAGAAGACCGTGCTGCTGCGATCGCTCCCCCAAGAAATTGCGCTTGCTGAACGCCAGTCATGCGCTTTGCAAATCGTAGAAGCCATCCAAAAACCGTCAGGTTTGCGCGGTTTGCTATGGTGCAAATATATGGCGCGCAAGTGCCGATGAGTGGCTGAACGAAGGCCAGAGTTATGGGTTGGGTAGACTGGATTGAGCAAACGTGAAACCCAAGGTATCCCTTAGCTTCATGCCGTTCAACCTAACCTACACAAAAAAATGTCAATCCAAATCAGCGGCTAAAGCCATTCCCCGACCCCAAGATACGGGGTTGCTCAACCGCATTGCGATAGATTTCCACATCTTCGCCATAGGCAATCGGCAACACACACTCCACATTCTCATGCGGACGTGGAATAATCACCCATGATTCAAGGGTTCCGCCATAAACTCGCTCAACAGCCGCAATGCCAGCATCCATGGCCGTTTTTACCTCGGACACATCGCCTCGAATATTAACGGTGAAGCGGGCACTTCCAACGCGAATATATCCAACGAGGGTGACCCGCCCTGCTTTAACCATCGCATCTGCCGCCGCCAGCACTGCGGGAAATCCTTTGGTTTCAAGTGATCCGACCGCAACCAGTGACATTTTCGTTCTCCTAAACCTGAATAAACAATATCAAAATTAGTGATACGAGTGAGTCTATCTCTCACTACTCTTCAATCGTTGGGTATTTGGGTGGATGGGCAACAATGTGGCGAAGACTCATCTATCTACTAGGGATGCATTAAAGGGGGCGCGATCGCTTGTTTCTATCATTTTGGGAGATACAACAGCGAGGAGCCATACGGCTTGAACCGGCACATTGAAAGATAGTTTACATAGACTCAAATCAATTTTACGAGGCTTCGTGGTTACAAAATCAGTGATTATTCCGTAGAACGCCGCTCAAAAGATAACTATTTGTAGCCTGTTTGTATAGTTTTATTTATATTAATGTGGCCCGATTAAAAGACGCGAAACTCTTCAACTTCATCGGTGTAGTGAATGGGCAGTACCATTTCTACATTTTCAGGCGGATTGGGGACGGTATAGTGAGTCATCAGCTTGCCGCCAACGCAGGATTCAGCCGCCAGCTTGCCAGCTTCCATCGCCTGATGAACTTCTGCAACGCTGCCACGAACTGCGATATAGAAATTTCCCCGCTCTGCTTTATCAAAGTAGACGAGCGTGACGCGACCTGCCTTGAGCATGGCATCTGCGGCCGCCAGTATTGACGGAAATCCTAACGCTTCAATCACTCCTACGGCTTGCGGCATTCGAGTTCTCCTCTGAGAGCGGTTAATCGTTGGCAGTTTTTTTTAGCACCCAATGCGATCGCATTGGCGGCTCATTTGGGGCAACCATGCCCCCAAGCATTGGCAACGGAATCTTGGCAAAGAGTGCCTAGCTAGTGTATTACTATACCTTGATCAAGCTAGGTTGAGCGATCGCTGCAATGACTCGTATGCATCCTGAATCGGGATGTGCCCATTGATAGTGGCAGTCTCTTGGATTGCCCCAACAGAGGCTAAGATAAATTTCGGTACGCGCCACATCAATCTCTGCCCATTCCGTTTGTCGGATACAGTCGCCAATGTACGCCGCCGTCGTCGGTTGGGGATCGTGCCCAGCCAGCCAAAGCGACATTCCAGCGGTCACGCTATGCCAGAAGGTCAATACATCCGCCGTAGTGTGAATGAGGATGGCTTTGTCACTGGGAAGGGCAATCAACTGATTGTGCAGCTCTGCCGATCGCACGGCGTGATCCCCAAAGTGATGAGTTTTCCAGATCAGTCCAGAAATGCCGTGATCAATCTGATATTGATGCACTTGAGCCTGAAAGTCTCGATAGCCAAAGACCTTGCTCAATTGCTCAGAGCCAATCGCCTTCGCCACGACTGGGTTGTCCAATCGTTTTTCCGAGGACAGCAGTAATCGTTCTCCTTTCCAATGTGCTCGTAATTCTTGATCGAGGATCTCGATGAGTTGTTGAGTAGTGTAGGACATGAACGATGTCGTGCAGAAAGCAGCAATCAGGCAGAAACGGATGCAGAGCAGCCACGGATTAGAATCACACCGAGCGATCGCCAATGCGCCATGAGAACAACCCAAGGGAATGATGCCGACTCATTTCAGCCAGTGCTGCAACCGATGGCTATAAACCCTATCCAGCTTTTTTTCTTAGCCTAGTCCGCAAACTCTGGCGTGACACAAAAATCTTCTAAAGATTTCAAGTAGTTTAAGGGAAGGACGGTAGGATAACAGTCACCGCTTAGACCATCCTTAGTTAGATCATACCTAGGTACTCTAGCCCCTAGCGCGTCCCATCTTTCCAACGATCGCACCACGCTAGGCTGGGAATGTCATTTCGGTCTGGACTCAACAAATACCCTAAACCCAGCATAACCGTCCACTATGTCTCAGATGTGTGTGGGAACTGACATCGTCTATATTCCGCGCATTCATGCGGCTATCGAGCGATTTGGCGATCGCTTCCTAGCACGGGTTTATACGCTATCTGAGCAACAAATGTTTCGGATACGCCAATCGGCGCTGCATCCCCGCCAAGGTTGGCATCCATCTACCGTTTACCTAGCCGGGCGCTGGGCCGCGAAGGAAGCGATCGTCAAGGCAATGGGCACAGGGTGGCGCGGCATTCGATATACCGACATTAGTATCGAGCCACATGCGAGTGGCGCTCCAATGGTTGAAATGATCGACAAGACTGAAACTCAAGCTTTTCTGAAAGGACGGTGGCAACTGAGTCTCAGTCATGATGGGGATTATGCGATCGCTACAGCCCTTTGGCATTCATGATAATAGTGACAGCGAGGTTGCAAAAGCGATGGGCTAGGAAGCCGTTCCTGTGGGAGATCCTTCGCCTAAGCATTTTGGGAAACGGTGCGAATACGAGACGCATCTCACACCTATCCAATCTCTCACGCCAATTATTGATGTCTATGACTCGGTCGCTGTCCTGCTGGTTCAAGGAATCGTAGGGCTGATGAACGGGCACAGAATTTGGTATTGGGTGCGGGAAAGGCGCCAGAGTATTTAGGTGAGTTTAGGGAACAAGTTCCCTGATTCGCTAAAGCACCAGAGTTTGAACGTCTTGCCTGTTCACCTGGGAGGCTGCACGGCTGCTTTACCAAAACTTGGGAAACAAGTGGTCGAACCCTGAAGACTGACCGGAATTGATCGCACCGAGCAAACAACAGTTGGATCTTTCATGTATAATTGTCGTCTTTGGGTTTTTCGTTAATTTCCTTCGAGCTGGATCTGAATGAGCACTGAAACCTATCTCAATCATCCAACCTTCGGGCTGCTGTTCAGAGTATGCCTGGTCGATACCGGGCAAGACCTATTTGCAACGTTATATGCTCAACGCCTTTTCTTTCTGGTGAAAACTGGCAGTATGACAACGGGGCTTCAGTTTGACCCCATCAGCCGAAGCGATGCCCGTATTTTGGTTGAAAATCGCCTCCGCTCCCTGAGACGAGAGGGCACAACTAAAGATTATCAACAACTCCAAAAAATTCATCAACAAACGTTTCAGTAGTCATCTGAAGGGTGGCTTGAAGCGGTTTTTGGCCAATTGTGACATCTTAAGAATAGCGGTCATTTTTAGGGAAGGCAGAAAAGGCAGCGTTAGTGGCTTGCGATCGCTGACGGTTGACTGAATGACAGATAGCCCTGAATTGGGAGCGCCTCAGACATCTGCCAAGGTTGACTAGCAACGTGAACAGTGACGGCAAAAAAGGCATGACCAGTTTTCCAATACGTGAATCCGTGGGCGATCGCATTCGAGATATTCAGTCCACCCTACCGCCCCACGTTCGACTGATTGCCGTCACCAAACAAAAATCAGTGGAGGCAATTCGGGCCGCCTATGCGGCTGGAGTTCGAGATTTTGGAGAAAATCGGGTTCAGGAAGCTGAAGATAAACAAGCTCAATTGACCGATTTGAAGGATGTCACCTGGCATTTGCTAGGGCATCTACAAAGCAATAAGGCGGCTAGGGCACTGGAGCTGTTTGATTGGATTCATTCAGTGGATAGCCTAAAAATCGCGAAGCGCCTCGATCGCTTGGCCGCAGAGCGATCGCTACGCCCAAACGTTTGCCTACAAGTGAAACTGCGCCCTGATCCCAACAAGTATGGATGGTCAATGGATGAACTCCGGGAAGCACTGCCTGAACTCAATCAATTAGAGTCCCTGGCGATCGCTGGCTTGATGGTAATTCCGCCCTTTGGTCTACCTGAGTCAGAAACGCTCAGCATTTTTACAGAAGCTCGCCAACTGTTTGATTTCATCAACGCAAAGCCGGGCAGCGCTCTACAGTTGCAAGAGTTGTCCCTTGGAATGTCCGAGGATTATAGCCTGGCGGTTCAGGCTGGGTCTACGATGGTGCGGTTGGGACGAATCCTCTTTGGCGATCGCTCTTGAGATGTTGCGCCATCCTGGCGTGGACGGTTAGCCGAGGGTAGCTGAGATTGAAATGATCCACACCACCGTACACCCACACCACCGTACACCTACAAAGTGAACTCAAAAACAAACCTGTATCTCACAGGCTGCGGCTTTTCATCGCATTCGGCCATTGACATACTCCCCCGTTTAGAAAACGGGGGATTCTCCGGTCAAACAGCAA
>CAYSIR010000013.1:25603-32589 GCA_964431105.1 uncultured Leptolyngbya sp. | reverse complement strand
GCCTGCGAGAACGCCAGGATGACCTGGATAATGATAAACCGGCGATCGCAGCTCAGAAGCGACTATAGCAATCCTATTTGGATTGTGAGAAGGATTCCGCAGGAATCCTTCTCACAACAACCATTCTCACTTCACAACTCATTTAGGATTGCTATATCCGCTACTTTCGATTCATCGCTAGCGGGTAGTCCTCTATTGGTAATGATTTTGGGTGGTGTGGGCAGCGCCCACACCACCCAAAATCATTACATGAATACCGCTAGCGAACGGCTAAATCCTCAGTTAGTTGGACATCAATGAGTTGATTCGGCTGGATAACAGCAGGTTCTGGAGCCGTAATGTAAGTCGTCGCTGCACCAGCCGCCGCGCCCCCGATCAGCGCTACGCCACTCATATCCCCAGTCAGCGTCGTCAGTACTGTCCCAGCCGCTGCCCCAATTGCCGCATTCCGAATAAGATCCGCATCTGATACTGAGCGATCGCCCAGCCATCCTGATTGCCCTTCCACCGGAATATTCTGACCGTTTACCGACAACGCTTGCACGATAAACCGACTGCCCGCTGTGGATGTTTCAAACCGACCGAGTACCTGAGTATTCGCCGGAACTACCACACGACCGCTGCTATCCGTCACCGGCTGGTGCAGTAGCAGCACATCTTGACGGGGTGCCCCCATACTGAGCTGAAGCGATCGCTCTCCGGGGTAGCGCAACGTTAGCCGAGTGCCAGCAGGCACCAAAACGGAGGCATCGGTCGCCGTGGATAAGGGCTGCCCAAATTCCAACATTGATACAGAACCGTCGTTCGTTGGCACCATTGAACGGTTAGGCGCTGGTGCAGGTGTGGCCCGGTCGGCGTTTTCTACGTTGATTGCGATCGACCCCTCATCGCCCGAATCGGTGGGGGCATCAGCGATAGCATCCCCATCAGAGTCTGACTGGCTCATCTCGGTTACCGGCTCATCAATCGGGGCAGAACTAAGCTCAGGAAACGGTGCAAACAATTCGGTAGACAGCTCTGGAGACGAATCTGCCACTTCAGACTCTGGTGCTGATGCCTCAGCGAGTTCTGCTGGTGGAGTGGCTTCGGGGGCAGATGGCGACAAGACATCTAGCTCCACGGCTCCCGGTTCTAGCGGCGGCAGGGCAGTGCTGTCAGATTGGTCAGATTGGTCAGATACCGATGGTGCGGCGATCGCGGCAGTGGATGGTGTTGACGACGGCGCACTGGACTCAGGCAGAATTGGTGCGGCGGCTACCGAAGCAGAATCAGCCAACAGCGGCCGCACAACCCAGCGATCGCCCCCCGCCGCCGATACCTCAACCTGACCCGGTGCAAACACCACCTGTGGCGAGAGTTCCATCACAATCCGAGTCACTCCTGGCTGGGACTGCCCCACACGAATGTGGCGCACAGCCCCCGCGTAGGCTTGATCCTCTACCCAGTTGCCAACAGTTCCAGGCACATCCACCACAATTCGAGGCGGCTCTGCCAACAGAAAATAGCGAGGGGATGCGCCGTTGGGAATCGTAATCAATAGCTGCTGCTGGGCAGGGTCAAACGACCATTGCAGCGCTTCGTTAGCCTGGGCTGGAGGCGCGATCGCACTGTGAACCGTCGCTAGGGTCGCTGCTCCGCCGATTGCCAGTGGAGCCATCATGATCCAGGTCGCGATCGCGGTATGCAGCGGTTTCTGACCGATAGAGTTACGCACAATTTCCCCCTAAGTTCCGTCTGTGTGCCAAACATCCTGGTTGAGTGACAACGCTTACCCCCTCATCCCCCGACCCGTCCTTCCACAAAAGGCGGGACACAGGAAACCGACTAACTCCCAAAGTCCCTCTCCCGCTCTAGGCTACTACTTACACACCTCTCAAGCGCTCCCTCAAAATGCTGCATTGCCCCCTTATTCCTTCCAATTCTGAGACTATCCATTACGCAGCTCTCGCCGAAACCCGCTGTCCTCGGTTCAAAAACGAGGATTCTGAGTAACCCTTAGAAAGGTTGTGAGGCAAAAGGTCTGGCGACTTTTGCGTAATGCACAGAATTCTGAGAGGAGACTAGAGTTTACAGTCCCCCGAAACTGTAGGGTTTAGGGCAAGGCCGCATAAACCCCTTGTGTGTGAGTAGCCCGCTCTGGGAGAAGGATTTAGGGTGAGGACTAAACACGTTTGTCAGTCAATCAGTCCAAAACCTTAGCAAATCCGACTCTAAACCCTAGATGTAGCCTTCCTAGGCCTGCGCCTACGGTTAGTTTAGGAACGGCAATGCATTGAATAACGAGAATTGTCAAGTAAAAGTTACCCCTCAGTATAGCAACCTCCTTGAAAAGCGATCGCCATATCTAGCGTAAGAATCATTGCGGCTACCCTGGCATCTGAAAGCCCCCGGCTAATCCGAAGCCGCGTCCCAACCTTGGCGGGCCTGCTCCATCACATAAACCGCGATCGCCTGCAATTGCTCAGTGCTAAATTGGTCGCCAAAGGCAGGCATCACATTTTTGCCATACCGGATCTGCCGCATAATAGCTTCAGCAGAGTACATTCCATAGGTCTGCAATGCTTCATACCGTAAATTCTTTTCTGGAATAATGAGATTGTGCCCGTGAATATGACACGCTACACAATTCATTGAAAATAAAGCGGCCCCGTTTTCAATTGAAGTTGCGGCTGCGATCGCCGGCCCGCCTGCTATGACCAATCCGCAAACGCTTGCCGCCAAGCCGCCCGCCACGACCCAACGCCACATCAACCTGTTTATCTGCTCGGCTACTCGCCCGATGCTGTTCTGCAAAACCTTCATACACTGCACAGGTTTGATGACTGTTTACCATTGTTTGTTCACTAAATCGCTAACCAATCTTGACCCAGCTTGAGCATGAGGCCTCAGCAATGCACCAAGAACCTGGACGCTGCCATCAATCATGGCGGTACTCTCAGCATAGTTACAATTTTTCACATTTATCCAAATTCTTCAACAGCGATCGCTAGATGACGGACATTTAGTAGCGCAGGCTGCTATGTGGTAACGATCGCCTCAGTCTTTCAGTCGTGTCCGTAAGGGGTACGGCATTAACACGGCAAGTGTGAGGCATCATGAGGCATCAATAACATCGGCGTTGCTGATTGCTAGCCCTAACCCGAAATGCGATCGCAGTCATTGAAGATATAAAAAGGGTTGAGTGAAGTGAGAAGGGGCGTTGATGGTTGCCCCTGTTGTAAAGACGGGAACAGTTACATATCCGAGATATTCCAACCGTTTAGCACCCTCGCAGAGCCTGTTGTTCCAAATTCCTAATCTGCTCAGCGATGGGGGCAGCATTCGGTCGATACAACTAGCCCCTCGTCAGCCCACACAATCAGCCCATACAATCAGCAACTTATGAGTATCTTCAAAACTGGAAGTCTAATCCTTGGCGTAACCCTCGTTGGTTTGGGCGGCGCACTGGCCATAACCAATCCTGATCAATCCGCCTATGAAGACTATGCAACCCGTCAACTGACAATCTATCTGCGTGATCAAAGCGGTGAACTGTGTCGCAATACCCCTGATTTTTTGAATGAGTTTCTGCAAGGGGGCGATCGCTGCGCGGTGTTGGTGGAAGGCTTACTGACTGATAATCAAGACCAAATTCGTCAGCTCATTTCTCGGCAAACCCAGCGCCAAAATTATTTTTTTGCAAGTGTCTACAAAACTGACTTAGAAGTGCATAGCTTATTGCCGTCCTATCGTTTCAGAACAGTCGGAGTCTTCAATAACTTTTTCGTGTATGAAGCCGACCAAGAGTAGAACTGCGATCGCATTAAGTACAAATACTCAATCCTTGAAGCTGATGAAATACAAGGGTTTCCAACGCTCCGGCATTTGTTTTTGAACTCCCCAAATCAATCATATTCAGAGAGAGGTCTCATGGTAATCTCATACATGGCAGGCTAAGCGGCTCCTGCGGAGCGCACTTCTCAGCGATTCGCTCTCCTTGCGATCGCAGCAGTTGGTCGGCAGCGCTTTGGCGCGAAATTTGTGCGTAGGTTCTAGCGCAGCAGTCTTGCTACCTCAGTCATAGCGTTCATGGGTAACGCTTGATGTGTTTGCTACGAATTAAATCAAAGCCCTGACTAGACTCCCCTTGAAGCGAGAATCCTCGAACCTTTAGTCCGAGGAGTGTCAAACAACGGTCAGCACAGCGACGAACACACCAGCCGCACCCTGCTAAACCCCTTGTATTGTCAATGTTAATCATTTAGTAAACGCATTAAGGAACGATCGCGGCAATGGGCATTATTAAAAAGATTTTTGGTGGGATTTTTGCGTTTCTAGGCGGAATTCTCAAAATTTTTGGGATTGGCCAATCAGAATACTTCATGGAAGCCGATGACATTACGCCCTCGGTGCCCGCTACACCGCCCGCCCCCACGTTAGATCCAGTAGCTTCGGCGGAGGTGGAAACGCCCGCCAAAATAGACGTACCGGCTCCCATCGCGCCGACACCATCTCTCCCTCAACCGGAATCTACGCCTGTGTTGATGGAAACATTTGCACCCAAGTTTTTGACCCCGACCTCCACTGGAAAGCGTCGCCGCCCTGGCCCAAGCCTCGGTTCCTTTATGGATATGGCACGGCAGGTGAAAACGCCGACAGCCTAGTTGATTGATTGACCAGGCGATCGCGCTTTGCTGAACTGAATCGGTCGTGGTATTCAGTGGTATTCATGTAAAGATTTTGGATGGTGTGGGCTTGCCCACACCATCCAAAATCTTTACCCATAGAAGACTATCGCTCAACCGCTAGGGCTGAGAGGCCATGAACTTGGTCGAAGTTTCATCTGGGGATGGTCATCGGTTCGGTTCCAAACTCTCTCTACAATCGTGATGGCTATTCGCTAATGGTTTTGGGATCGGTTCGGCATCGCTGACCCCGACTGATTGCTGTACCTAATCGGCACCGGTGAGAACGTTCCATCTTGAATGTCGTAGGCGTTTCTAGGCGGCACTGTAAACCAGTTCATCCAGGGTCAGTTGTCCATCAAATGCTTGGAACACCACGCGCACGATGTGATGTCCACGGGCGCTGAGCAGCAAATTGGGTTCAAAAATTGAGGTATCGTCCCGCAAGTTTGATCCAGGAATCTCAGCTTTGGCCACCAGTTCATTGTTCGCATTGTAGGCAGATAGGCTAATTTGCCGCGAGCTAGTGATGAATCCACCCACGTAGCTGACCGGGTAGCGAAACTGTGCGCCGATCCAGCCGTTGTCAGGTGCCCCGGTTAATACGATACGGCCAGACCGAGTTGGGAAAGCAGGATTGGATGGTTGAAGGGCGATCGCGTTGTCGAAAATAACGCCCCATGGCTCGAATTGGTAGCGCACTTTCTCAAAGCATTGGAGGTCGTCCATATCCAAGCGGATACAAGCGTGGCGAGTCAGTGGGTCGGTTGGCAGCAGCGACGAGAGATGACCATAGACTGGAAGCGATCGCTGGGAGGGCGACTCCATCAATGAACAGGAAAGGGATAAAGCCTTTGGTTCAGGATGGCTAGTCGAGGCAGACAAAGATGGATTCATGAGGGCCTGACTGTTCTGGATGGGACACCGTGCTTAACGGGATCGGGTTCAACTCGCTTCCGAGAGCGGAATTTTGCTATGGCGAGCCGCCGATAGGATCTTGATACGATGCAGCCTGATGCAGGAATGGCGATACTTTGCGTCTATCGACGGCAATGGGTAGCGCATAAAACAATTATTTGAGGGGTCTGACCCCTCATCAGTATTATCCCTAATTCACTGAAATCTGCAAATTTACGGTACTTGCTTCGTTTGGGTCATTGTCAATGAATTGCGATCGCAACGACAATAGAGCTAGCGATGGTCTTGTCAGAATCCATGCCATGCACTAGACAAGGCGTCGCGCCAAAAATTCACTAAAACTTTGCATTAGGGCAACTAGCTTTACTCAAGGCTCATTGACTTTAATGAAATCTATGAAAAATCTATCAAAAACACTGTTGCTTCCACTGTTTCCTCAGAACCCGCTGATGTGGGTCAGGCGATCGCTTGCGGTCTGTTGTTGGCAATTGCCCCGTAAATTCGCTGTGTCTGCCAAATCGCTTAGTCTATCTCCATACCGGTGGCTGCTGGGTGGGTCGGTTGCTTTTGGTTTGGCGGCTAGTTTTCCTGTTGTGGCACAGGCGGATGGCTGGGGCGAGTGGCAGCCTCGAAGTGCGGTAGTTGAGCGATCGTTTCGTACAGGCTTTTTTAATCCAGAAATAGGGGGGTTTGAGGAATTTGAGGCAACCTGTCAGGCGATGCTCGGTAAGCCTAATGAAGAGATAGATTATTGGCTACGGCTGAGTGATTTGGTATCGCTAATTGGGACAGGACAGGTGGAATATGGCTGTCGCCAAGGCGATCGCTTCCTCCACACTGTCACCACAACAGCCGTTTCAGCGGAGGTCGAGCGGGTTGATTGTCTACAGGTCAATACATCGGTGAGTACGGGGCTAAATGTGCGGGCCTGGCCAGGCTATTTGGAGCAGATTGTGGGCGGTATTGCCACTGGAGCAACGGTCGATCCGGGGAGCTTTCCGGCATCGGTGCTTGAGGTGGATGGTCGCCATTGGGTGGCGATCGTGGCTCCGGTGAATGGATGGATTTCCAATGGCAGCCCCGGCAGCGATGGCAATCTTTCTCTGTGTGACTCTACAGAATCTGCCACATTTACTGAAAACCCGAACGACAGCGCTGAACCGGCAGCCCGGTAATGTTCTGTACCTTTCTGTTCATGGTTGTCCTTTGATGGTGAGGATGCTGGATGGCGTGGACACAACATCAGAAATTCAAGAGCATCTCATGTTCGCCCATCCTGCGTTATTTTCACTAGCCCCTTTGCCCAACCGTTTGCCCGACAGTGGAGGAAGGGGAGCAAATTATTCAGGAATATCGCTACCCTGATCATTTTTCGGTAGTCGTCCGTTGGTGTCGTCCATTGGT
>CAYSIR010000013.1:0-25503 GCA_964431105.1 uncultured Leptolyngbya sp. | reverse complement strand
TTGGTGTCGTCCATTGGTAATGATGTTTGGTGGTATGGGCATCGCCCACAGACTATCACCGTTTTTCGGAGATAAGGGTTGCGGGGGGCTGCTGGGGCTACACCGCTGTTTGAATGTCGTGTTGAATGTCTTGCTTGAGTCGGGCAATGACTGTATCGGCTCCGGCCTGCGCCAGAATATCTTGCAGAACGGTGCTTGCACCATGCGGCCCCCAGGTGCAGCCCTGGGCTAGATAGGTCTGAGCGACTTTGCCGACTTGGTAGGAACTGTATCCTGCGATCGCTGCCTGGGCAACGGCCACGGTTCCGTAGGCGGCAAAACTGGCGCTGCTGTCGAATAGACCGCCAACGGCTGCTCCGCTCTTGCCCACTCCAAGCAGCAGGTTGGAACCGAACTCGGCTAGAACCAGCCTCCCTCCGCTCCACAGGATCGCATTCAGCAGCTTGCTGGCTTCGTAGCGGGTCATGGGTAGGTCATACAAGCGGGCTAAAGCCCGAATCATAGCCAGGTCTACGATCGCTCCACCGATCACATCTAGCACGGCGATGGGATTAAGGGCAACGGCAATCCCTTTCCATTTGGCGTATTGCCAGATCACGTCCTCAGCGTCAGCCTCCCGATGATGAACAATGGTCTGTGCGATCGCCCGTTCCGCTTGTTCCGCTTGTCGCATAGCGTTCAGCGCCAGCAGCGATCGCCCCTCTCGGTTCAGAATGGTCACTAATCGCTGGGTCAAGGGTTCGATGTGGGGCGGCGGCGTTTCCCAGTCCTGAGTGATGCGTCCGTCTGGCCACTCCACGCGCACCTGCATGGGAGCGGGGTCAGCGGATACCATCACCAAGTCATCCAGAGTCAGGGGGCTGGTAGAGGTGAGATTTAGGCGATCGCGCAATTGTTGAAAAATCACCTGGCGATCGCGGTTAGGATACAAATCGGTCTTATTGAATACCAGCACCAGTGGCTTGTGCGCGGCTAGCAATTCTCGCAGGGCTTGATATTCGGTGCGGGTCATGTCGGCTGCCACTACAAACAGAATCAGATCGGCTTCGTTCGTAATGTCCTGCGCCATGCGGGCCCGAGCGTCACCGTTCACTTCATCTAGCCCTGGGGTGTCAATCAGTTCGATCGCCGCTGTTCCCATCGCCGTCTGCAATGACCAAAAGACCGATCGCGGCCATTGGGTTACGCCGTTCGTTGGCCCTGTGGGCAACATTTTTTGACCCATTAACGCATTCAGCACCGCCGATTTTCCACGGCTGACTAACCCAAACACGGCAATGCGAATCAGGTATCCGTTCAGTTTATCGAGGGCGCTGGTGATGTCATCCAATCGCGGCTTGAGGGTCGCCCGCAGTTCCATCGATGAGGCAGGCGATCGCCCCTGGGCGGCATGGCGGGTCAAAATCTGCCGCAGGCTGGCGCGAGCGCGGTTCACATGGGATTCGGCTAGATTGAGGCGACTAAGTTCAGGACGCGACATACAACACCCAAAAACTGCAATTTAGGCTGGGGTGGGCAATCGCTGTAAACCTTGATCCACCAGCGATCGCACCATACCCACTTGTTGGCTTTGTTGAAATACCGACGAGAGGCGCTGCTTTAACTGCTGCGGCTGGAGGGATAGCGGCGTAGGGCGATCGCCTACCATCGTCTGAGCTTGGAGATAGTCAATCAGGCTGAGTCCCGCCAAGCGAGTCAGATAGGCCGCACTGATGCCTTGGAGTGCGCCCCCCGCCGCAAACGTCAGGGCATTACTTTTTAGCAATGGTGCGATCGCCTGGCTCGACAGTTCCACAATTCCCATCTGTACCATCAGCTTGGCCATGGTGCCGGCCACTTCCTTGGCTTGATCCATCGAGACGGGTTGCTGATAGACCTTGCCTAAGTCCATCACAAGTTGAGCATTCACCGCTGCGGTGGCCAACAAATCCAGGCTAGGAACCGGATTAGCAAAGGCTGCCGCTGCTGCAATCCACTGAGCTTGCTCAATCAACGGCATGGCTTGCCGACGGCGATGCTGGTTCAGGTCAAGCATCACCTGCGATCGCAACTGCTGAGCTTGGTACAGCACCGTTCCTAAAATGAGCGATCGCCCTTCCGGCAGCAGCGTCATCAATACCTCTGTGAGCGGGGTCAGGGTTGGCGCGGGGTGTTCAATGGTTTCGTTGACTGAGCCATCGAGCTGATGTTGACGCACCTTAATCGGCGCAGGGTCAGCCGATACCATCACTACATCAACGCTGGGCAATTGCTCCATTGTGTATTGACGAATGTGTTGCACTACCAGCGATCGCTCATCATCTGAGTAGTGATCCTGCTTATTAAACACTAGGACAACGCGCCGCCCTTGCTCAATTAACTGGGTCAGGCTGTGATATTCCGATTCAGTAATGTCGCCTGCAATCACCAGTAGCGTGATGTCAGCGGTGGGTGCGATCGCCTCCGGCTCAGTATCGTGAACCGCAATTGACTGCACGGCATCGCAGGATGAACGAAATGTGAGAGATGACTGCCAAGTTTGGGTGAGGTACTGGGCAATCGCGGTTTTGCCGACTGCCGGTGCGCCAATGACAGCAATTGATAGCGTGGTGCGCTCAAGGGCTTGGCGGAGTGTTTCCAGCGTCGATTGATGCTGAGCGATCGCCGTTTGGGTCGATGCTGCCGCTGAAGGGGCTGCTGTTGCGGTCACTTCAGCCGTCAACTGTTGCAGCAATGTTTCTACAGATTGCAACGCTTGCTCAACCGCGCCGCGCTCGGCGGTCGAAGGCGGTTTGGTGGCAATGGCGGCGGGTGGATTCTGACGGCGCAGCCACCACAGACCTGAACCCAGGGCGATCGCCCAGACGACATTGCCACCCACATCAATCAAGGGGGTTGCAATGCTGTCAAAAATCCATAAGGCAGCCGTTAATCCCAACCCACCGACTAAAATAGGACGCTGCAATGTGATGGCCATGACTTAACCCAAACGACAGGCGTGCGTGCCCTCACTGTCCCATACTCAATGAAACCAGCCTTAAAGAACAGCCGCCACTTTTCCAACTCTACTCTATCTTATTGACCCATGTAGACCCAATTGAACAGTTGCCACTGCCACCCTTTTGATACAGCCTTCCCCGTGCTGTTGTCAGGGCTGGGTGACTCGTGTTTCTAACGTGTTCTTGAATGCATTGGGCAAACATCTGCCTGTTGAACAGCCCATACACAAAGTCCCTACAGCGATCGCTGTAGGGACTTTGTTCAACCCATTTAGTTGGTGGCGGGGAGCGGATTTGAACCACTGACCTTCGGGTTATGAGCCCGACGAGCTACCAGACTGCTCTACCCCGCGTCGTGTTTTGTCACTCTTATGAGTATAGCGAATGATTGCTGAAACAAGCAACCTTTTTGTTAACGTCGTAACAACACTTGGATGATTTAGCCTTCTCATTTTGGATTTTCTGGACATTTTTGAGAGGATTGCATCAGGCGGTGGCCCCTAGCAGAGGCGGCAGGAGCAGATGTAAACGTTAGCCAAGAACGGGCACAATAAAGGCGTACTTATCAGGAATTACGGCATTGAGTAGCGATCGCGCTTATTGGCTAGCTTGGTCTTCTATAGCAGGAGTCGGACCAACGTTGCTAATGCGTCTCAAGCAACACTTTGGTCGTTTGGCGACGGCCTGGGCGGCCGATGCTCAGGCGTTGACGGCGGTGGAGGGCGTTGGCTTTCAAACTGCTGCTGCGCTGGTAGCGGAGCGATCGCGCATTGAGCCAATGGAATTGCTGACCCGCCACGAAGCACAAAATCCCCAATTTTGGACACCGGATGATCCCGATTATCCTCGCCTGCTGCTAGAAATTCCCGATCCGCCGCCAGTGCTGTACTATCGCGGACAGCCGAACCGCTATGAAACTCAGGGCATGATTCCCGCAATCGCCATCGTTGGAACGCGATCGCCCTCAGAGTATGGCCGCCGCTGGACGCAACGCCTCACCAACGCATTAACCCAGGCCGGATTCACCGTTGTGTCAGGCTTGGCAGACGGCATTGATGCCGCAACCCACCAGGCCTGCCTGGCGGCGGGCGGGCGAACGCTGGCGGTAGTGGGTACGGGCGTTGACATTGTGTACCCCAGCGCCAACCGCAAGCTGGCGGAGTCCATCATCGAAGACGGCATGATTTTAAGCGAATATCCGGCTGGAACCAAGCCCGATCGCGCTCACTTTCCTCGCCGTAACCGCATCATTGCCGGACTCACCCGTGCCACATTGGTGATGGAAGCACCGAGTCGTTCTGGTGCATTGATTACGGCGCGATTGGCTAATGATTATGGACGGGATGTGTATGTGTTGCCGGGGTCGCTGGATAATGAGCGATCGCTCGGCTGCCTAGAATTTTTGAATCAGGGCGCACAGGTAATCTTGGGTGAGCAGGATTTACTGGAGCGATTGGGCACGATTCCCACCCTGCATTCCCCGCTCTCGTCAGACACGACTGAACAACTCTCGTTACTCAGCGCCCCCGCCGAATCGCCGCCCCTGCCGCCTGAACTTGAGCCGGTGTTTCTGGCTGTTCCCCTGGAGGCGATCGCCTTTGACTTAATTGTGACGAAGACGGGCATGGCGACTGGGCAACTCCTGGGCGCATTAGCCCAATTAGAAATTATGGGCCTCGTTACCCAACTGCCCGGAATGCGCTATCGCCGCAGCTAGGCATTCCGGTGAATCTAGAACACGATCGCATCACCGCCTTCAGTAAAGGTCACGGTTTCAATATTCCAGTCGGCATGGCGGGTGAGGGTTTCTTGGATACTGCCGAGTAGTTTTTTTTGTTCGCACGTTGACAGTGAATACAGCGATCGCGGTGACTGGGGCGCGACTCGAATATCAATCACAACCGCCGTTCCGGTTGGCTGTATCCGATAGCCGCTTAGCTCCAACCCATGACCAGCATTGTGGCGCAGCAGTTGATCAACGGTTGCGGCGATCGCCGTGGCTTCCGGAACTGACGCGGATTCCGAGACCCAATCTTGGCATTGGTCATCCACGGTATAAAGCGTAACTGTGGTCTGGGGCAGCGCGGCTTGCGGGGCGGACGGGGCGGCTTCGGGTGCATCGATCTCTGCACGGGCTGAATCGATCGGTTCAGGGGCGGGTGGAGTAGGCGCAATGGCGCAACCACTGCACCAAATGGCTGCAAAGCCGCCGACTAATCCTATCCAGCGTTGTTGAATGATGCCCATTTTTGTCGCCTCAACCTGTCTTTTCTAGTATGAAAAAATGAAGGAGCGATCGCCCCTTGAGTAGCCAGATTGTGAATTGTCAGGCGTTCATTTTCAGAAACCGTCGAGCAGCGATTTGCACTGGCAATGAACGGCTGCTGATAGCTAAAGACAGCTTTGCGCCTCTCTTTAACGAGGCTCCGGCATGCGATCCATGCCGCTGAGGAGAAGATATGACGCTACAGTAGATGTGCTAAAGGCTGGCGGCTTTGGTTATTGAATCGCCGTCATCGAAGTGCGATCGCGACATTCCCAGACATAAACCATTTTTTTCATGAGTAGTTCTTCCGATAAGGATTTTGCTGCATCTGGCGCAGAAGGCACGCCCAACCAACCTAGTTCCTCCAACGATCCGCAAGATTCGCAGCGACAGGATGTTCGTGCGCCGAGCGAGGCCAACTGGAGCGATCGCAACTGGGCTGACCCCACCACCCGTGATAGTGACCTTGACCTCGATGCCGAGTCAAACGCGGGGGCGTCTGAGCTATCCGCCGCCGAAGGCGCAGACGGTGCGGCTCTGGTTGCCCTAAAACCGCGCACCGTAGCGCCGCCCCTCAGCTTGGTTGAAACGGCCTTTTTGGCGAGCGCCGCTGGGCTAATTTGGCTGGTGAGTTATTACCTCAGCGTCAGCCCCTGGATGCGCATTTTATTTCCAACACCGATTGCCCTAGTGTATCTGCGATGGGGCGGACGGGCCGCTTGGATGGCCGCACTCGTTACCAGTTTGCTGCTGTCTGTCTTAATGGGCCCCTATCTCAGCCTGCTCTTTTTTATTCCCTACGGACTGCTAGGCGTGCAGCTTGGCGCGATGTGGAAACGTGACTCCCCCTGGGCACTGTCGATCGGCATCGGCACCATTATTGCCACATTTAGCTTTTTCTTCCGGATTTGGCTACTGTCTCTCTTGCTGGGTGAAGATGTTTGGGCCTATCTCACTAACCGAATTGCAGACTTTGTGGACTGGGGGACTGCCATTTTGGTGGGATGGGGCATTTTGGGCATTGGCGCATTTGGTCGCCCAGATGTCACGTTGGTGCAAGTGCTGACGTTGGGAGCCGTGATTTTGAGCGACATTGTATATTTATTTACCGTGCATTTAGGCGCATGGGTGTTGCTAAATCGTTTGGGCAATCCGATTCCCGATCCGCCAGAGTGGGTACAAGTGCTGCTGGAAGATGAACGCTAGATGGCTATGATTCGCATCTATGCTAGCCCCGATCGCTGTGCCCGTTGGATGCAGCGGTATCGCGATCGCCGTCCTCATTTTGTCTGTGTGCTGGGGTTTACCGAAACGGGACTCTTGCCCAACATTTCAGCCGCCGGAGCCACACCGCACGATCGCCAATTTACTGCGATCGCCGATGCCGAATTTTTATATGCCGGGCCGCAGCCTTATCCGTGCTACCCACTGCCGCCGCTGCGAGCCGGTGCATCTCCGGTCTTGATTTCGCGGGCAGTCGTTGCGGGACAAGGGCTGCCATTGACGATTATGAACGCTGGTTTGCGCCATACGCCGCCGATTCCGGTGCTGGATTTGGGTGGACGACCGGCCGGCTGTGTGAGCCGTGGAGCAGCGCTGCCAATTGCTACCGTACAACATCTGGTTCAGCAAGGATTCAACTGGGGGCAACAGTGGGCGATCGCCCATCCCCATACTTATTTGATTGTGAGTGAGTGCGTGGTTGGCGGCACGACAACAGCGCTGGCGGTGCTAATGGGCTTGGGCTATGATGCGGCTGGCTTGGTGAATAGCAGCCATCCGGTTTGCAATCATCACCAAAAACAGGCGATCGCATCGACTGGCTTGCAGCGATGGCGAGAGCAGGCGGGCTGGAATGCCTGCCGCTATCCCGATCCGCTGGCCGTGATGGCGGCCGTCGGCGATCCGATGCAGGCCGTAGCGGCCGGGCTGGCGATCGCCGTGGATCAGGTCAGTGACTCAGCAGGCGTGTTGCTGGCCGGCGGCACGCAGATGATAGCCGTCTATGCTGTTGCTAAACAACTGATGCAGCGGCGGTATCAAAGGCAATTGAGCGATCGCATTTTGGTCGGCACAACTCGCTGGGTCGCCGAAGACCCCACAGGCAACACTCCCGCCCTAGCTGAACGAGTGACTGCGCCCCTTATTGCCACAACGCTGACTTTTGCCGCCGCTCGCTACGAACCGCTTCGTGCCTATGAAAACGGCTATGTCAAGGAAGGAGTAGGGGCCGGCGGCAGTGCGATCGCAGCGCATTTGTATCAAAACTGGAACCAGCCCCGCTTGCTGAACGAAGTTGAGCAGCTTGCCGCCCAACTAGATGCCCAAGCCGTCATACAATCGCGTGGGTTATTGAGCTAGCCCTGTTCTGGTACGCCATTGGGAACCGGCTGGGCGATCGCAACAGGGGTCGGCTGCGGTAGCTTGAAGTCAAAGGGGCGCGGTTTTCCCATGCCATAGGATAAGCCATAGCTCTTGGCCAACAGCCAGAACCAGACGCCCGGCAACCTCGGCTCTAGCCAGGGGCGAATGCGATCGCTGAACGATGGAACCCAGCGGAACAGCCAGCCCCAAAAAGCGGAAATTGTGAAATTGAGATAGCTCCGCATCCAGCGCACCATATCCGGTACGCCGGCCAGTTCTACAATCCACGATAGCAGTGCCGGATTTTGCCACGCCGCCCGGATTGCCATCCGGTTAAACTCAAACCATGTAGCTCGGTCTTTGATGAAGCGATCGGCAACATCTGCCGGTTCCGCCGCTAACACCCCAAAAAAGGTGTTCAGCATGGCATTAATTTTCTGCGGCTGCAAAAACGATCCGGTCGGCACCATCATGCCTTTCGAGAACAGCCACGTCACCGCTACATTGCTTTGGTAGGCCCGAATTTGGTTCAGATGCTTGGCCCTGAGCAGGTCATAGCGCAGCGCTGTATCTAGCAAATCGGTCAACCGCGACAAATTCCGTATCAGTGAACCAAAGCCGGTAAACACTAGCGGCGATTGCAGTGAGGCCGCATCCCCGATCGCCACTAATCGATCCACCGCCACCGTGCGATCGCGCCCGCTGATACTGAAATGCCCTGGAATGTAGCCAAAGGTCGGTTTGCGCCAGGTGAGTTCATCCACATTGCAGCGGCGATACTCCGGCAAGATAGTAAAAAAATCTTCATACATTTCCAGCAGCGACCCTGGATTGTCGGGATGCACCTGATGATAATGAAATAGATAAAACGTTAGGTCATTGTCTTTGGTGGGGAACAGCTCCCAAATCAGTTGACGACCGCGAGAAACATCGCCGTGGCTGTTCAGTACATCGCCAAACTGCGAATCCCAAACACCCTCATCAAAACCATCAGCAATGACCGCGCCAACCGTGGGACAGACGCTATCAAACGATCGCCCCCCATTCAGTTGCCAAGCAATCGGTGAGGCCGTGCCCATCGCATCCACTAGCAATCGACCAGATGCTTGGCGATCGCTCCCGGTGGGTAAGTGCCGAGATGAAACAATAGCGCGATCGCGGTAGACCTCCGCCTGTTGAAATTCCGTTTCGTCCCAAATGTCGCCGCCCGCCGCCCGCAGCTTCTCGCCACACATCGCTAAAATCTTTTCAGAATCAATCGCAATATTGAGGACGGTTGGGGTTTGTAAGACGGGGGCCTTTGCCTGGGGCGGATTGTTCGCATCAAAAAATTTATGGAATCCGTTGACATATTCCCGGCCAATCAACGATTCAAATTCCTCAGCAGTGAATAATCCCAGATCAATTAAACTTTGGAACTCGTCTCGCGAAATATTCCATTCCCGGTTCATACGCCCAAACGGGAGCCGCTCCAGCAGCAAGACCCGGTAGCCTAGGCGAGCCATAACGGCCGCATGGATAACTCCAAGCGCGCCGCCCACATAAATCAAGTCGTAATGCTGAGACCGGGGAAGGGGGTTGGGAGCCTGACCATCGCGGATATGGATCACCGTCTTGGGTTCGGTCGGATTGCGTACCCCCTCCCGCCAGCGCCGCTCCCACCAATACACCCGGTTTAGGTCATACTCCCCATTGGACATTTTTTTGAAATAGCGCACCGTTTGGGGATAGCGGTCTTCCAGGGCCTCGAAAATGGTCTGCTTAGAGAGGTCGATCGCTGGCGGTTCGGGGTACTGATTGGGAAACTGTCGGCGGATTTGCTGGGTGAGTTGCTGAAGCAGGGTTGGTTCGTTCGGAAAGGGCTTCTGCCCCCAGCGAAACACTTTTAGGTAGGTCGTGCGCTGAAGCGACCAGGTAAAGACCGATAGCTCTACGGGTAAGGGATTGGCGGCATCGGATGCGATCGCCCGCGATGGCTTTGAATTCAGCCGCAGGCGAATGCCATCAGCCGTAGGCAAAACTGTGCCAACGGTGGGCTGAAACTGTTGCTGTAGCCACTCTCGAACTGCCGCCGAATTGGCTGTGGGAACCTCAAGATACAGGAGTTCTCTCATTGCAATGGTTAAACGGTGATGCCAAAACACCCTACCTATGAGCCTATGCATGGTGCAAAAATCGCCAGACCGGTTGTTTTACAACGAGCCGCCCCCCCCAATTTGCAATAGCTGAGCCTAAAAATGAGGGTTTTAGCGAGAGTGACCGAATGGATAGACCCGTTAGCAGGGAATGAGTAAATAGCGCTGGCTGGAGCTAGCTGACCTGGCGATCGCCAGGTTCAACTGTTACAGTCCGAAGCTTTAGCGAAACATAATCGTGCTGATGGTTCAGCGTCCAGGAGATGCGCCTAGGCGCTGGAATCACTGTCCCTATTCTAGAGAGGGTCTGCCCTTGCGATCGCCTAGAGACCACTTTAGAAAACATTTGATGCATAGCACAACAATCATCAAGCCTTGGCTGTACTGCTGTTCTAGCTCCCGCCCTAGTTCATGATAGTGACAGCAAGCGTAGGATTTTCGCGAAATTCACCTAATGCACTCAGCTATTCTGGTTGAATTATGAGAAGGATTCCGCAGGACATTCGTTCATAGCCGCTGATCTCAATCCACCCACTATCTGGGATTTCGATTAATCAAACATTGGGGAATTCGGGTGCAGGGCCGAGCCTAAATCCGACAGATCGCGCAGAAACCTTGCTGAAAAGTCGTGGGCCACATCACTGCCGCTTGCGTTAAACTGTCGCTTACATCCGACGGTTTAATGAAACGTTACACACCTCTCAGGATTTTAGAACCCTCTAGAGTTTATCGATTTATCGGTCTACTGGTCACGGAACCTTGGTCATGCAGAGGGGCTGTTTTCAATCCTGGTGATTCTAGCTATTCACTCTGTTGTCATGCAGTATCCAATTCCCCGCAATTCCGAAGAACTGACGAATTTGACGCAGCGCCCGGTCGATGCAGAGCTGATTGCAGCGGCGATCGCAGGTTTTATTGGCATTGCCCGTGCTGAGGGGCGATCGCTAGATGAGGTGTTGACCGAGGTGCTAACCGATCATCACCTGCTTGATCCTGAGCTACGAACGACCCTGAGCGATATCGTGGCACGGGCTTGGGAAACTCTGCCGTCGGTGGATGGCTATTGGTCACCGCCCGTTGTCTCAGAGTTGCCGAACTGGTCGGATTGCGATCGCGCCGAGTAGTGCCGAGCTAGCCGACCGAACCACGCGATTTATCAACGATGCACCGAACGGGGGCAATGCCAGCCGCCCCCGTTTTTTATGCATCAAGCCCCTTAGACTTTCTTAAGCCAGCTAAACATTGCCCGTAGGTCAGTTCCCACTTCTTCGATGGGATGTTCGGCTTCGCGGCGACGCATGGCCGTGAAGCCCGGCTTGCCGGCTGCATTTTCCAACACAAACTCGCGGGCAAATTGCCCAGTCTGAATTTCTTTCAGCACCTGACGCATTTCTGCACGGGTTTCGTCGGTGATGATGCGCGGGCCGCGAGTCAGATCACCATACTCAGCCGTGTTGGAGATGCTGTCGCGCATTTTGGCTAAGCCACCTTCAACAATTAAATCTACAATCAGCTTCACTTCATGCAAACACTCGAAGTACGCTAGCTCTGGCTGATACCCGGCATCGACTAAGGTATCAAACCCAGACTTAATTAACGCACTCAAACCGCCGCAAAGAACCACCTGTTCACCAAATAAGTCGGTTTCGGTTTCTTCGCGGAACGTTGTCTCCAGAATGCCCGCACGGGTGCCGCCAATACCTTTGGCATAGGCCATGGCGCGATCGCGGGCTTGCCCAGTCGCATTTTGATAGACCGCAAACAGGCAGGGAACGCCCTCGCCTTGGGTATAGGTGCGGCGCACGAGATGCCCTGGGCCTTTGGGTGCCACCATCACAACATCTACATTGCCTGGGGGAACGACCTGACCAAAATGAATGTTAAACCCGTGGGCAAACGCCAGAATATTGCCATCGCTGAGATTGGGCTTGATTTCACGTTCGTAGATCGATTTTTGCACCTCATCCGGCAGCAAAATCATAACTAGGTCAGCCATCGCCGCTGCATCCGCCACGGGTTTGACTGTCAAGCCCTCGGCTTCGGCTTTCGCGATCGAACGACTACCTTCATACAGCCCAACAACGACCTGAACGCCGCTATCGTTCAGGTTTAGGGCGTGGGCGTGTCCTTGGGAACCGTAGCCGATGATGGCGACCGTTTTGCCATTGAGCAGGTCTAAATTTGCATCAGCATCGTAGTACATCCGAGCCATGAGCGTTTCTCCTTGTCGCGGTAGTCGTTGCGATTCGTCAGGTTGTCAAAATTGGTTGGCAGACCAACTAGGTCAAAGCTTAATAAATTTGCCAGTCTTTAATCGTATCAAAGGACTTGGTTCATCGCGTAGTTGGATCGATTTTTGTCAGATTTTGCAGCGATCGCCACACTTCCAGCTAGCCATCACCATCACTCATCCCTAACCACCATTAACCGGATCTACCATGCGCCAGACGTGCGGCTTTTGTAGAGCGGGCTATGATGGAAGGCAGGTTGATATTTCTTAACAAAAACAGATCGCATGGCCGTTTTACTACCCGACAACGATCGCGTTCAGCAGCTCAAAAAATACGGGAAGACATTCCTTAAAGAAAAGGTGCTGTTCGGCAACGAACCCACGCCCGAACTGACCGCTATTTTACTGGTGTATTTCGTTCAGGGCATTCTGGGATTAGCGCGACTTGCGGTGAGCTTTTTTCTGAAAGACGACTTAGGCTTATCACCCGCCCAGGTATCTGCACTGATGGGGATTGCCGCCTTTCCGTGGGTAGTGAAGCCACTGTTTGGTTTCATTTCGGATGGGCTGCCTATTTTTGGCTATCGACGGCGACCGTATCTCATCTTGTCGGGGCTGATGGGGGTCGGTTCATGGCTAGCACTGGCGTTTGTGGTGCAGACTGCCTGGGGGGCTACCGTTGCGATCGCCCTCAACTCCCTCTCAGTTGCCGTTAGTGATGTAATTGTAGATTCGCTGGTCGTCGAACGGGCCCGCAAAGAATCCTTTGAAAAAGCCGGATCGCTGCAATCCGTCTCTTGGGGAGCGTCCGCCGTCGGTAGCCTGATCACAGCTTACCTCAGTGGTATTCTGCTGGAATTTTTTAGCACCCGCACCGTATTTGGCATCACCGCCGCCTTTCCGTTGATTGTGTCGTTCGTGGCTGGGTTGATTGCAGAATCCCCTGTGGAATCGGCATCGGAGTGGTCGGTAGTCAAAAAACAGGTCATGCAACTCCGCAGCGCCATTACTCGCCCGGAGATTTGGATGCCTATGGCGTTTTTGTTTCTTTGGCAGGCCACGCCCAGTTCGGAGTCGGCTTTTTTCTTTTTTGTGACGAATGATTTGCAGTTTGAGCCAGAATTTTTGGGACGGGTGCGCCTTGTCACCAGTGTGGCAGCGCTGCTTGGCATCTGGCTCTTCCAGCGCTTTTTCAAATCGGTGCCGTTCCGCAAAATCTTTCTATGGACGACGATCGCGTCTGCCCTGCTAGGGATGACGGCGCTGCTGCTAGTGACCCATGCTAACCGAGCGATCGGCATTGATGATCAGTGGTTTAGCCTAGGTGATAGCCTAATTCTGACCGTTTCAGGGGAAATTGCATTTTTGCCGGTTTTGGTGCTGGCGGCGCGAATTTGCCCTGAAGGAATCGAAGCGACTCTTTTTGCACTGTTGATGTCGGTCATTAACCTAGCGGGGCTGGTGTCCCAGGAAGGCGGCGCGCTGCTGACGCACTGGCTGGGAGTGACGGAAACTAATTTTGACAATCTGTGGCTGCTGGTGACGATTGCCAACCTGAGTACGCTATTGCCGCTGCCGCTGTTGCGCTGGCTGCCCAATACTCAACAGGCGATCGATGGTTCTCCCAATGTGGATGAATCGGCTGCACCTGCCGAACTCTCTGGCGTAACGCCTCCTGCCTAACCCTGTTTCTTTGATTGCTGATTCACTTTACTGATCTTCATCATGCAACTTCATCCCACGACTTCCGTTTCTCAAGACACGGCAACGGCTCAACCGTCCTATGACAATATGGACTGGAATAAGGGCTATCAATCACTCTATGACGAGCATGACTACTGGATTGACGAGATTGAGGGCACTCTGCCGCTTGCGCTAGAGGGGACGCTGTTTCGCAATGGGCCCGGCTTACTGGACATTGGCGGGCGATCGCTCCAGCATCCGTTTGATGGGGATGGTATGGTCTGCTCATTTGCCATTTCCCAGGGGCGGGCCTATTTTCGCAATCGCTACGTGCGGACGCAGGGCTACGTTGAGGAACAGCAGGCGCAGAAAATTCTCTATCGCGGCACATTCGGCACTCAAAAGCCGGGCGGCTGGCTGGCCAATGCTTTTGATTTTCGGCTCAAAAATATTGCCAATACTCAGGTAATTTACTGGGGACAAAAGCTGCTGGCGCTGTGGGAGGCGGCGGACCCCCATCGCCTTGATCCGCATACGTTGGCAACATTGGGCAAGGAACATTTTGATGGGATGCTGCAAGATGGGCAGGCGTTTGCGGCCCATCCCTGGATTGATCCTAGGTGCGATCGCCATCATGGGCAGCCGTGCCTGGTTAACTTTGCTATTCGACCCAATGGGCTATCAACCACCATCACGGTGTACGAACTAGATCAGGCTGGACACATTGCCTGGGAGCGATCGCACTCCATTCCAGGGTTTGCCTTTATCCATGACTTTGCCATCACGCCTAACTACTGCATCTTTTTCCAAAATCCCGTTGCCTTTAACCCGATTCCGTTTGCGCTGGGATTGAAAGGGGCGGCGGAGTGCATTCGGTTTCAGCCGGAACAGCCCACCCGTATGATTCTGATTCCGCGCCGTAAAGATCAGCCGATGCGATCGCTGGAAATGTCCACTGGGTTTGTATTCCACCATGCCAATGCCCAGGAGCAGGGCGATGAACTGTGGGTGGATTCGATCGCCTACGCCGATTTTCCGGCCGTTGAACCCAATCAAGATTTTCGGCAGGTGGACTTTGAGGCGCTAGCTCCGGGGCAACTGTGGCGGTATCGGGTGAATTTGCAGACAGGGGCGATCGCGCCTGACCTGCTCTGCGAACGCTGTTGCGAATTTCCGTCTGTCCATCCTCATCATGCAGGCCGTCCCTACCGCTATGTTTACATGGGGGCTGCTCATAACCCTACGGGCAATGCACCGCTGCAAGCTATTTCTAAACTGGATGTGCAAACGGGCGATGCACAGCTCTGGAGTTTTGCCCCCCGTGGCTTTATCAGTGAGCCGGTCTTTGTGCCGAAGCCGAGTGATGATCCAGCGAATCAAGCTGAGGACGACGGCTGGCTCCTGTCTTTGGTATTCAATGCCGAACAAGAGCGATCGCACCTAGCAATTTTGGATGCTCAAAATATGGCGGGTGGCCCGGTTGCTAACCTATGGCTAAAGCATCATGTGCCCTACGGCTTGCACGGAACGTTTACGCCAGAATACTTTGGCCCACCGCTGCCGGATGCTGAGAGCTGATTTGCAAGGTAAATCTTAACCGCCTGTATTCTTGGCATACCCAGGGTTTTAGCTCATGGAGACAGCGCTAGTCCGCTTTTTGAAGGCCTGGCTCTATAGAAGCTTCAGCGACTTGACAAATCAGCGCTTGGGAGGAGGGAGAAACAGAGAGGAATCGGCGATGCAGGGATGCTTGCGTAGCAGATAGCCTCTGATCCCAAGTCTCGGTTGGCGACCCCAAAAATTCAGCTAACTCTTATTCTTGGGTTTTGTCGCTCCAAAGTGGGCATGAAGAGGGTGCGCGATCGCAACAATGCTGCTATCAGGCTGCCATCAGATTTTGCATGCCGCCGCTCTGATTCCAAATCCGGGTAGCCCTCTGTTGGTAATGATTTTGGGTGGTGTGGGCATTGCCCACACCACCCAAAATCATGGCATGAATACCACTACCCAAATCCGCTCAGGAACAGTCGAGAACAGTAGTCGGCTGTCCGCTTTAGGAAATTTTCTAAACAGGATTTAGCTGCACTGCTGATTCGCCTCCCGCACCTTGTCGTTGAGCCAGTCGGGAATACCCAGATTTGCGTCTCGATAAAGGCGATCAAATTCTCGCTGGAGATGAGCGGCAACGACTGGATTTTCAATGATTAGCACCGTTTCATCATTGGAATGATTGGCAGCGTTGCTCCAGTTTTGAGAACCTGTAATCACGGTGCGACCATCGATGATGCCCATTTTGTGGTGCAGCACATCTCCGTCCGGCAGTTGCGGTGTGCCAACTGTGCGAATAGGAGTCCCCCACGGCTGATTATTATCTTCGTAGCGGCATTCTCGACTGGGCAGCGCCACTCCTAGCATATCCAGAGCCTCGCTGTAGGGGCGATAGATAAAGCTAGGATCGACCAATACGCGAGTATCTACGCCCGGCTGCCGAGTTTGAAGTAGGTTACTTAAATTTTGGTCTGAGAATACGAATAGGGCCATATCGATCGATTGCTGGGCGGTCGAAAGCGATCGCCCAATCAGTCCATTCCCGCTCAGGCTCCAGTCTTGGGAACTGGAAATCGGCGAAAACTGCACTGTTACTGTAGATGCGCCCACCGTCACGGTTTGGGGCGATCGCGGCGGTTTTTGTAAACCAAATAAGCTATCCGGCTGTCCACCTGGGCCATCGCCCCACAACAGGTTAAATTCATCGGTGAAGATTTGGGCGATCGCACGACTGTTTATTCTCAGCAAATGATTCGCATTGCCCCGACTGCCTGGGTTAAAAAAGTCGCCGTGGATGCCGCTAGTGGTGAAGTTCGCTGATCCGGTGACGACCACTTGCCCATCCACAACCAAAAATTTGTGGTGCATGAGGTCACTCCCCTTGGAGCCATCCGCCGTATCATCAATCCAAGGAACCTCCGCCGCGTAGAGCATGGCTAGAGCATCTCGCATCTGAGCTTCGCGATCAGACACCTGCCCATCCCCATCCTGATCCGCTAAGGCAAGAAACTCGCTGTACTTGCCGCGATCGCGGGCATCGAAGTCTCGAATTTCGGCATCCGAATAGCTGCTCCAAGGGCGGCTGTAGTTATTTTCCAGAATGACCCTAACCTGTACTCCTGCCTGCTGCCGTTCAATCAGCGCGGCGGCAATTCGGGGTAGGCGCAACTCTTGGATGGCAATATCAACAGTAGACTGAGCCGATGCGATCGCCTCTACGATGATTTGCTCTAAGTCATCGCCTAGGCGCTGCTGCTGCCGGTAAGGTTCAGTGTAGCTAATCGACTCGGAATGATTGATGAATACTTGAATATCCGGATCTTGCGGCAGCGGCTCAAGGGTCGGTGCAGCGGGAACTGAGTCAACCGCGAGCTGCCCCCGTTGTCTCGCAAACAAACCAGCGATTGCCAGTAGGGCTATCACCGCTACAATCGTGATTCGGCCAAATTTTGATGAAAATAGATGCACAATTCTAGGATGGGTAATGACGGATTGAGTGTTGTTATCGCCTAGTTATCCCAGCGAGGCAGCCGAATTAACGCGATCGCCCCTAGCCAATTGGCAACATCAGTCTCCCAATAGCTCCAGAATTACGCCCAAGTCAATGTAAGCTTCACCAACATCAGCGATCGCATCCAGTAGCATTTCTCGCTGTTCCCGATAATTTGAGATGCCCGTCGGCAACGACGATAATCCCCGCTGTTGCCGCAGACGGTTCAGCCACGCCCGCCGCCACGGGCCGTTGTCAAATAAGCCATGCAGATGGGTTCCCCATATCAACTGCGCTGTATCGACCAACCCCAGATTTTCATCTTCAAAAAGCGGCGAAAACGGCGTTTCTTCACTGTTGCTGATTTCTTTTTCGAGGGTGTGGCTGCGACCTTGGCAAAACTCATATCCATTGATGGGTAAGCCACTTTGGGGATATTGGGACGTGACCGATCGCGATCGCCCCGTTTTCTGAGACGTAATCACCGTTTTCAGCGGCATTAGCTCCAGTCCCTTAAACCGACCGTCTTGCCCTTCGAGTCCTTCTGGATCGGCCAGCATCCGCCCCATAATCTGAAATCCACCGCAGATGCCCAGCACCGTACCGCCCGCCGCTGCATAGTTTTGAATCTGCTCCGCCATGCCGGTTCGCTGTAGCGACAGTAAATCGGCGATCGCCGCCTTAGAGCCAGGAATAACGACCGCATCAGGATAGCCAATCGACTCCTTCAGCCCGACATAGCGCAACGTGACGCTGGACTCCGATCGCAATGGATCAAAATCCGTGAGGTTTGAAATACGCGGCAGTTTGATCACCGCAATGGTTACATCGCGGCTGCTATCCCGCGAGCAGCCATCTAGCAGCGCCAAGGATTCAATCGCCGGGAAATGTTGGTCAAGAAAAGGAATCGCCCCAATCACCGGTAGCCCCGTCTGCTCCGTCAACAATGCCATGGTTTGCTGTAGCAGCGCCCGCGATCCATGCACCTTATTCAAAATGATGCCCTGAATGAGCGATCGCTCCTCCGGCGTCATCACGCTTAGCGTGCCAATCGCCTGAGCAAATGCGCCATCCCGCTCCATATCGACCACCAAAATGCCAAACGCATTCAGGTATTCTGCAACCCGGTAATTGGCAATATCATAGGGTTTCTGCGGCAAATCAGACAGCGCGCCATACCCCTCACAGACCAGCACATCATATTCCTGCTTGAGCCGCTGGAGCGCATTTTGAACCACTTGCCAACCGTCTGATTGAAATTCACGCGGGTAGTCCGCTAAGTTGATTTCGTCAACTGCAACCCGCTTGCCCTCAACCATGACTCTGATGCTACCTGCCTCAACCGGTTTCAGCAAAATTGGGTTCATCTCCACCCGTGGCGCAATCTGAGCGGCCCAGGCCTGCACTGCCTGCGGGTAGCCAATCTCGCCACCGCTCGACGTGAAATAAGTGCTGAATCCATAAGTTTGCGCCTTGAATGGGGCAACCCGCCAGCCCTGTCGCGTCAAAATGCGGGTCAATGCTGTGACCAGCAGCGACTTTCCAGACTGAGACAGTGCCCCAAACAGCATTAGTGCTTTCATGCCGGTGTCTCCCAGCGTTTAATTCTCGCCATGACTGATGCTCCAGAATTGTCGAGATGGCAGTCCTCCATGGGTCAGGATTTTGGCTGGTGTGGGCAGCACCCACACCAGCCAAAATCCTGACATGAATACCTCTACCATCGAGATCACCATCAAAATGGATAATCGAAATTTGGCTGCCCTCTGGCGGTGAGGATTCTTCCGTGAATACCGCCACCCGAAATTTGACAAGATGCGGCCCGACGTTGTCAATATTCTAGGCGGGTCATGTATAAAATGCCCAATCATAGTGGTTTCATAGTGGTTTGAGCGCCATGCTGGGCACTCGTTCCTAGAGTGTGCCGTCAGGTTGGAGAGAAAAATGGCACAATTGTAGACTGTTACAGATTGCTACGCGATGAACCTAATGCGGTTTGTCACCGAGATGATTAGCGGTTGGCAGGCCAATGGGGCGATCGTTGTTAATGTATTCCTATCTCTGTGGGTGAGGACTCCTTGTATGATTGCTGGACTGATTTGCTTTGTCGGGGCGTTTGTATTTGCTAGTTTGGTTGAGTATTGGATGCATCGCCTGATGCACGCTTCGCAAACTGTGGGCGCACGCCACCGCGATCACCATCGCCGCAATGAAGGGCAGGGTGT
Source organism: uncultured Leptolyngbya sp. (assembly GCA_964431105.1). Lineage (GTDB taxonomy): Bacteria > Cyanobacteriota > Cyanobacteriia > RECH01 > RECH01 > RECH01. The sequence continues at coordinate 6,084 of CAYSIR010000013.1, read as the reverse complement.
GCTTTGGGAATTCCGGGATTATATGCTAGGCAGTGCGATCGCCATTTTGCCGATGTTTTTTGTGTCGCTGAATGCTGGTATAGGCTGGACGCTGGGTGCGATCGCCTTTGCTGCCTTCTCTGCCTATGCCCATCAGCTTCAGCACGAAAATCCCATGAAGTGCTTTTGGATGAAGATGCCGGTTCACTATGTTCACCACAAATATGGAATGTGGCATCACAACTTTGGGCTAGCTGTGGATTGGTGGGATCATGTATTTGGAACCTATAAGCCCGTGGATTGGGTGACGGACGAAGAATTGAACCGAACGCCCCGTGGACTTTTGGAACTGCGCTGGTGGTAATCGTTGCTTACTGATGTGGGTGGCGCGGCGATGCCATCTGGCGATCGCCGCCGATTATTAGCCTTGTGCTGGATGTGTTGGCGTGCTGATTAACGGGTAAAAAACTCCGCCCGCGGAACCCCGTTCTCCTACGACAGATCCATGCATTACGCAAAAGTCGCCAGACGTTTTGCCGCACAACCCGTCTAGCGGTCACTCAGAGTCCTCGTTCTTGAACCCTATGCATTACGCAAAAGTCGCTAGACCTTTTGCCTCACAACCTCTCTAATGGTTACTCAGAATCCTGGTTTTTGAACCAAGGAATGCGGGTTTCAGCGAGATCTGCGTAATGGATAGGTTCTTGAACCGAGGAAAGCGGGTTTCAGCCAGATTTGCGTAATGAATAGTGCGGGGGGATGGAGGGGTTAGGTCTCCCAGCGCTGGACGGGTTGGGATCTGATTAATTTTGTCGATTAAATTATTGTGCTTGATGGAATAGCCCCATGACAGATTTGGTTTTGTTTTGGCATCGTCGCGATCTGCGCCTCAGCGATAACGTTGGGCTAGCCAATGCTTGGAAACAAACTGCAAAATTATCTGGGGTTTTTTGCTTTGATCCGGCCATTTTGCAGCGCCATGATATTGCCCCGGCGCGAATGGTCTATCTCATGGGCAGTTTGCAAGAACTGCAAACCCGCTACTCTCAGGCGGGCAGTCAGTTGCTCATTTTGCACGATGACCCGGCGATCGCCCTGCCAAAACTAGCCGCTGCCCTTAATGCCAGTACCGTGGCCTGGAATTGGGATGTCGAACCCTACGGACGGGAGCGCGATCGCCGGGTTGAAGAAGCTTTGAAGCAATCGGGCACTGCTGTTTTGAATACCTGGGATCAACTGCTGCACGCTCCTGGAACTGTCACTACTGGCTCCAATACGCCCTACACGGTCTACACTCCGTTTTGGCGCAATTGGCGATCGCACCCCAAACCGGAACCAGCACCTACCCCTAGCGATTTAACGGGCCTCAGCCCCCAAGAACAATCTGCGGCTAAGGAGGCGGGGGCGATCGCACTCCCCACCGCTAAGGACTTGGGCTTTGAATGGGATTATCAGCTACTGCCCCCCGGCGAATCGGCTGCCCAGGCACGCCTTGATGACTTTTGTGAACATGAACGGGCGATCGCCAGTTACGACGAACAGCGTAATTTCCCCTTCATGCCGGGCACGTCGATGCTGAGTGCTGCCCTCAAGTTTGGCACCATTGGCATTCGCACCGTGTGGGCGGCCGCCGAGGCTGCCTACAGCCGCAGCCGCAGCGATGAAACCCGCCAAAATATTCAAACCTGGCAACAGGAGATTGCCTGGCGCGAATTTTACCAGCACGCCATGTACTTTTTCCCTGAACTGGCAGATGGCCCCTACCGCGCCCCCTTCAAAGACTTTCCTTGGGACAACAACAAAGACCATTTTGAAGCATGGTGTAAGGGGCAGACGGGCTATCCCATCGTGGATGCGGCAATGCGGCAACTCAACGAAACGGGCTGGATGCACAATCGCTGTCGTATGATTGTCGCCAGTTTTCTAACCAAAGATTTAATCATCAACTGGCAATGGGGCGAAACCTATTTTATGCAGCGGTTGGTGGATGGGGATTTGTCGGCGAATAACGGCGGCTGGCAGTGGAGCGCGTCTAGCGGCATGGACCCAAAACCGCTGCGTATCTTTAACCCTGCCAGCCAAGCCCAAAAGTTTGACCCTGAAGCCGATTACATTCGGCAATGGCTACCGGAACTGCGCACCGTAGACACGGAAGCGTTGGTGACGGGCAAGATTCCTGATGATGAGCGCGATCGCTGTGGCTATCCCCAACCCATCGTGGATCATAAGGTGCAGCAGCAGCGGTTTAAGCAACTCTACAAAGCCCAAAAGGAGCGATCGCAATAGCCTAGCCGGTTTGATAATCGCCGGATTTGCCGCCGGATTTGCTGACTAGGTGAATATTGTCGATCGCCATCGACTTTTCCAAGGCTTTGGCCATATCGTACAGCGTAAGCGCCGCCACCGATACCGCCGTTAATGCCTCCATTTCCACCCCCGTTTCCGATTTGGTTTTCACCTCCGCATCAATCTGAAAGCCCGGCAGCGTCTCATCCGGGGCGATCGCCACGTCAACCTTCTGAATCGGCAGCGGATGGCAGAGTGGAATCAGATTCGCCGTTTGCTTCGCCGCCATAATTCCCGCCAACCGCGCCGTTCCCAATACATCGCCCTTCGGTGCATTGCCCGCCAGAATCGTCTGGAGCGTTTCGGTACTCATGCGTACATAGCCCCGTGCGATCGCCCGCCGTACCGTAACGGACTTCTCTGAAACGTCTACCATGCGGGCTGCGCCGCTATCGTCGAGATGGGTGAGCCGGGATGCCGCCGGAGATTGCCGGGATTGAGAAATTTCTTGTGTCATGAATGAAAGAACTATGCTAGTATTATTTCCTGTGCGAGGGCCTGTAGCTCAGTGGACTAGAGCACGTGGCTACGGACCACGGTGTCGGGGGTTCGAATCCCTCCTGGCCCGTCCTCAATAGTGTAGAAGGGGTAAGCCAATGAGTGGCTTACCTTTTTTAATGGCCGATGGCTGGATTGATCTGCTTGACGCAACCGCAGGGGCTGGCGGGGCAGCTTGCTGAGAATCCGTTGCTGGCAACTGCGAGTCGCAGCTCGCCTGTGCGGGTTGGGCGGCATTCCCTCCATGATTTCTGAAGCGATCGCCCGTAAGCTAGGGTCATCGATCGCATTTCATCGAACCAGCCACCTCAAAAACTGGCCCACCCATGGCGGATTATGCCAAAACCGCATGGTCAATTAACAACAGCATTTCATCTATAGGCCGTAGCCATTTCGTTGAAGACATCAGACGTTGATGGCTTTGCCGGCCCACAAAAATCCCTAGGCTTTCTGCCTAGCGCTAGACAACCCCCCTCGATACGCATCTCGGAGACATTGCATGACCCCCAACAGCTACGCACCCCTGATCCAATTTTTAGAAAACGAGTTATCCGTTTCAGACTCGTCAATTTCACTGGCGCTGCGGCAGGTTGAGCAAAATCCTGGGCCGCTCCACATGGTGCTATGGCAGTACGGACTGATTACCCTTGACCAACTCGATCGCATTTTTGACTGGTTGGAAACAGCATAACGCTGACCTTACTCCAGCGCTGTCCTTTACGCATTTATGCAGAAATCGCTGAACTAAAGTTTCGTGAGCCAGCTAGGGAGTTGACCGGGTCTCCGAACTGACCCCTCCGTCACTCCACCATCACTTAGAGGCGATGTTTAAGCATTTTGTCGAGACGGCTAAGCCAAACCGCTATCACTGTATAATCTCGACGTTTTCAAACCTTGTCATTCAGGATCTACCATCCGGTTTACGATCGTTCTAGGGCGATCGCTTAACCGCCTGGGTCAAGCTCTGAATCAACCATTATTACTTGATTTTGACTGGTTTTGACTGTTGATGAATGGGACGTTCAATCGAATCAAGACAATGCTCAACCCTTGCTGTCTTCTATTCCCGATCGCCCATTCATTTACCAATGTTTACAAAACACGATGACTTACGCACCGACACCCTCCTCGGAGAGCGATCGTTTGCAGCCTTGCAGCACCTTACCCTGAGTGATGGCTGCGTAAGTTCTGTAGTTCAGCAATGGGGCTAAACCATGATAGAAAGAATCCTACTCGCTGATTCCGGCATAGGGCAGTCTGAGGCAATGCTCAAATCCCTGATGGATCTGCCAACCATTCAGCGCGCATCAGTAACGGTGCTGCACGTTGTGCCCTCTCAAGTGACCGCCGAAGCGATGACAGCAAAATGGGAAGAGGGCGGCAAAGTATTGGCACGCAGTATCCAAGCGTTACAACTCGATGCCAACAAGACGACAGCTATGCTCCGAGAGGGCGATCCGAAGAGTGTGGTCTGTCAAGTCGCCGATGAAATGGATGCTGACCTAATTATTATGGGGTCACGCGGGCTGAAGCGCCTCCAGTCCATTTTGGAAAACTCGGTCAGCCAGTACGTCTTTCAGTTGGCATCTCGTCCGATGTTGCTGGTTAAAGACGATATTTACGTTAAGCGCATCAAAACTATTTTGGTGGCTTTGGATAAATCAAAGTCTGCCGAAAACTGCCTGGATTTGGCGATCGCCCTCTTGCGGGATGTGTCGGGCGGACAGTTGATTTTAGTTCATGCCAATTCAGACCTAACGGGCAAACTAGACGAGCAATTAGCAAATGCGGCTGAACAAGACCCCGTCCTTGTGCCTGCGATCGCCAAGGCCAAACAGTACAACATCAAATACAAGTGCGAAGCACCCGAAGGCAAGCCTGGGCTACGGATCTGTCAACTGGCTGAATCCTTGAATGCGGATTTGTTGATGCTGGGTTCGCCGGAGCGCCGTCCATCGATCGCCAAAGGGCTGCCGGATCTCGATCGCTTGCTGGGTCAATCGCTATCGGATTATGTGCGGGTCTATGCCAACTGCCCGGTGATGCTGGTGCGATCGCCGGGTTAGGGCGATGATCCCAACATCGTCACACGGCAAAACGTTTGGAGGCTGCTCATTCATGGGGCAGTCTTTTATATTAGCTGTCGTTAGGCTTTTTAAGTCACTGGTGAGGGTAGCTTGGGGAAGTGATCGATGAGTGTTTACGTATTAGCCTCATCGCTATACCAGCGTGAAGCAAGATCGCAGAGATCATAAAGCGGTTTAGATAGTTCCTTACCGCGTTCAGTCAATTCGTAAGAAACTTGCGGTGGAATCGTGGATTCATAGCTACGATAGACAACTCCGATTTCTTCTAGCATCCGTAATCGTTGTGTCAAGACTTTAGGTGAGATGCCATCAACCTTGCGTCTTAATTCGCCGAAGCGCATGGTTCCATTAGTGTCTAAGATCCACAAGATGTACATCGTCCACTGCCCCGAAATTTGGTTAAGCAGTTTTTCCAGGGGAGCGCATTCCGACTCTGCCATAAATACTGGTAGTTCCTTAGAGGTTATAGAGTTACTAAACGGTAACTACTTTACTTTAGTAACTGATGAATTTAATGTCTACATAGATTTCTAGAAAATTCATCGGTAGGACTAAACATGAGAGATCAACGTTGGTATGTCGCTTTACTCATAGGGCTGATGTGCTTAATTCGGTTTAGCCTAAGTGCTGTTGGATATGCTGACCCGCTGTGGTTGATGGGACAACTTAGCATCCCAATCGATTCAAATATCCAAATGCCTTACATCATTCGTGTTTGGGCAATTAGAGATATTGTGCTTGCCGTGATTGTTGCTTTTGCCAATAGAAGTACCGTGCAAACGCTTTTGTTAGCGTGCGTTGCTATTGACGCTACCGATATCATGTCTGCGCACTTGAGTGGTGTGGCAGGATTATTTAATGTATCTGAAACTTGGTCACTAAAACTCACTGCAATTGCTGCATTGGTTCCAGAACTCATGGCGTTAGTTTTACTTACTATTCGCAAAACAGACGATCAGACTGACATTAAAAAGAGGCAGGTAGAAAGCCCAGAAACTGTTGCGTAGCAGAGCCTAACAATCCCGTTGCACACGACCGTACAGAGACCTTTCGTTGAGTTCGAGAGGTTGCTAGCGGCGGGTGAACGGGTTCGTTATGAAGCTTCATCGGTAGCTCGCGCTCGTGCATTGCGGGCCGGTCATTTGCAATGATCACCGTCAATGGAGCGATCGCG
>CAYSIR010000012.1:26287-32927 GCA_964431105.1 uncultured Leptolyngbya sp. | reverse complement strand
GCACGGTATGGGTAGGGCAAATAGTAGGGTGGTAATAGGAAATCGTTTAGAACAGGCTGGGTTGGCTAAACCCTTGGAGTGGTTGAGCCGCTTCAGTTTCGGTTAACCCCTTAGCTTGGACTAACACCTGAAAGTTGCCCAATCCATTGGGATCAATGAGCGCATGGAGAGCATCACGGCGCTGGAAGATGGTCTGGACATCAGGAGCCGTATCTGGATTTGAGAGCAAGGCTAGGCGATCGCCCAGCCCCAATGCCATGAGCCATAGACCTTGCTGTGTATGTCCGATGGTGACCAGTCCCAAGCGATCGCCTAACCGTTGCAAATCAGTAATATTGACATGAGCGGTCAGGTCTTGCCGCCCCAAATAACGGTAAGGATCAGAATGATGGGCGTGTCGATAATAGCATTGCAGTGTGCCGTCTAAGCGCGTAGGGGCATAGTAGCGATCGGCGGTGTATCCGTAGTCAATCGTCATCACGTAGCCTCGCTGCAACCGTTGGGCAACAGTGGTTAGCCAATTGTCCACGGCTAAGTTCACTTCGGTGCGGTAGCCGTCGGGGTAGCGATCGCTCCGCCAGTCAATTCCATTACGCTCAAAGTAGGTCAAAATGCGATCGCTCGACAGCGGCCCCAATGCTTCCGCCAAGCCTGGCACATGCATCGCATCTGGTTCTGCCTCAGCGGTAACATACACCTCACATAATGCCCCATCGCGTTTTTCCACCACATGAACCGGGAACGCATCCACCAGTTCATTCGAGAAGCAGCACCCTACCAGCGAATCAGGGGCGATCGCGTCCCAATCACACCAGCGCAACCGTCCCCACTGCTGAGCCAGCCCCCCAAGTCGCTGCCGTTGTTCGGCAATCAGCGCCGCCGACTTTTCGATAATCACATATTCCACCGCCGCAAAGCAGTCTGAATAGCATTGATAGAGATGCCGCAAAATATCGTGCGCGAGGAGTCCTTGCCCTGCTCCCATTTCAATCAGATGGAACGGCTGTGGCCGCCCCAAAATGTCCCAGAGTTGCACAAACTGCACCGCCAGCAATTCGCCAAAATCGTGACCTAAATGGGGAGAGGTGACAAAATCACCACGGGCACCAATTTTTTCAGCGTGGCTGCTGTAATATCCGTGTTCGGGATGGTACAGGGCCCAATCCATGTAGGCGGCGAACGAAATCCGCTGTTCTGGAGTCGAGCGAATGTCATTCACAAGGGCAGAATAGGAAGCGCGATCGCTGGGTTGGGTAGAGGGATGAACTGTCATAGGTAACAAACACAAACCGATTGCAAACAAATATAGACGACGGTCAAAAACGCGCAAAAACAGTGGCGATCGGATGGATTAACGGGCGCAGGGCCTAGCGAACAGACCGAAACAGAGCGCTTGGCAGGAAACAGCCCGGCAACACACAGCGAAACAGCAGGCCCAATGACCTGCTGTTTCATGGTTTAAGCAATGGGCAGCGGCCCTAAATCTAGCGATCGACCGATCCCATAATCACGTCAATGCTGCCAAGAATCGCCATAATGTCCGCAACCTTCACGCCCTTGAGCAAGTGGGGCAAGATTTGCAAATTATTGAAATCAGCCGCCCGGATTTTCCAGCGCCACGGGAACACATTATTATCCCCAATGATGTAAATGCCGAGTTCGCCCTTACCGCTTTCTAGACGAACATAATGCTCACCTGACGGAATCTTAAAGGTTGGGGGAATCTTCTTACCAATAAACTGATAGTCGAAGTCGTTCCATTCTGACTTGGGCCCTTCAGACATCCGCTTAGCTTCCAAATTCTCAAACGGGCCCCCAGGCAGCCCTTTCAGAGCTTGGCGAATAATCTTAACCGACTCGCGCATTTCACGAATGCGGACAACATAGCGGGCAAAGCAGTCGCCTTCTGTTTCCCACTGCACATCCCAGTCAAAATCGTCGTAGCATTCATAGTGATCCACTTTTCGTAGATCCCACTTCACGCCTGATGCCCGCAGCATGGGGCCAGATAGCCCCCAGTTGACGGCTTCTTCACGGCTGATAGTGCCAACGCCTTCAACGCGCCGCCGGAAGATCGGATTGTTGGTGATGAGTTTTTCGTATTCATCCACCTTGGGCAGGAAGTAATCGCAGAAATCATGGCACTTATCAACCCAGCCATAGGGTAAATCGGCGGCTACTCCACCAATGCGGAAGTAGTTGTTGTTAATCAACCGCATGCCGGTGGCCGCTTCCCACAGGTCATAAATCATCTCCCGTTCACGGAAAATGTAGAAAAACGGGGTCTGTGCGCCAACGTCTGCGAGGAATGGCCCCAACCAAAGCAGGTGATTGGCAATCCGGTTTAGCTCCAGCATGATCACGCGGATGTAGCTGGCGCGTTTGGGAACTTCAATATCTGCTAGCTGCTCGGGTGCATTAACTGTGATGGCTTCATTAAACATTCCGGCAGCATAATCCCAACGGCTGACGTAGGGAATAAACATCACGTTGGTGCGATTTTCTGCAATTTTCTCCATGCCACGGTGGAGGTACCCAATGACGGGTTCGCAGTCAATCACATCTTCACCGTCCAAGGTCACAATGAGGCGCAACACTCCGTGCATGGACGGGTGATGTGGCCCCATGTTGAGCACCATCGGTTCGGTTTTGGTTTCGATCATTGTCATGGGCAAGCCATCTCCTGGTTACAATGCTGCAAGCGAGTTTTGAGTTTGCCGATGGGCGTTCGCCGGGGAATGGCGCGGCGGGAGGATGCTGCTGCGCTATTCGTGTGAGGTTAATTGCTAACTGCTCAACCTTGGGGGCGATCGCACGGGATGAAAAAATATCCTGGCTTTATAAACGACGAGTGGTTCTGACGCTTGATAGACGATCAGCCTAGGTGGATGTTAATGATCCGCCTTACATACTCAAAGCGGCTTGATTGCCCAAGGGCTGCGCTGTCCACTGCCTAGCCATTCAAATGAAATTTAGGTTTAGTTTTGTTGCACTGTCTTCATTATATTGTCAGAACTGGAGCTTCCCGACGGTATCTGGAATGCGATCGCACAAGAATTTCTGATAGGTGAGGCATGACTCCCATTATGGCGGCGGTCAGCGGGGCTTACAGGCGATGGGCAAGCGTTGAATAGAGGAATGGAGCCTAGCAAGGTTTAGTCGAGTGGCGGAGAAAGGTTCCTTCAGGTTGCGGATGTCAATGGCTGAGTTCCATATCGTGCATCGGCAGATCATGTCTCATTTACTACACTTTGATGATGATTTTACGGAGTCTTTACGTGAACCGCACGGAGACATTAGCAATCCCTACGGATAGTGCAATAGCCGTCTGAGTTAGGGAGTCATTCTGATGAGCCTGCGTGGTCATGTTCCAACAGCACCAGAGAAAATGAGGTCTGAATCGGTTCCTGAATCCTTGTCTGAGTCTATCACCGTGTTGCTACCTGACATGATTTGTTTGGTGGACCCAGAGGGTCGGGTGACGGTGTGTCCAGCTTCGCCCCCAGAAACAACGTCAACTTCACTGTAGTCTCAGGCGCTCATCAAGCTAGTCAATGTGTCTTTAGTGCTGGGGGGCGATCGCGTCGGGCAGCGATCGCACTGGTCAAGTGAGGTATCGATTTTTGCGCCAATCTACGCATCTCTATGGACGCGGTTCCGAGATTTGGCTGAAGTGTTTTTCAATCGTTACCAGTGATAATGACAATTAATGAAGCTTGAGATCTTTGGGGGCTACAGATCTCACAGACAGACCTGGTGCAACAGCCAGGTCTTTTACTTTTTGGAACGTTTGCAAGCGAACCGTTTGAGTCCGGCTTGAACCCATCGGGAGTTCGCCTTGAAGACTCTATGCATTACGCAAAAGTCGCCAGACCTTTTGCCTCACAACCCTTCTAGCAGTCACTCAGAGTCCTCGTTTTTGAACCGAGGACAGCGGGTGACTGCTAGATTTGCGTAATAGATAGCCTCAAAACTAGGGGTAAGAAGCCGGGCGATCGCGCTCAGCCACTGCGGGGTATGGTATGCCTGAAAAGAGGATAGAGGATCAGGCCATGAGTGACGAACCGACCCTGAAGGTGGAGACGGATACTAGCCGGTTTGCCCACATTCCGGTACTCAGCCGTGAGTTGATAGCTGGAATCCAGGTGCGACCGGGAGGACGGTATCTTGATGCAACGGTGGGTGGTGGTGGACACAGTCAGTTGATGCTGTCGGTGCCGCAGGTGTCGGTGGTGGCGATTGATCAAGATGCTCAGGCGATCGCAGCCGCCCAACAATGCCTTGCTGAGTTTGGCGATCGCATTCAGTTTTGGCAAGGCAATTTTGCTAGGTTCTGCCCAGACGCGATCGCGGCGGCATCGAACGATCCGGGTTTTGACGGCTTTGACGGCATCATTGCGGACTTGGGCGTGAGTTCGGCTCAGTTTGATATTGCTGAACGAGGGTTTAGCTTTCGGCACAGGGCACCGCTGGATATGCGCATGGATCAGAAACAGCCATTGACAGCGGCTGAGGTAGTGAATACTTGGGACGAAAAAAACCTTGCCGATGCAATTTACCAGTACGGGGAGGAGCGGCGATCGCGACAGATTGCTCGACGAATCGTAGAACAGCGCCCGTTTACAACCACAACTGAACTGGCAGATGCGATCGCCTATGCAGTGCCAAAATCCTATCGCTACGGGCGAATCCATCCGGCAACTCGCACCTTTCAAGCTTTGCGGATTGTCGTGAACAGGGAACTAGAAGCGCTAGAACAGTTTTTAGCGATCGCCCCCACCTGGCTAAATCCCGGTGGCTATCTAGGAATTATTAGTTTTCACAGCTTGGAGGATCGTATCGTAAAGCATACGTTTCGCCAAAGTGAGCAGTTGACAGTAATTACCAAAAAACCCATCACACCTCAACCGGATGAAGTCGCGACCAATGGGCGATCGCGATCTGCCAAGTTGCGCATTGCTCAGCGCTCACCAGCGATCGAGCTGTCACCCTAGTCAGCTATGACGATGACTTTTTGCGTGAGCGACTACTCGCCTTGCCGTTGCTAGAAGTAGACGAATTCGCCGTGACCGCCTCATCTTCGGTATCGCTTTCCACCTGCGCGTCAGGAGCGATCGCCTCTTCACCAACCTTGTTCGCCGGGTCTGCACCCAATTTATTAACATCCAGCTTTTCGCGCACCTGTCGGTCTAGGTCTTTGGCAAAGTCAGGATTATCTTCCAAATACTTAATCGCATTATCCCGACCTTGGCTAATATTGTCGCCGTTGTAGCTGTACCAAGCACCCCGCCGAGTCAAAATGCCATTCTCTTCCGCCAAATCCACCACACAACCGAGCGCTGAGATACCTTGGCCAAAAATAATATCAAATTCAGCGATGCGAAAAGGCGGAGCAACCTTATTTTTGGCAACTTTGACCTTGGCTCGAATGCCATACTCATCGGTTCCCTTTTTCAGGGTTTGAATCCGCCGAATATCCATCCGCACTGAAGCGTAAAACTTCAGAGCATTGCCGCCCGTTGTAACTTCTGGGTTGCCGTAAGAGATGCCAATTTTTTGCCGGAGTTGGTTCAGAAAAATGACAGTACAGCCCGTGCGTCCAATGCTGCCAGTAATTTTTCGCAGCGCTTGGCTCATCAATCGGGCATGAAGGCCAACATGGGCATCGCCCATTTCACCTTCAATTTCAGCGCGGGGAACCAAAGCCGCGACAGAATCCACTACCACTAAGTCGATCGCATTCGATCGCACCAGTTGATCCACAATTTCTAGCCCAGCCTCGCCCGTATCCGGTTGGGAGACCAGTAAATTGTCAATATCAACGCCCAAATGTCCGGCATAAATTGGGTCAAGAGCGTGTTCCGCATCCACAAATGCAGCGATCCCGCCCGCTTTCTGCACCTCAGCTAGGGCGTGGAGCGCCAGCGTAGTTTTACCAGAACTTTCAGGGCCATAGATTTCAACAACCCGCCCCTTGGGAATACCGCCCCCCAGGGCCAGATCGAGCGTGAGTGCGCCGCTGGAAATGGTCTCAACTTTCATTCGAGCTGCGTCACCCAATCGCATGATCGTGCCCTTACCGAAGCTGCGCTCGATTTGGGTCAACGTCATGTTCAGAGCTTTGAGTTTTTCTGAGCTTTCTTCAGGAGTTTTGGCCATGCGCGCCTCGCAGCGAGTTGCTGTACTTTATGCAGAATAACTGAATTTTCTAACTTAAAACGTAAGGATTGTCGGTGACTTCAAAATACAAAATTCACACCTGATTGAGTCAACTATCGGGTGTTGCTGAATAGCAAGATGGACGGCAACAACGTCTCAATTCATCCAACTCTAAAGTTCATCCCCGGAATCAGCAACGCCAACTATCGATAGGCAAGGACAGGACAGAATGGGCAACGGATACTGACGAAATCCCAACCACTGCCGGGGCAGGAAAACTGACCCTACCTTGTCTAAGATCCTGCGCGCGGTTTTTACGCCCAGTGCGGCATCGTTTGTCGGTTGGGCAAGACTAGCGTTTCAGATCGGCTTGACATTTAGACAACATCCCAAAAACAGGCAGCATTTGAGAGGAACTGAGAGCTTGACCCTTTGCCCTGCGGCATTTGTCTAAGCGTTACCTAAACGTTGCCTAAACGTT
>CAYSIR010000012.1:21297-26187 GCA_964431105.1 uncultured Leptolyngbya sp. | reverse complement strand
GACCCTTTGCCCTGCGGCATTTGTCTAAGCGTTACCTAAACGTTGCCTAAACGTTAACGGACGTAGGCACACTGCGATCGCCATAGCAAAACAATTGTACTACTTTTATCAAAAAACGACTACCCTATTCACGGACGCACAGACGCAGGAGGACAGGCAGCTTAAGGTTGGCATTGAGTACAGATCAGGATGCTTCACGGCTTGACCGCTGGCGATTATCGATCTTGAAATAAGAAATCATATCTCACGTAGCGATCGCCCTCATAAAGAACAACGAGCCACGTCTGCGGATCGAACGCCAGCGGATAGGCATAGCCAAGGGTTAACAATGACTCTGCGCCGGGCATCGCCAACTGGCAATAGGGCGCATCCAAGAAGGTCTCCAAATCTTGCTTGGGTGCAGCGATCGGTACCGTCAGCAATTGGGAAAGCTGCTGTCGGGAGATGACCCCGGAGGGATTGGTGGGGCCCTGGCACTCCGGCGTAATCGGCTCTGCCTCTGACCAGAGCGCCGCTGGGTTCACATCCAGCAGCACACTAATGATGAGCAGAATCAGCCCGCCTACGACAACAGGCTGGATGGGCATGGAGATTTTGATAGCTGAACCAAAGGTCATAATTTGCAGCATCTCTACATAGGTGGCACACATATCGTCAAGCGGAATGGTCGAACAGAAAGGCCTGTGGCATGGGCGGCTCCAATGGCTTAGCTCAACCGTCCCCCTAGCAATAACCCGACTAGAATCAGCAAAAGACGATAGGCGGTGACAAATCCCGTTTTGGGTGCGGCTGTTACCTGATAGATGGCGATCGCAGCCGGTGCAACCATCAGCATCAACGCTAGCGGTTTTAGGGCTGGCTGGCTGGATAGAAAAATGGTCAGGATTATTCGAGCAGCAGCGGCTCCAGTAATCCACATTGCAGCGGATTGAATCGTGAACGTAGGAAACGGTGTGACCGACTCAGCAACTCGCGACGATTGCGACTGAATCCGGTGTGATTTGTGCGATCGCTGGGGTTGCCTCCGTGACCCTCTCAATCGCGATCGCCGTAGCGGACTCAGTGCAGCCTGTAGAAAACGCCCAACCATCCCCAAGATCAGCCGCAGCGGGTCAGACGATCGTGCAGACACCGACTGTTCACTGGGATAATCCATCGGTTCCAGCGGCGGATGAGCGGGAGGAGGGGTTGACTGCGCACCGGGGCGATCGGGGGGCGGCAAAACCTGCGAATGGAAGGACCCCAAACCATCATCCTCAGTTTGGCGAGTCGATCGATGGGGTGGGGGCGACTCCTGTCGAGAACGGGCCGCAAATTCATGATGTCGCTCGGTACGCCGCTGTTCAATGTCTCGCAGGGCAGCCGCTGTGGACTGAGCATGGCGAGTGATGCGCTGCCAGTCGATCGACCGCTGGGTGAGCCACCACGCCCCGGTTGAATCAGCCTGAACCTGTAACACAGCCGTCGCCTCATGATCGACACGCAGCACCGACTGGGGGGTGGCTTGACCAACGATCGCATTCCACAAGGTTTCAACCTCGATCGCGATCGCCCGCAGCTCTAATACCGCCATCTCTTGACGGCTTGAGAGCCGGTTGACCTGCTGTACTTGCTGCTCAAATCGGTACCAGGCATCCTCTAATTTGGCTTCAAGTACCTCAGATGTTAAAGGTGAGTCTTGGCAACTAGGCTCCTGCGCCAGCGATTGGCTCACCTCGGAAAGCGGAGACCGTGGTTCTTCGCCATCCACGGAGACGCGAGGGGCAGGCGCACCGTAATCAATTGTTGTCCAGCGAGCAGGAAGGCGATCGATCGCTTCGATTCCCGTGCGGCGAACGTAGCGGCGGCGGGCAGCTTGGGGGGGCGGAAACGGTTCATAATCGCTGGCGGGCGGCGGTGACTCCGCATCGTGCAGTGCAGAGAGCAGGGTTTTCTCTGGCTCTGGGAGCGATCGCTTTGGAGGTTGGGAATGAGGATTCATAGGCGACTCAGGGATAACAAAGCAGTAAGGAGCCAAGGGGGTAGGCAACAAAGGAACGAACAGGCGCAATGCGGGCATGAGCTAGCCCCATTTACCCCCAATACCAATGGCCGCATTAGACCAAGACCATCAATCACTCCGATGATAGTACACCTGTATTGCTTTGTAAATCCTCGGTGACGGTATCTTCTTCTTCGTGGCGGCAAACTCGCCTATAGGGTTACGGTTCCCCGTCTGCCCAGCGATCGCTTCTCTTCCTACACTGGAATCATTGATGAATGGATTGCAGCGGTGCAGCCTCTCAGTTTTCAACTCATTTCAGTTGTTGAACGAGCTGGAATGAGGAGAAAGGTGAGTAGAAATACATAGGGCGCTGTGCCATGACCAAATTGCCCTCCTTTTGTAAAGCAATCTAGCCGCGCGTGAACCGTGCGATCGCACTTCCAAAACAGGCGAAACCGTCCACTGTGGTTCGGTAAACACGCCTTCATCAGGATGTCACTCGCCAAGCAATATAGAGTCAAGCAATGCATCGTGCCGATCGGCCTAGCCATTGCTACTTTTTAAAGCATGGCTCTTTGGGCAATAGTTCACAGTCACGCAAGGCTCTTGCAGCCCCACAGTGCAAGCCTGACCATGCGGTTGATGAGCAGGTAGTGGTATTGAGTCAGCGGTAAGTTAGGGCAACTCCGCCAATGCACGCGCCATCCCCATCTCACCAAGTTTTTAGAGGCGATGCCGCCAAGCTGAAAGCCATTATTCAAGACACCTAGTCTTGAACGGGATGGTTGTTTGGCAATGTCGTCCAAATTATGAGTGAGTCACTCTAGTCGTACACCCGGAGCAACGTTAACTATGGCAAAAGTTGTTGGAATTGACCTTGGGACAACCAACTCTTGTGTGGCGGTAATGGAAGGTGGAAAGCCAACCGTAATTGCTAATGCAGAAGGATTTCGAACCACCCCATCCGTCGTCGCCTACGCGAAAAATGGCGATCGCCTCGTCGGGCAAATCGCCAAGCGTCAAGCCGTGATGAACCCTGAAAACACCTTCTACTCCGTCAAGCGCTTCATCGGTCGTCGTAACGATGAAGTCGCCAATGAAACCACCGAAGTTTCCTACAAAGTCCTAAATGTCAACGGCAACGTCAAAATTGATTGCCCCGCTGCGGGTAAGCAGTTTGCCCCTGAAGAAATCTCGGCGCAAGTGCTGCGGAAATTGATTGATGATGCCAGCAAATATCTGGGCGAGACGGTGACTCAAGCCGTAATTACGGTTCCTGCATACTTTAACGATTCGCAGCGCCAAGCCACAAAAGACGCTGGGAAGATTGCTGGCGTTGAAGTGCTGCGGATTATCAACGAGCCAACCGCTGCCTCACTTGCCTACGGACTAGACAAAAAGAGCAACGAAACAGTATTGGTTTTCGACCTAGGGGGCGGTACATTTGACGTCTCTATCCTTGAAGTTGGGGACGGCGTGTTTGAAGTGTTGGCCACGTCTGGCGATACTCACCTAGGCGGCGACGACTTCGACAAGAAGATCGTGGACTTCCTGGCGACAGAGTTCAACAAAATGGAAGGCATTGACCTCCGCAAAGACAAGCAAGCCCTTCAGCGGCTTACCGAGGCGGCGGAAAAGGCCAAGATTGAGTTGTCTAGCGTGACCCAAGCCGAAATCAACCTGCCGTTCATCACCGCAACGCAGGACGGGCCCAAGCATTTAGACATGACGTTGACCCGTGCCCGATTTGAAGAACTCTGTGCCGACTTGATCGATCGCTGTCGTATTCCGGTAGAGAATGCGCTGCGGGATGCCAAGTTAGACAAAGCCGCGATCGATGAAGTGGTAATGGTCGGTGGTTCCACTCGGATTCCAGCGGTTCAAGCGCTCGTCACTCGCATTCTGGGTAAAGAACCCAATCAAACCGTGAACCCAGATGAGGTTGTAGCGGTTGGGGCGGCAATTCAGGCAGGCGTCTTAGCTGGTGAAGTGAAAGACATCCTGTTGCTCGACGTGACGCCGCTATCGTTAGGAGTTGAAACCCTGGGTGGCGTTATGACCAAAATTATTCCGCGCAACACCACCATTCCAACCAAAAAATCCGAGGTGTTCTCCACCGCTGCAGATGGACAATCCAACGTGGAAATTCACGTCCTGCAAGGCGAGCGGGAAATGTCGAATGACAACAAGAGCCTGGGAACCTTCCGGCTGGATGGCATTCCTCCGGCTCCCCGTGGTGTGCCCCAAATTGAAGTAACGTTTGACATTGACGCGAACGGTATTCTTAACGTTCGGGCGAAGGACAAGGGCACGGGTAAGGAGCAGTCCATTAGCATTACAGGAGCATCGACTCTGCCGGATGATGAAGTCGATCGCATGGTGCGTGAGGCTGAGGCCAACGCTGACGCTGACAAAGAGCGTCGTGAGCGCATTGACCTCAAGAACCAAGCCGATTCTCTGGCTTACCAAACCGAAAAGCAACTAGAAGAGTTGGGCGATAAAGTACCCGCAGCCGATAAGGAGAAAATTGAAGGGCTGGTCAAGTCACTGCGGGAATCGGTTGCCAGTGAGGATTACGACCAGATGAAGGCATTGACAACGGAACTGCAAGAAGCCTTCTACAAAGTCAGCAGTGATCTATATCAGCAGTCGGGCGGCGCTGCCCCTGGTCCAGATGCAGCGGGCGCACCCGGCCCAGATGACTCAACTGATGGCGGCGATGATGACGTCATTGATGCTGAGTTCTCTGAGCAGGACAAGTAGGATTGAGCAGAGAAGTATGGTAACTAGGCTCTTTTGCTGAACTACGGTTGCCATTGAAATATGAACGGGGAGCGATCGCTCCCCATTTTTATGGCTAGCTTGTTATGGCTAGCATTTTTATAGCCAGTGTATTGTCCATGGCA
>CAYSIR010000012.1:0-21197 GCA_964431105.1 uncultured Leptolyngbya sp. | reverse complement strand
TTATGGCTAGCTTGTTATGGCTAGCATTTTTATAGCCAGTGTATTGTCCATGGCAGCAGCCATTTGGTTTAGGACATAGGATTTTTAGGAAGGAGACGCGATCGCACTGGATACGTCTGCGCGATCGATCAATGGCGGCCGCAGCGAAAGATAGACCGAAATGCCGACCAGCGGAATTAGAGACACCGCCCAAAAAACCCACTTAGACTGAAGGCCGCGTCGCGCCATGTCATCCCCCAGCAGCGCCGGAACCAGCCCACACAGCACACAAAAATCCAAACTCATAACGTGAATAAATGGACTGGTCTGCCATTGGGTCACGAAATCAGCCCAGTTGCCCATCGTCAACCCATACAGCAACAGCCCAATCGCACCTACTGCGATCGCCCGTCCCGTCCAGCGAGAA
The DNA here is from genome assembly GCA_964431105.1 of uncultured Leptolyngbya sp. Taxonomy (GTDB): domain Bacteria; phylum Cyanobacteriota; class Cyanobacteriia; order RECH01; family RECH01; genus RECH01. Next base: position 20,791 of record CAYSIR010000012.1, on the reverse strand, counting down.
TCCAGCCATCTCAGCAGCTTGCCTTTATCCCCAGAAAACGACGGATTGGGAACCCGTAAGCCCAGGTAGGGCAGCAACGCAAACGCCCCTACCGCAAATGACGCCACCACAAACGGCCACGCCGGAAACGGCTGCCGCCGCCCATCTGCCAACGCCAAACAAGCGTAGATCACTGGCCAGATCCCCATAATGTTGAACAACGCCACAATCGCCGGATTAATGCCATCCCATTGCCCGGACGACAGGCGCTGAATTAAATCAACCGTATTGCCCTGTTCTGGCGGCGCAAACCCGATCGCATAGCCAATAAATATTGCCCACAGCATCCAAAAGAACCATGATTTCATGCGCGATACCCTCAACCCGCTCCCTTAAATTGACATCCTCTCCCACCCGTCCAGCGACGATCCGCAGGGCACCCTAAGCGACATCCTAAAACGACATAAGTTCTGTTAAACAAACCTATCGTTTCTTACCAATACATCAAGCAATCTTAAGGTCGCACAAAATCCTGTTTGATTGGCCTTAACGTAATGATCAAGAGAATATTTAGAAACCCTCGATCATTCAATTCACAGAAAGTTGTACTCGCAGTCTTGAGGAATAGACCGGCACTCTGTATCCGTTTTAGGCATATTCAACCTGTGTGAATAGGTTACTAAATGTGTCCTAGCTTCATCGGACGTAATGGAATTGAGGGGGCTTATTGATCTATTTTGGGAGCGTTGATTCAATCAGTCCTCGTCTTTACAGCACCGTGCAGTTTCTCTACACCCTGAAGCGGCGGAACCCAGTCAGTCCGATGAAGTCAATTAATGTCGATCAATCTAGAGCGATCGCAGCCCTTCGTTCATCTCAGATCCGCCATCCCAGACCGAACAGTTGAAGCACCGTTATTCACATTCAACACTCGCCCAGGGCGCGTCATCAATACAGACAGAAATGAGTCCCAAAAAACTGGCCGATGACGCGATCGCCCCAACACCATCAACCCAAAGCTGTCATCATCGCGGCTTGCGATCGGATGACAGCCCCTAACCCTAGCAAACCCACCCTAAACCTTTTCTGCGTCAGGTCTAGATCACTCAACCGACCGTCCAGCATAACTAGCGCAGCCTTAAACAATCGAATCGATGACGTAAGCTAGCTCCACATCTACAGTGCCGCTGCGTCAGTTCTACAAACAAGGGAATGAATTACAGCATGGATACTCATCATCTGCTCAGTCACTACGAGCAAGGCTGTCGAGACTTCTCAGGCTTGGACTTGCGTAATATCAATTTATCTCAGCAAACCCTCGTCGGGCTAGCATTCGTTGGCACTAACTTAACCGGTGCCAACTTCAGCCGTGCATTTCTAACCCGGTCTGACCTATCCGAAACATTTTTGAATTGGGCTGACTTGAGCTATGCCAAGCTCAGCGAAGCGCGACTGGTTGATGCAGATTTGACCAAAGCCTCGCTAACGGGCGCATTTTTGGTGAAAGCTAATCTGCTGAAATCAAAGCTGAGTGGTGCTGACCTCAGCTATGCTAATCTTCGCGGAGCCGGTTTGCATCGAACCAATTTGTGCGGCGCAAACTTACAGGGCACCAACCTTCGCAATGCGGACTTGACGGGTGCCAATCTCAGTTGGGCCAATTTGCAAGGGGCACGGCTGAGCGGCGCTAATCTCAAAGGCGCATTTCTGACAGGCGTAAATTTGGAAGGAGCCTATCTAAATGGTGTGGATTTGCACGGTATCGACTTGGCGGGCGTGAATTTGAGTGGGGCCCGGCTGAATGGAGCTAATCTAACTGAAGCTAATCTGTCAACCAGTAATCTCAGTCATTCGCGGCTGCACGGGGCACGGTTAACCCAGGCAGATTTGTCTGGGGCAGACTTGTCCGGGGCCCGCTTCAATTATGCAGAGTTGAGCTGGAGTAATTTGAGCGAGGCTAATTTAAACGATGCCGATCTGAGTGGCGCTCATTTATTGGGCATTAAGCTGGCTGGAGCGGTATATCAGCGGGTGATTGTGTCGGAGGCAGGGCGGCGCTATCTTAATTTGGTTGCACCGATCGCATCGGCGGCCTTACCGGCGGTGGCGACGGGTAGTGGTTCGCCCCCCGCTGATGGAGCTGCTGCGCTTCCCGACCAGCGATCGGAGGGTCAACGAACGCAGCATGAGCGCCAGTATGCCTCTTCCTATGGCTTAGCCTATGAGCAGTATGCTTGTCATACAGCTATCAAGGCTCATCAATCGTCCGAGCAGTCATCTCAGTCATCAGCGCAGGCGGAATCAAATTCATGGTAATGGATGAAGGAACAGTGCCACCGCCGCGATTCGGTGTGGTCTTAGTGACAGTCAGTTCCTCGGAAGAAGGGCAGGCGATCGCCCGTGCATTAGTAGAAGAGCGATTGGCGGCTTGCGTCAATTGTTGGCCGATTCAATCCACCTATCGGTGGCAGGGCCAGGTGCAGCAAGATGCAGAATGGCAGCTCGTTATCAAAACGCGGCTAGACTGCTTACCGTTGTTAGAGCAGCGGGTTAATGAACTGCATTCCTACGATATTCCCGAACTCATTGCATTGCCAATTGTGGCCGGGGCTGCCCCCTATCTCAACTGGGTTGCGGATCAAACTCGTTTCTCCTAGGTTCTGCTGAAGAGCTGACCGAATGGCGATCCCATACGCTACAACAGAATTATGTGCGATCGCACGGTTGATGACGCATGAAGCGATGCCTAGAGCCATCCAGCCTAGCTATGGGTTGGTCACTGAGTGGGCTACTGAAATGCGATCGCAGTGAATATGCAAGGAGACATTCAATGCAGCAACCCATTCGTCAGGGCGATGTCCTGCTATTACCAATGTCCGCACCAGCCCGCGGCATAAAACTATCCCACCTCACATTGGCAGAGGGTGAAGTGACTGGCCATCGTCATCGCATCAGTCAGGGCGAGGCCGATCTGTATGAACGGGATGGAGTGCTGTATTTGTGTGTGCGGTCAAAAACAGCTACCCTCACCCACGAAGAGCATCGAGCGATCGCGATTCCCCAGGGCAACTGGATGATTCAGATTCAGCGGGAATACCAGCCAGAAGGATGGCGCTATGTCGCAGATTAGGGAACTTAGCCCTGAACAAGCGCAGCAAATTGCGGTTTATCAAGAAAAATGGGAAGCGATCGCGCTGTCTACCAAGCGGCTTGACCGACGACGGGCGATCGCGGCAGTGACGGCTGCCTACGAACTATTGGGGCGATCGAAGCCCGAAATTTGGTTCATCAACGGCCCACAGGACATCAGCAGCTACTTTGAGCAACAGTCGGCACAGCACATCGCCCAACGGCTGGGTTTACCGCTGATGATGTCTCAGCCTGCGGTGCAATTGCTTGAGCAGCTTCAGCCCCAGATCGCGCCATCGCTCTGGCAACACCTTGAACAACAACTGGGCAACCCACCGGCTCAGCAACTCAGCTTCCAGATCCAAACTCCGCTCACGCTGCGCGTGATGGAAGTGGTGCAGCAACAGCAGGATCTGATGGCGGCAGTGCCAGAGCAGATGATGGCGCAAGCCTGGAATGATCAGCAAACCTGGCTGCGATCGCAATTGCAGCAAACCCCGGTTGGAGAATGGCTTGTGGATCTAGGCGACACCCTACAACAGCAGTGGCAACCCATCGGACAACAACTGGAAGAAACCATCTGGCAACCCTTTTGGCAGCCCCTTGCGGAAGCGCTAGAACTGGACGATCTTGGTAAAGCTGTGCGCACCTTCTCGTTTTCAGCGGCCGGACTGTTGGGGTTGGGGGTTGGGTTTGTCAACCAGCTTTTGCAAGATGCCTCACCAGCCTTGATTGACTATTGCACAGCCGTATTGGGCTGTTCCTACGATGCCCGTGCTTGGGCAACGCTGCGATCGGTGGTGCGTTCCTGCGGCACTGTGCTAGCGTTCGATCGCACTTGCTTTGTGATGGAGCGCCCGACCTTCATTGCTTACGATCCCCAATATCGCCTCCACGCAGAGGGAGAACCGGCCCTCGAATTTGCCGATGGGTCAGCGCTGTATGCCTACCAAGGTGTGCGCTTGCCCGAACGCTATGGCGCGATCCCTCCGCACCATTGGCGCAGCGAGTGGCTATTGGCGGAACCCAATGCTGAATGGCGGCGCGTGTTGATTCAGGGAATTGGCTATGAGCGGTTGTGTTATGAGCTAGGAGCGGTCGAACTGGATGTATGGCGAGAATATACACTGCTTCACATTCCCCAAACGATTGATGTCGAGCCAATTTATCTGTTAAAAATGACCTGCCCCAGTACAGGCGCTATCCATGCGACACGGGTTCCGCCCACGATGCGATCGGCACGGGAGGCTATCCGCTGGGTCAATGGCGGCGTTGACCCGGCTGAGTTCTCCACAGAATCCTAAACCCTGGGTTTGCAGCGCCTAGACGGTGTGGGTGCAAGGGCGATCGCATAGAACATTGGTTGCGAATTGATTAGTGCATCACGTTGGAGGGGATATGTCTCCTGTTATTTCTGCCAAATGGCTGACCCAGCATTTAGAGGACGATAATCTGGTCATTGCCGACTGCCGGTTTTCACTGCACGCCCCCAACCTTGGACAGCAACAATACGATAGGGCGCATATTCCCGGAGCCGTCTATTTTGATTTGGATCGCGATCTTTCCGGGCCGGTGCAGACTCACGGGGGTCGCCATCCGCTCCCAAATCTCGATAAACTAGCTGCCCAATTTTCAGCAGCGGGCATTGGCTCCGGTGAGCGCCCAGCCGACTCACCCAATTCACCCAATTCACCCAATTCACCCACAACGGTCGTCGCCTACGATGACTCGCAGTTTGCCTTTGCGGCGCGGCTGTGGTGGCTGCTGCGATACTTGGGGCACGATCGCGTCTTTGTGCTGGATGGTGGGTTTGCCGAGTGGCAGGCGGCGGGCTATCCCGTTACGGATCGCACGACCAAGCCTAGCCCCCGCTCTTTTGTGCCACAGGTGCGATCGCAGTACATTGTGAATTATCAAACCGTTTTGGAACAGTGCCGTTTGCCGTCAGTCACGCTGATTGATTCACGAGAGGGCGATCGCTATCGGGGTGAGCGGGAACCGACAGATCCCGTTGCAGGGCATATTCCGGGTGCCGTCAATTATTTTTGGAAAGACGTGAGTGATGAACGGGGGCGGCTGCGCTTGCCTGCTTACCATCAACAGCGATGGAGTGCGATCGCCGATGAGGTTATCGTGTATTGTGGCTCCGGCGTGACGGCCTGTGCTAACCTGCTGTCCTTGGAAGTAGCAGGGCGATCGAACGCTAAACTCTATGTTGGCAGTTGGAGTGATTGGTGCTCCTACCCCGACAGCCCCAAAATCACCCCTGACACCGCCCAGTCAGAATCCCAGCAGAACTGCTGAGTTCACAGCTAGGCGTTTTTATCTATAGTCGCTGTTATGTTGCTTTAGACACTGTATCTTTGGCAGATACAAACCGATGGGCAACCGTCTCCGGCTGAATGGCTGAAAGGATAATGTGCCCGCCATCCATCACGATCACGGCCCGTGTCCGGCGACCATAGGTTGCATCTACCAGTTGTCCGCGTTCCCGTGCATCGGTAATCAATCGTTTGATGGGAGCCGATTCTGGGCTGACAATGGCAATCACGCGGTTGGCAGACACAATATTGCCAAAACCGATGTTAATGAGCTTGATGTCCATGAGGCGATTCAAAACAGTGGGATGGTTGGCAACAAGCCAGCAGAATAGGCGAGCCGGTTAGCTCTGGGATGACTGAACCGCTCACGCCGCACAAGCAAGAAGCCGCAGCGGCAGGGCGAAATAAGAGACACAAGAGATATTAGGAACAGGCTGGACGAAGCATCCTGCGATCGCGGTAAACAATGCGTCGTCAAAAACCAGCTATCCTCTATGATATTCATCGAATGATCAAAGACCGCTTTTCTCTTTGATAAATCCTGGATTTCCGGGAAAAATCTATAAAATGGTGGATTTTTGCAGAATGGGGCGATCGCAGCCTCCACTGTCTACCTAAATCGTCCTGTTTGATTCAAGCCACGCCTTTACACTGAGGATTTCGCTGTGCAACCCGTTGATTTCACCACTCTTGTTGCAACCTGTACTGAATTGCGGGAAGGGTGGTTGCCTGCTCGGTTGGAACAGGTTTATCAGCGCGATCGCCATACCCTTGCGCTGGCCCTCCGTACCCTCGATGGACGAAGCTGGCTAGACATTTGCTGGCATCCGCAAGCCGCGCACTTGTGCATCAGCACTCCTCCCCCCCGACAGCCCGATACATTCACCTTTAGCCAGCAGCTCAAACATCAACTGGGCAACTTGGCTCTCACTGCGATCGCCCTGATTCATCCATGGGAGCGCGTGGTCGATTTTCAGTTTGCCAAACGTCCCGGTGACCCGGTGCTGTGGCACGTATATGTCGAAATTATGGGCAAGTACAGCAATGTAATTTTGACCAATGCCGCGAATCAAATTGTGACTGCTGCTCACCAAGTTAGCGCCCAACAATCCAGCGTGCGCCCCATCCAAACCGGGCAACGCTACGAAATGCCGCCCCGGATGTTAACCACGCCGCCGTCGCACAGCGAATCCTTTGACGATTGGCGCGATCGCCTCTCCCTTGTTACCCGCTCGTTCAAGCGCAACGTACTCAGCGTTTACAGCGGACTTAGTTCTAGCCTAGTGCTGTCCATGCTAGAAGCGGCCGAGATTCCAGCCGATGCGCAGACGGATCATCTGACGGATGCCGAGTGGCAACGTTTGTATGACCGATGGCAAGAATGGCTGACCGCATTGCAGAACCATCAATTTGAACCAGGATGGCGATCGCTAGGCTATACCGTGCTGGGCTGGGGCGTGGTGCAGCCGGAAAAGTCAGTGCAAACCTTACTGCATCGCTATTACAACGACCAGCGCGATCGACAAACCTTTCAGCAATTGCACCACCAGCTTACCCAGCGGCTAACCGTGCTTCAGAAGAAGCTCCGTCAAAAAGTCGAGGAGTTTCAATCCCGTTTGGAACAATCCAACGATGCCGATCGCTTTCGGATGCAAGCCGATTTGCTGATGGCCTACGGTCAGCAGTGGCAGCCAGGCATGACCAACATCATGCTGCCCGACTTTGCAACCGGAGAACCCGTCACCATCCCGCTAAATCCTGAAAAAAATGCAGTGCAAAATGCCCAATGGTTCTATAAACGTCACCAAAAATTGAAGCGATCGCGAAATGCCATTGCGCCCCTGCTAGCCGACGCTCAAGCGGAACTCACCTATTTAGAACAGGTAGACGTAGCCATCGCCCAATTAGATGAGTATCAAACCCCTAGTGACTTGAGCGCCCTCGAAGACATTTTTGAAGAATTGGTGCAGCAGGGCTATCTTCACGTTCCCGAACGACGCGATCGCAGCACCCCCACCCACTCCCAAGACATCGCCCATCGCTACCGCAGCCCCGCCGGTCATGACGTTTGGGTCGGACGCAATAACCGCCAAAACGATGACCTCACTTTCCGCATCGCCAACGACTACGATATCTGGTTTCACACTCAAGAAATTCCAGGCAGTCATGTTCTGCTGCGCCTGGAACCCGGCACGGTAGCCGACGATGCTGACTTACAATTTGCAGCCAACCTAGCCGCTTACCACAGCCGCGCTCGCCAAAGCGACCAAGCGCCCGTTGTTTACACAGCACCGAAACACGTCTACAAACCCAAAGGTGCAAAGCCCGGCACAGTGATCTACAAGCAAGAAACGGTGATTTGGGGCTATCCACAACAGGTAAAGTTGGATGCGATCGCGCCCTCATCATCCCCCTCAGCACAAAACTAAGCCAGCATAGGAGAACATTGCCTGTAAAATAGCGGAGCCAACCAATTGTATAAAGTGTAACAACACCCTCAATTTCCGGGTTTTTCGCGACGACAGAACGACAGCGAATGTTTGAAAATAAATGCACCAACAGCCCATTGCCTAACCAACGATCACCAATCGGAGCTGAGATAACAAAACTCAACACGCGCCCACGTTTCGTTCAGTTACGTTATCGCTAACCTACAGCAAAATTCACTGTTCAACGGTTGGGTCAGTCAAGCAGCACCGACCTAGCACACCACTGAGAGCAATCCTCACCGAGAGGACTGCCGACTGCACATATCCATAAACGAAACATCTAATCGAAAACCATCAATCAAAATGATTGATTTTTAATCCCATCCGGGCAATCTCTCATTGGGTCAGTGTGGATGTCTCGCAGCATTAATCACACATCGAGCCATTCACAACTCCCTCGCAACTGGTCAACCATCTAAGACACAAGCATTTTCATCGTTAGCGTCGTGCGTTTGGGCAAATTCCGCTTACACTAGATCGGCTCATCCAAATCATCAGACTGTCCGTTCAGTCCACTCCGATCGCAGCAACGGCAGCCAATATGGATTACCAAAATCCTGCCTGGAGCGATCGGAAGTCATACCGAGTCAACTGCGGATTCTCCAAACAAACACTGACCGCCCCCTCACCAACACCATTAAGCAAGGTATTTAAAGCCAGGCATTTGCCTATGGCAATCATCAGATTTGATGGTTTAACCGGCTTTTATCGAGAAGGGTGAAAGATACAGGGAGCGATCGTTTACACCAGCGGCATTCGCGCAAACGACTGGAGCTAGTCGCTGGTGTAAGCCGCGACTAATCACGACTCAATCGCCCAATCACCTGCCCCCATCTCAACTCTCTCCACTCTCTAATAACATCCATACTCCATAATTCAGCCTCCATCAGAGAGCATCCGTCACTTCTGATCCCAATTTCATCCCATTCACACACTCAAATTTGACAGAACCACGCTCAGCACTGGCACGGATAAGAGGACATCAAAATGGCAGATAAAGCAGGCAATACACTTCGTCAGGCAAACACAACCACTTTTCGACCAATCACCGCACGGCCAACGCGCATACTAGACATCGTTTCTAGTACCGACCGAGATGACTACTATCGCTTCCGACTAGGACGGCGCACCACGCTTGAAGTGGATATGGATCGGATGACTGACAATGCCAATTTGCAGCTCCTCGGTCCTACCGGACGAGTGATTGCTCGGTCTACGAAAACTGGCTCAAATGACGAATCCATCTATCGCAATCTAAATGCAGGCACTTACTATCTTCGGGTATTCAATGCTCGCCCCAATATCCGGACTCGTTATGTGCTGTCTGTTAAAGGACGTCCAGATAATGCACTGGACAATGTTCGCGCAGCTAAAGACATCGGTACTGTTGAATTAGGCACAGCCAATCGATTCCGAGACTACGTTTCTCCAGGTGACAGAGGTGACTTTTATAAATTTTCAGTTGACTCAATCGGTCAGTTGGATATGTCTCTGCGTGGGCTACAAGACCGAGTCCGCCTCTTATTGATAGATGAAGATTTGAACCTGGTAGCCGCCACATCAAGACGGAATGGACGCATTGGCGACTCGATCACCAGAACCATCGATCCGGGCACATATTATATTCGCGTCAGCCCATTTGGACCCGTGTCAAGCATTTATGCCTTAGTTAAACGATTCAATCCCCTGCCCGATGGAGCCGGAAACTCGCCCGCAGACGCTGCTGACCTGGGAGAACTGCCGCTCCGAGGCGAACTAACGCCCCCTGTTAACGAATTCATTGACGTTAGTGATACTGATGTTTACTCGTTCACAGCGAACTCGTTTACGGATACAACGCTGAACTTAAATCTGACGGGCCCTGACGGCGCAGCACTGGGTGTTGATTTGGATCTCAGAGTCTTCAATTCATCTCTCCAACAAGTCGCCGTCAATGATGCACCCGGGCCAGGCAATGTCACCCTGAGTGATATTGCGCTAACAGCCGGAGAAACCTACTTTGTAGAGGTTTCCAAATTTGACAATTCTGCAACGGCTTTCTTCCAACTTGGGCTTGAGACTGAGGTTGATATTGATGACCTTGCGCCGAATACGCCAGATACCGGTTTCGATATCAATGGCGATGCGTCTTGGAATGTAGTCAATGGTCGTCGTGGGCCATTCACAGCAGGTGATTTTGTTGGGGCGGGGATTGACGAAGATGACTATTACCAATTCTCGATTGACCAAAGTAGCTTTATTGATCTGATTGTGACGCCAGATCAGAATAATGCGGCGGCGACGGCCAATATTGAATTCTTTAAGCGAGAGGGCGGCGGTCTAACTCGGATTGATACGGTTGTTCAAGCGGGGAATACTCCAGAGCGGATTGAAGGAGTTTTTGAACCTGGAGATTACGTCATTCGGGTCTTCCCAGAGACAGATTCCACGTTTGCCTTCTATGATCTGTCCTTGGAGGCGACCTCTGTTTCTCGGATTCCAGCCTTTATCAAGGATATTAATCCTGGAGAGGCTGGGTCTTCATCCTCTTCTCAGAGGATGGCTGGACTGGGCGGCAGCCTTTACTTTGAAGCCAATGATGGAACGGGTTCAGCCCTGTGGCGGACAGATGGAACAGTAGACGGTACTGAACGGCTGCGTCCATTCAGCAGTATTGGCGACATGGCGGCGGTGAATGGCTTTATCTATTTTGTGGCGGCAGATGCGTCACTGGGTAATGGTTCAGAGTTGTGGCGGACAGATGGTTCGACGACTGAATTTGTGCGCGATATCTTTCCCGGTACGTCATCGTCGGGTATCAGTAACTTTACAGTCGTGGGAAATTCTCTCTACTTTACGGCGACAGATGCTGATAGTGGATTTGATCAGAACAATGAAGTCTGGGTCGTTGATACGACTTTCACAGGTGATCTGGCAAACAGCGTCACGCAGTTTGATGTCAATAACGATCCGGCGGTTGGGACTAGCCCATCAGACTTGACAGCGGTTGGGAACAAACTATATTTCCTTACTGCGGATGATGAGATTTATGTATCAACCGCTGGGGCAGCTCCGGTATTGGTGGACACGTCTGTGGTCGATCGCGGCGTCGATGGCGATTTTGTTGAACTGGGTGGGCAGCTTTACTTCCGTGGGCGAGAAGATGCTCGTGGACGAGAAATTTATCGCTTGAATGCTACAACGAATGCAGTGGAGCTGCTTCCTGAAATTGCATCGGGTGGGAACGATGTCAATGCTAGTGGATTTGGGAACTTGACGGCGGCGGGCGGCAAGCTATACTTCACGGCGAGTGTAGCAAATGGTCAAGAGCTGTATGTGTATAACCCAACGACCAATACGACGGGGCTGGTGAAGGACATTCGTGTGTTGCCTAGCGTATCGGCTTCATCGGCACCGGACAATTTGACGGCGGTGGGTAATAAGCTTTACTTCAGCGCGAATGATGCGACGGGGTCGCAGCTTTGGGTAACGGAAGGTACGGAAGCTAGCACACAGAAGGTCTTGCTTGATAGCAATCCAATTCCAATTACGAGTGGATCTAATTTTATTACTGTTGGGCCAACGCTGTATTTCACGGCGAGTGATGGTGTTTCGGGCAATGAGCTATGGCGGATCTTCCCGAATGAGAGTCCTGAGTTAATCAATATTTCGGGGGATGTCGTGTCGAATCCATCTAACTTGACGGAGGTGAATGGTCGTCTCTTCTTCCGGGCCAATACGGCGGCGGCGGGTCGTGAACTTTGGGTGCTAGGACTACCTTTAGATGAGGTGAGATGAGGTGATTTAGCCTAGCAGCCACTCGATGGCTCAATGAAGTTTAGTTAAAACTGGCGATCGCTTCCTGATGCTTGGGGGCGATCGCTTTTTTGGTGCGTTTGGGTGAGCGGCTGGTGTAAGGGAGCGTCACAGATTGCGACAAATTAATTGGGCGATCGTCGAAGATTCGATCGTGATGATAAAATCAGCAAAGAATGATTCACCGTAATTCCGACCGAATTACCGTAGATAATTTCACTCTCTGTTTCAACTCGACTCAATTGTCGTTTGCGTCTCATGGTTACTACCCCTATTCAGTCCTCGGCTCAACAAAAGCAGTCAAAAATTGAAGGCATCAAAGAACGCAGTAATGCCTTGCGTGAGCCAGTTGCTACCGAATTATTGCAAGACACCACGCACTTCACAGAAGATGGCTTGCAGATTCTCAAGTTCCACGGTTCGTATCAGCAAGATAACCGGGACAACCGCATCAAAGGGCAAGAGAAAGATTATCAGTTTATGCTGCGCACCCGGAATCCGGGTGGGTTTATTCCAGCGTCGCTGTATCTCACGCTCGATCGCCTCTCGGAGGAGTATGGCAACCGAACGCTGAGAGTGACGACGCGGCAAGGGTTTCAGTTGCATGGGGTGTTGAAGAAAAATCTTAAAACGGTGATTGCCGAGATTGTTCGGAATATGGGGTCTACGCTAGGAGCCTGCGGGGATTTGAACCGGAATGTGATGGCTCCACCCGCGCCCTATGTCGATCGCCCAGAGTATGTCTATGCCCGTCAGTATGCGGATAATATTGCTGATTTGTTAACACCCCGGACGGGTGCCTACTATGAAATTTGGCTGGATGGTGAGAAGGCCATTTCAGCCGAGCCAAGTCCAGAAGTGACGGCAGCACTACAACGAAACGGCAATGGAACGGTCTTTCACGACAGGGAGGAGCCGATTTACGGAACCTACTATATGCCACGGAAGTTCAAATGTTGCGTGACGGTTCCTGGTGATAATTCGGTGGATCTCTACTCCCAGGATGTCAGTCTTGTGGTGATGACCAATGCCCAGGGCGAGTTAGAGGGGTTCAACGTTTTGGCAGGGGGCGGCATGGGGCGTACTCATAATAAAGAGGAAACGTTCGCGCGGTTGGCAGACCCGATTGGCTTTGTCGAAAAGGACGATGTTTATGACTTGCTGAAGGCGATCGTGGCGACTCAGCGGGACTATGGCGATCGCGCTAATCGTCGTCATGCCCGGATGAAGTACCTAATTCATGACTGGGGCGTAGAGCGTTTTACGCAAACCCTTACCCAGTATTTTGGTAAGCCACTGCAGCCGTTTAGACCGCTGCCAGAGTTTGAGTATCGGGATTATTTAGGATGGCATGAGCAAGGCGATGGCAATTTATTTCTCGGCATTTCGATTGAGAATGGCCGGGTTCAGGATGCGGGAACGCTGCGGCTGAAAACGGCCCTGCGAGACATTGAGCAGCGGTTTGCGCTGCCCATGCGGTTGACGGCGAATCATAATGTGGTGCTGTATGACATCAATCCGGCATTGAAAGGCGATATTGCTGAAATTCTGAATCGCTGCGGAATTTTGAGTGAAACTGACATCGATCCGCTCACCCGTCTGTCGATGGCTTGCCCAGCGCTACCGACCTGCGGGCTGGCAATTACAGAGTCAGAGCGGGCCCTGCCGAGCATTACCGATCGCATTCGAGGGTTGCTGAATCGATTAGGCTTGGAGCATGAGGAGTTTGTGATTCGCATGACCGGCTGCCCAAATGGCTGTGCGCGTCCCTATTTGGCGGAGTTGGGGTTTGTGGGGCAAGCGCCCGGAGCGTATCAGGTTTGGTTAGGGGCTTGCCCGAATCAGACTCGTCTAGCTCAGCCGTTTATGGATCGAATGGCGATCGCCGATTTAGAGAAAATTTTGGAGCCGCTGTTTGCCTATTTCAAACGCGATCGGCAACCGGGTGAGCGCTTCGGTAATTTCTGCGATCGCGTCGGCTTTGAAGCCTTGCGCCAGTTTATGGCAGTCTATCAGCCTAAACCATCCCGTTCGCCGAATCGTTCCCGCTATCGCATCGGTGTAGACAATGATATTTATCAGCAGCTTAAGGCAGCGGCGGTGCAGCAGGGCAAACCGATGACCGAAATGGCGACAGAGGCGATCGCTGCCTACCTCGACCATCTGAAATCTGAGAGTTGACGATGATGACCATCGTTCCTCAAAATGGAGCTTAACGTTTTGTAACAATGGTGATGACCATGGCTGATTCTCAATCCACTCCCCAACCAACCGTCACTCCGAACCTGACTGAACCAAAGTTTGGATTTAATGACTATTCCGAGCGTTTGAACGGTCGTGCCGCCATGATTGGTTTTATTTTGGCGTTGGTCATTGAATATACAACTGGACAGGGATTACTGGCCTGGCTGGGCTTGTACTAGGGGCTATCCTCCGATCGCAAGCGCCCTTCATTGCCAAGATGCCAGATCGAGCCGACGGTGTTGAGGCGATCGCCTGGGTGATGAGGCTTGGTGATGAGGCTTGGTGATGAGATTCTCTAGGCCATCCCAGGCACATCGGCTAGCCCATCCAAGGGACAGGGTCATGAAAAGTGTATGAAAGTCGTCGTTCTCGGTTGTAGGTCGGCGGCTTTTGTATTGCAACGGGTGGGTAAGTTAGGACAACTTCAGTATTCCTGTGCAAACGAGAATCCAGAAACCCCATAGCGTCCTAATCAACCCTCTAGCCGCTATGAAGAGTGACGAGAACAGACGCCATGGCTCTATTGCCAGTGATGTATTGTCGGTGATGTTTAGGAATAGGGCAATGCAAAATGCGATCGCCCTCACCCAGAATTCCCCACACTGGGACTCTGAAGATAAGCGATCGCATGGCTGAAACTTAGGATCAGCAGTGAACTGTAACTGTTAATTGTGGTTGAACATGGTCAGCAATGCACAATTCAAGCCGCAGCAGCACTATTTAGAATGGGGTGAACAACATATCTGGGAAAAACCGATTAAACTCGATTAGCACCCCAGCCGCGATGAACACCGAAATCGTGGCTAATACTGGAGCGGTAGACAAGTACCGTTTCAAATCATCCATAAAAAAGACTCCAACCCTCAAACAAAAACTACGACACAGGTTTCATAACACCAAACAAAGAATCGCTAACGGCTCTAGCGAGGAGAAACCGGAATTTCGTCATCTTTAGCCAGCAGTTCACCGCTAGTCAGTTCCTTCACCGCCGCGACCGGCCAAGCAAGGGCTGAAAGCGTCTTCTTGAGCGCCAGAGGAACATCAATAATGATTTCCTTCTCTTCTGGCTTTTTCTCTTCCCGAACGGCAATGAGGTAAGAGCGACCCGCCCAGCCAATCCAGCCTGCAATGTACAAGAACATCAAAGCAGGAATTGTAAATTCACCGGCATGGCTCCAACGCCCATCGGAAATAAGGTGAGGTAGCCCATCCGTGCCGCACAAGAGGCTGGAATTGGCATAGCGTTCAAAGCGGGCTTTGGCTTGAGGCGTAGCGGCAGCGGCAGCCCGCTGCTGGAAGGCAGGCGATTCGGCGCAGGGGGTCAAACCCGCCACATCTGCCGACGCTGACGGAACAAAGCCAACCCAAAGACTAATAACCAAAATTAGAGCAAACAATCGTCTCATTGGAATTGCTTCCTTTTATTACGAAAAACAAAGTTTTTGTACAAAAATTTAAGATGAGTGCAGTTCGTGACTTACCCAACAGGGCTAAACAAGGGACAACCGATCTGACTGGCGATCGCACCACGTCAGCACTGCCCATAACTAACTGCTGCCCGATCGCTTGAGTAAGCTTGCTAGACTCTGCAATCGGTGACGATCCATCTTGATGGGTAAACCGTAGATGAATGAAATGAAAACGGCCCGAACCATTGACCTATGACGTTCCATTCGCTTGCTTTATGAGGTTAAGCCGATTTTGTAGTCTACTTAACGGCTCAGAAAACAGCCCTAAAACTAGGTTTGAGGTCAGTTTAACCCTCTCAATTTAGTATCTTCATGGAGACGGCCGGAGCGGTTCATTTCTTGATATTTGTTAACATTCAAAACGAATGCGATCGCACCTATCCCCAATGGATCACCGATGATCAATCGTCAGTATTGATGGATGTCCATTGAAAAAATTGGACTCAAACAGTTAGACAAGTTTTAATCGCATCACTGCCTGGATTACAGTGCCTACATGTTTCTAAACCTACCGGATCTCAGCCCTATTTATGACGATAACGTTAGCAATTGAAACAAGTTGTGATGAAACAGCGGTGGCCCTTGTGCGCGATCGCCAAGTGATGAGCAGTGTTGTGTCATCGCAAATTGATATTCATCGCCCGTATGGCGGTGTGGTGCCCGAAGTGGCCTCGCGGCAGCACGTCGAAACGGTCAACTGGGCGATCGCCCAAGCGCTTGATCAAGCCGGAGTGGGATGGGACGCGATCGATGGCGTAGCGGCTACGGTTGCACCTGGCTTAGTGGGAGCGTTGCTAGTGGGGTTGAGCGCGGCCAAAACCCTGGCAATGCTCCATCACAAGCCGTTTCTCGGTGTGCATCATTTGGAGGGGCATATCTATGCCTCCTATCTCACAGAGCCAGCGCTGCAACCGCCCTTCCTATGCTTGCTGGTATCGGGTGGGCACACCAGTCTCATGAAGGTACAGGGCTGCGGACGCTACTCAACTCTGGGACAGACCCGCGATGATGCGGCTGGAGAGGCGTTCGACAAAGTTGCACGATTGCTGAATCTAGGATATCCGGGCGGCCCGATCATCGATCGCTTAGCTCAGCAAGGCAACCCTGCCGCCTATCCTTTACCGGAGGGTAAAATTTCGATGCCGCAGGGAGGCTATCATCCCTATGATTCCAGCTTTAGCGGGCTGAAAACGGCGGTGCTACGGCTGACCCAATCACTGCAAGGTCAGTCCGAGCCACTGCCGGTAGAAGATTTGGCGGCCAGTTTTCAAGATACGGTAGCCCGATCGCTGACTAAACGGGCGATCGCCTGTGCCCTTGACCATCATCTTAAGACGATTGCGATCGGCGGCGGGGTGGCAGCTAATTCTGAACTCCGGCAACAGCTACTCGCGGCGGCGGCCCCACACCAGATTCGGGTTATCTGTCCGCCACTCAAGTTCTGTACCGACAATGCGGCGATGATTGCCTGTGCAGCAGCGGATCACCTGTCCCACGGGCGGCGATCGCCATTATCGTTGGGGGTGCGATCGCGGATGCCCATTGAGCAAGTGCTGGAGTTGTACGAACCGACGACGGCTCAATAAACGCATGATAGCGCTGGGGGAGCGATCGCCCATTACCGGATGGGATGTTGCGCCAGGATGTCGCGAATGTAGTGCGCGACGGTATCTGGATGCTCCACCATGGCTAGATGTCCGCAGTCGGGAATTGTCTTGACGTTATAGCCGCAGCATTCAAACGATGCATGGAAGCTAGCCAAATGATTCACATACTGAGGTTCCATCACGGTATCTTGCTCGCCGGCTAGGAAATAAGCCGGTTGCTGGAGCCGAGCCACGACTTGCGGCAAGCAGTGAACCTCTTCCTCCGTGGTTGAATCTAGCAGTGCGCCTAGGGCAGCCGTTGGATGAGCGGCAACCAAATCAACTAATCGCTGACGGCCCCAGCGGCGATCGAGAGATTGGGTTACGTTCATGCGAGTGAGGGGCCAATCCAAAAATGGGAATTGCGTGAGCCAGCGTGGCCGGAATTTCACCAGGCTGGCCCCGGCTGAACGGAATCGCTCAAATTCTTCCTTGAGATAAATGCCGCCGCCGGAATTGATACAAATCACGCCATTGATACGGGCTGGCACTTGATCCGCAGCCCACAGCGCAATGCTGCCACCCAGTGAATGACCAATCAGCCAGGCGTTGGAGATATTCAAGGCATCGAGGAGATGATGCAAATCGTAAGCGTAGGCAGCAGGAGTATGCGCATAGGCATCGGAGACGGGTGGGGCAGGCGTTGGACTAGCCGGGCTAGATGAGTCAGCGATCGCAGTAGCATAGCCTTTCAGCGCATAGTCACCCACCGGCTGAGAAGCCCCAAAGCCGCGCAGGTCATAATACAAACATTGATAATTGGCGGACAGCCTTCGGACAATAGGCTTCCAATAGGCATGACTGAGCAGCCAGCCATGCACGAACACCAGCACGAACGGTGCCGATGTGGGTTCAGTCAGACAATAGGCGTGGGGAAAACCACGGATGTCAATGCGATTAGCCATACTTCCATAGTATCGTGAAGCGTGGCTTCGTCTGTTAACGCTGGGTTATGGCAAGGGCGGCGAAGGAACAAGGGCAGAATGGCGCGATCGCACTTTTCTTAAACATTGTTTAAATTTTGATCGCTAAAATCGCATAGCTAACTCATTCAGCAGGCACCGCGATCGCACGATGACAGACACATCCAAGCAAACAGAGCGATCGCAGCTACCAGAACTAGCGCGGCTTTTCCTCAAACTAGGAACCATTGGATTTGGCGGCCCCCAGGCCCACATCGCCATGCAAAACGACGAAGTAGTCGTGCGGCGGCAATGGCTGACGGCCGAGCAGTTTTCGGAAGGGCTGGCTGTCTGCGAAATGTTGCCCGGCCCGGCTTCCACCCAACTGGGCATCTACATCGGCTACCTGCGAGCCGGGCAGATTGGGGCGTTGGTGGCAGGATTATGCTTTATTGCCCCTGCCTTTGTGATTTTGGTGGCCCTGTCGTGGATGTACTTTCGGTTTCAGAGTGTGCCGCAGGTCGAATTTCTGTTCTTGGGGATCTCTCCAGTGGTGACGGCCATTATTTTGGGGTTTTGCTGGAAGCTGGGCAAACGCACGATTCGAGACTGGAGCGGTGTGGCGATCGCCCTGGTTACGTTCTTCGCGCTCTGGCTGCTAAAGTTCAACATTCTGCTGCTATTTATCACGGCTGGCCTGGTAGGACTGGGCTTATACCGCCCTAGACCGACCGACACCCTCCACGATCGCCGCTCCAGCCATTGGCTATTTCCAGTATTACCGAGCCTTTCATCGGTTCTCGCTACTGCTACCGCTACGGGAGATGTCCTGGCCCTCTCCAGCTTTTGGGGCATAGAGCGCGTTCAGGACTTTGCCCTGCCCCTGTTCCTATTTTTCCTGCGGGTTGGCAGCTTCATTTTTGGGGGCGGGCTGGTGATTATTCCGCTGCTGGAGTATGACGTAGTGGAACGCTTGCAGTGGTTGACTCAAACCGAATTTATTAACGGTGTAGCGATCGGGCAACTGACGCCGGGGCCAGTCGTGCTAACGGCGGCCTTCGTTGGCTTTAAGGTGGCGGGGATTCTAGGAGCCTTAATCGCCGCGATCGCCATTTTCCTGCCATCCTTCGCGTTCATTATGCTGGCCTCACCGCTGCTGGTTCGGGTTCGCCAAAATCCATGGATTCGCGCATTCCTCAGAGGCGTAACCAGTGCAGTGCTGGGGGCGATCGCCGCCGCCGCTATTCCCTTAGCGCAAACCGCAATCGTACAAGAATCGGTAATTCAGTCAGCGATCGCGGTGGTGATTGCCGTGCTAGCACTGGTGGCGCTGATTCGATACAAAACCCCCACTTGGCAACTGGTACCAGCGGGGGCAACGATTGGTTTGATAGCGGGAATCGCCCTGCCTAGCCTTGGTTGGCTCTAGCATCCTGAACCGCTGCCCAGAACATTGCAATCGTCAGCGGGATGCTCAATGCCAAAATAGTGGCAGTGACAGGAGTACCCAGTTGGGGAGTGCCTGACGATAGCTCAAAGATAGATCCGATGGCAGCGATCGCCGCCACACAGGAAATCGCTAAAAATGCACCACTTTTTGGAGTCACGGCTTCAATCATCCTCGCAGAATATAAACAGTATTGTCGCAACGTTTAACGCGATCGCGCCGTCACAGCCTAAGCCTTGAACGGCTTAACAGAACTACCTGAGAACCCATACTTATGCAGGGCTTGGATGAGAGCGATGTCGTTCTCAACTCGATCTACAAACATCACTCCGTTCAGATGGTCAATTTCGTGCTGAATCACGCGCGAGAGCAAGCCATCTGCAACCAGGCGCTGAGGGCGACCATTTTCATCCTTGTACGCTACCTCAATTTTTTCAGGACGGTTCACGCCGAGGAAAACGCCCGGAATGCTGAGACAGCCTTCTTCGTAAGTACATACCTTACCCAAGAATTTTTTGATGGTGGGATTAATCAACACCAGTGGCGCTGTATCTAGATTCTCCGGATCACAGTCCACGACAATCATTTGCTTATGGATGCCTACTTGAGGAGCCGCCAGACCAATGCCGTTTTCGCTGTACATGGTCTGCAACATCTCGATTGCCAGTTGTCGAACGCTGTCGTCTACCTTCGAGATCCGCTTTGCCGGTTGCCGCAAAACGCGATCGCCCAAGTAATGCAGTTTTAGGGGTGCCTTTTTGAGTTTAGCCTTATCGACTAGAAGTTGAGATGTCATAAACCTATTGCATCAATTCACAGCGTGGACAGGCCGGGCCGTCTAATTCTAGGGTACTACGAAGAATCGTCTGTTCAGGAACTATACCCGCAACTCTTGACGTGAGCTAAGGCGATCGCAACGTTAGTCAGCAGGTCTGCTCAGAGCGGATGAGAGGATTGAATTGAGGTCACTCGCCATCGTTGAGCATCTCGACGCTATGGGATCGCAGCCCGAACTGTCCATATAGTTTAGTCGGTAGGGTTTAGATTCGTCGCTGACTCTGCACATTTCCAGCCTGTATTTCGAGGCAACCTACGATTAACAAACGGGGATGCAATGAACACCCCCGCTGCTTTCGGCAATCCACTTGGGATGAGTTGCCACGTTTTTAGAAGATGGGAGCGTTTCAGGGACAGCCGCCCTTCACGCACTCCCTAAACTCTTCAGCGCCAGCCAGATTCATCTTTTCAATCGTGGCATTCGCAATGGATCAACGAATTGGGCCGGTGCGACCCAGGGCGATCGCGCTACATCATACCCATGCCGCCCATGCCGCCCATGCCGCCCATGCCGCCCATGCCGCCCATGCCGC
>CAYSIR010000011.1:0-34623 GCA_964431105.1 uncultured Leptolyngbya sp. | reverse complement strand
GGGGGGGTGGGGGATGAGGGCAATACAGGGATTTGCAAACGTGACATGCTCCCCCTGGCCTTTTCGGTAGTTGGAGCTTAGACAGTTTTGTCGGTCGGTTGTTCTGGCTGCTGACCCTTGCTCCCTTGCCGCTGAAAAACAACCCGGTTTGTTTTTGGGCGATCACCCCCGCCGAACGCCCAACCCTGCTTCATCCGTCGGACGCAGTACCCCATCCTCCACGATCGCACCGGTAAACGGATCGTCCGTTAAATTGAGATGGCTGTCTAAATCCAGATGGGTGGCAAAGGGAGCAAGCTGGACGGCGGCGGTATTAGCAAGGCAACTGTCGGAATAGCAGCCAAACATAATTTGTAGCCCGCAGGCCTCAGCCGTGTGAACCATGCGGATGGCTTCGGTCAGCCCGCCAGATTTCATCAGTTTGATGTTGATGCCATGAACGCGATCGCTCAATCTAGGTATATCTCGACTGGTAAAGCAGCTTTCATCGACAAAAATAGGTAAGGGCGATCGCTCGTAGAGAATGGGTAAGTCAGCATCCTGTTCAGGAGGCAGCGGTTGTTCTAGGTAAGTTACGCCGCGATCGCTGAGCCACTGTGTCATAGCGATCGCATCGGTCAGCGACCAACCGCCATTAGCATCAATGCTGATTTTGGCCGCCGGCGCTACCGATTGCACAGCGGCAAACATAGCTCGGTCAGCATCAATGCCGTCAGGGCTGCCTAGTTTTATTTTGATGGCGCGAACGGTTAGCGTCTCCATCCAGTTCAATAATCGCGCTTTGGCCGCATCGGGGTTGCTGATGCCAATGGTGACAGAAGTGGCGGGAATGCAAGTGCGATCGCCCCCCCACAATTTCCAAATCGGAATACCTAGCCGTTTGCCAATCCAGTCCTGGCAGGCCACGTCCAGCGCGGCGCAGGCCGCCGACGGTAAGTGAGCAGCTTGCATTATCGCTTCGATAGCCATCCCCTCGAAGGGCGATCGCCCTTGCAGCAGGGGTGCAATCTGTTCCAGTGCGGCGGCTAACTGTTCAGTAGTTTGGGTAGCAGTGCCGATCGAGAAGGGTGAAGCTTCTCCCCAACCTTCAATGCCGTCGTGATGCAGCCGTAGCCAGAGGTTGGTGGATTCTGCACTTGTCCCTCGGCTAATGGTGAGCGCAAATTGCTTATGAACCGTAAACGGCGTAACCTGAATGTGCATGGTTATTTATTTTATTCAAATCCTACGATCGCACATAGGCACTCATCGGTTCCTTAATGAATCGAATATACAAATGCTTGAAGGTGGAGCGCAGCACGCGGGGCGCACCAAAATCAATGGCAACCAATGATTCAGGGAATTTCCAATCGTCAATACGCAGGTCATCAGGGGAAGCGATCGGAAAGGCCATCTCGCTGAGGCAGGGGCATAGCCCCAGACGCTGGGATGCGGCAACGGTTGGAATGGTTCTGGGGTCACCGGATAAAATATCAACCAGAGCGCGATCGAGGGCAAATACATTCGTAGAGGCCGCTAAAACATTCAGCGATCGCGGTTCGCCACCACTCGGCCCTTTGCCTTCATGACCGATAATGCCGTCGGCAATCGTCAGGGTCGGAGCGATCGCCCGGGCCGTTTCCACCAGCATCGCCCCGAATCGCGCCGGATCTTTACCCGCCTCCATGTGCCACCAGGCTTTCATTTTGCCAGGAACACAGCCAAACAGGTTTTTGACCCCCAGCGTCAGAGTCAACTGCACATGGGATTTGACCTTGGGTAAGTTAATCACCACATCTGCATCCATCACCTGCTTCGACAGCAGCAAATGATTAAACTCTTCGCTCACGGTTTCATAGCGCTGCCCGCTAAATTCCACCACGGGCATAGCCAGTTCGTCCAACATGGGCTGATAGCCGTTGGCGATCGCCACCCCCCGCGCCGACCCAAACGCCGGACTATCGCCCAAAAACGGCTGCCCACCAGCCGCCTGTACCAGTTTGGCCACACAATAGACCAACTCCGGCCGGGTGGTACATTCTTTGGTGGGTTTGGAGCCGGTTAGCAAATTGGGCTTCAGCAAAACGCGATCGCCCGGCTTCACTAAACTCTCCATCCCTCCCAACGGCTCCAGCAGTTGCTTGAGAGAAGCGGTCAGAACATCAAAATCATAGGTCGTTGCCCGCAATAAACTGACAGGAATGGCGTGGGTCATAGCGCAATTTAGCAAAATGTGACAAAAAATGTAAGGAAAATTGGGCAGTTGCTCTGCACCTTAACACAGTCTGCAACACCGGCCATTGGGGCGATCGGTTAGCGTATGATGCCATGCTTCAGCGCATTCGATCCAGAGCAGTGACGCGATCGGCATTGTTCAAGACATTCTCGCCAGGGAGCAACTCCTGGGGCGGTTTGACCTCGAGCTTAGCTACGTTGGCCATGTTGACGATCACCGTTTGTTCAGGCAAATTAAAGACCAAAAACGGCTGTTGCATCAGCGATCGCGCATCATTAGGCAGGGTAGCGGCTTTGTCTTCTGGCGGAGCATAAACATTAAACGCTTCGGACTCGCCATCCAGGTAGTAAATTGTGATTTGCACAAAGTTCTCTTGAGTGTCCATAAGTTCCCGGAGTGAATTTAAGCACTAAATCATTGAACTGAATACCGGCACTGCATCAAGCAGCCCACGCACCAATCCCTAGCTAATGTACCGACATCTTGCCCGAATCGCCGCGATCTGCTTACAAAGGTTCAGATTTCTTCAGTGCGGCAAACAGCGTCACTGGGCGCAAAATTGCTAATGGTATGGCAGCTATTTTGTTTAGAACATGACGTTTTAGCGCTAAAGCCAGCTTTGCAGAATACTGCCACTCCGCCGAGCGTGCAGAAAACTTCATCCGCGATCGCATTACAGCGGCATCGCGGCATCCGGTCGTTTCAACAAGGTGGGATTAATATCGCGGGGATAGATCAGCCAGTGCCGCTGCACCGGTTGGGACAGGGTTTTGACCAACGGCGATAGATCGCCAATATCTTGCAGACCATGTTCGGTTTTCAGCTTAATGCCCCGTTGATAGAGGGTGTAGCCACTGCTGAGCGCCGTCCGCAACCCAGCATAAACCGTAGATAACCCTTGGTTCGTCAGCCAACGGTGAATTCTGTTTACCATTTGCTGCTGAAGATCGGGTTCAATCTCGGTTATGTCTAGGGTTTTAGGCAAATCTCGATGGATGAACCGCCGACAGAGATCCGACAGTAGTGGATCATCATGATGCTGCCAGCGCTGTAAATGATACATAACCAGTCCATCATCCGCATCCAAATATTGGCGCAGCGTTAGGGTTTGTGCATCCATCAGCCAAGCAGTCATGGTGTCATCAGCAGGGATTTGCCCCACGAGTTGCCGCGCCCGGCAAATAGCCTGATCTAAGATCCAAGTGGCGGCCAGATTTTTGGGATGGTTGTAAACCTGAGCGTGCATGAAGTAGCGCACAATTAAGTAATGCTCGATCGCTGCCATGCCTTTTCGCAGAACCACCAGTTGTTGCTGCTCAGGGTCATAGTCCAGCGCCATGAGAATGCGATCGAGATCCAACTGTCCGTAGGATGCACCCGTGAAGTAGCTATCACGCAAAAGGTAATCGAGGCGATCGCAGTCCAGTTGGCTAGACACCAGTTGCCAGACTAGCGGTACGGAATGCTGCTTATGGTACACCTGCTCCAGTTGCCCCACTAACGTTGAATCAAACCCATCCAGCAGCCCATGGATAGGGTCTGATTCCTGCAAAATGCGTAGTGTCCAGACTTCATGCTCACAGCCAAACACATCCTCGCAAGTGTGGCTGAAGGGGCCATGTCCAATATCATGCAGCAGGGCGGCACAGAGAACCGCCGCACGGTGAGGCTCCAATACGGGATGGCGATAGGCCAAGCGATCAAAGGCGCGGCGAGCGATCGCCATTACGCCTATTGAATGGGTAAAACGCGACCCTTCTGCTCCGTGAAAGGTGAAACTGGCGGCCCCCAATTGCCGAATGCGTCGTAGACGCTGGAATTCAGGCGTATCAATGAGCTGGATCAATAGTGCCTCGACCGGGTCGCGCCGATCGAGAGCGATCGCCCCATGCAGCGGGTCATGGTAAGTACGACTAGACTGCGTGTGCCACGACCGCATCACTCATTAACCGCTCTACAGCGGCCCGATATTGTGGATCGGCATCCGTGCCAAATTCATCGCGGCTCAGCAGCGTAGGTTGCACGGTCACATCCGGCTGAATGCCCTGGCGGTTGATGTCGTGGTGGTCGGGAGTCTCATACTTGGCGATCGTCACTGCTAAACCTGATCCATCCGATAGATTGAACAGTGATTGAATCAGCCCCTTACCAAAAGTGCGTTCACCCACCAGCTCAGCCCGCTCTTTGTCTTGGAGTGCGCCCGCCAAGATTTCACTAGCGCTGGCTGTCCCCTGGTTTACCAGTACAACTAATGGCGCATCGGTTAAGGCTTCGCCCCGTGCTTCAATACTTTCTGAAATGCCTTGGCGATTGACGGTGTAGACGATGGGGCCATCGTCCAGCCACAGTTGCGCGACTTCAATACCGGCTTGCAACAGTCCGCCAGGGTTATTCCGCAAGTCCAGCACATAGGCATCCACACCTTCCGACTCAAACGCCGCGATCGCATTGGCTACCTCTGGCGCGGCATTCGCACTAAATTGCTTCAATCGGATATAGCCAATCTGAGAACCATCGGACTGTTGGCGCAGGTCAGCATAGACCGGATTCAGCGTGATGCGATCGCGCACCAGCGGCACATCAAACGCCGCCTCATCGCCTCGCTGAATCGTGAGCGTCACAGTGCTGCCAGTGACTCCTCTCATGCGATCGGCCGCCTCATCCAAGCTCAGGTCAGTTGTTGGAGTGCCATCAATATTCAAAATATAGTCAGCGGGTTGGATGCCAGCCTGCTCAGCCGGAGAGTGATCAATGGGCGCAATGACCCGCAGCGGTCGATTATCGGCTTCCTTCGCAATCTGCAGCCCAACGCCCATCAGTTCTCCCGATGTATTGGTGCGTAGGCTGCGGTACTGATCGGGTTTCAGTAGTCGCGTGAAGGGGTCGCCCAGGCTGGCCAGCATCTCTTGGATCGCTAGGTAGGTAGACTCGCGATCGGGCAAGGGTTGCCGTAGGGCCTGCTGCCGCACAAACCACCAGTTTTGATGATTAAACGAATCATCGAGATAGGCACGATCGACAATTCGCCACGCTTCACTCAGCAGCTTTTGTTCTTCCGAAAAGGCTTGCCCTGATGGAACCAATGCTCCAAAAGTCAGCACAAGCACGGTTAGGATAACAACGCCGATTTGTAAAATGCGGTTTTTCATGTACTTCGTTTCAAAGCTGTGTTGCTGATGATCCATCTGCGATCGCCCTGCTAAATCTCTGATTTTGACCTCTGAATGCAAACTCAGCTTCCGCCAGCCTCAATCAGATGAGCTATCTGCTGCCCAATTGCGACTAATCGCAACTTAATCCAGTAGGCGACGCGATTTAGAAGCAATTTATAATGCCCAATTCAATGTCCAAACTGTTCTTCAGAGTTTTCTATGGACTAGGCTGCGTCCACATGCCTGCCGCTCACGAATCAAATGATCCGGCGGACGATACGCTGCATTTATCCAATCGCAGCCAATCGGGCAGTTAAGTATCAAATGGTAACGCAGTTCGTCAAGCTTCATGAAACGTAATACATGAGGGAGCCGACGGTTGGGACTGGCGCGATCGCCATCAAATCCTGTGATGTTCTGATGTAGCTGTTCATGGGTGCGATCGTTGCCATGCCTCAGTATTTTACGAAACTTAACAATTTACAAAATCAAGAGACAACAACTAAAGACGACAAAGATAAACCATTTGGAACAACTGTTGCCGATTGAAGCGGGCGATCGCCCAATATTCAAGCAATATCCCAGAACAGTGCAATAATTTACGTTTCTTAAACGATTGAACTATTCAGATTGACCTGAGTGCTGTGTTACATTTTTTGGTAACAATACTTTGTTTGGAACTCTGGCTTCATGTTTACTAAACAGGTAACTGACTCAAAAGTTTACCAGTGGTTTAACGAGCGCCTTGAAATTGAGGCGATCGCTGATGATATCTCCAGCAAGTACGTCCCACCCCATGTCAATATCTTCTACTGCTTGGGTGGTATTACGCTGGTTTGCTTCCTCATCCAGTTCGCCACTGGTTTTGCAATGACCTTTTATTACAAGCCGACGGTTACGGAGGCTTACTCATCTGTTCAATACCTCATGACTGAGGTTAATTTTGGTTGGCTGATCCGCTCTGTCCATCGCTGGTCTGCCAGCATGATGGTATTGATGATGATCCTCCACGTTTTCCGGGTTTACTTGACCGGCGGGTTCAAAAAGCCCCGTGAGTTGACCTGGGTAACGGGCGTCATTCTCGCAGTCATCACCGTGACATTTGGCGTGACTGGCTATTCCTTGCCTTGGGATCAGGTTGGCTACTGGGCGGTGAAAATCGTATCTGGCGTACCTGAAGCTATCCCCGTAGTGGGTTCAACGATGGTTGAGTTCCTGCGTGGTGGTGCAAGCGTTGGTCAATCAACCCTAACTCGTTTTTACAGCCTGCACACCTTCGTTCTGCCTTGGCTGATTGCAGTGTTCATGCTGCTGCACTTTTTGATGATTCGGAAGCAAGGCATTTCTGGGCCGTTGTAAGGTGCTTAAATTCATGCCTCACATGTCACATTGTTAGGATTTGCTGGCACCCTAGAGTTTCTCAGGGGTGCATTTGGTACACTAAGCAAACCTAGCGATATGTTTCATAACCTCCCTATAGTCATTACGTTACTAGACGTTAAGAGGAGAACTCTAAAAAACTATGTCCATTCTCAAAAAGCCGGATCTGTCTGATCCTATGTTGCGCGAGAAGCTTAAGCAGGGCATGGGCCATAACTACTATGGTGAACCTGCTTGGCCCAATGATCTTCTTTATACTTTCCCCATCGTCATTCTCGGTACGCTGGCCTGCTGCGTTTGCCTAGCGGTGTTGGACCCTGCCATGGTGGGTGAACCAGCCGATCCGTTTGCAACGCCTCTAGAAATTCTGCCGGAATGGTATTTGTACCCTGTATTCCAAATTTTACGGATTGTTCCGAATAAACTGCTGGGAATTGCGCTGCAAACTGCTGTTCCCCTGGGCTTGACTCTAATTCCGTTCATTGAGAACGTCAACAAGTTCCAAAACCCGTTTCGCCGCCCGCTGGCCACTACCGTGTTCCTTTTTGGTACGGTTGTAACGCTGTGGTTGGGTATTGGTGCAACCTTCCCCATTGACGATTCGCTGACGCTAGGCTTGTTCTAGTAGCTTTGGGCGATCGCTCGTTGAATAGTTTTGATGAGCGCATTTGAATAACGTTTCAGAATCCGGAAGTAATGACGCAATACAGTCCTACTTCCGGATTTTGTCGTGGGTTTGCGCTTCCTCCGTATTCTAGATAATAGCTACTAGAACTCCTATTCCATCAAGCCGCTACCCGCCCATAGCTGCATAATGGAAACTTTAGCAAGATTAGCCCAATGGATAATCTCTTCCCCAGAATTGTTGGTGAATTGTATCTGACGGTGGGAGAATAGAGACTGATTTGACTGATAGAACTCGCCGTTGTTGCAGTACTGTAGAGCGAGTCCGCTGCGATCGCCCCATTAAACATCGATCGCAGTCAGAGCAGTGCAGTTTAACGCTCCGACCTGCTGCTTGTTAGTGACGGATTAGGAATAGGTCACTTGCCGGTTAGTTACTATTGAGCGAAACACGATTAGGATTAAGGACATGAGTATTCATCCCAGACTTGATGCTGCATTTGGCGATCGCCATGCGTTGAAAATTATTAGCGGTCTTATGAACTTTGATGCAGCACGGGTTGAGGCCGTCGTGCAGGCTGCCGACCAAGGTGGAGCCGATTTTGTTGACATCGCTGCCGATTCTCAACTGGTTCGCTTAGCGAAGCGCATTACCTCAATGCCAATCTGTGTATCAGCGGTTGAACCCAGCGCCTTTATAGACGCTGTTGCTGCCGGAGCCGATATTCTTGAAATCGGGAATTACGATGCGTTTTATGCTCAAGGTCGTCGATTTGAAGCGCCAGAAATTTTAGAACTGACTCGCCAAACGCGATCGCTCTTTCCTGAGATCATGCTGTCTGTGACGGTTCCCCACGTTCTAGCGCTAGATGAACAGGTGCAACTGGCTGAAGCCGTAGCGAATGCCGGAGCCGATGTGATTCAAACCGAAGGCGGTGCCAGCAGCCAGCCCAACCATTCTGGAACCTTGGGATTGGTTGAAAAGGCGGCACCTACCCTAGCGGCAGCCTATGAGATTTCCCGTGCGGTTTCCGTACCGGTAATGTGTGCATCTGGTCTATCGAGCGTGACGGCTCCGATGGCGATCGCAGCCGGTGCATCTGGGGTTGGTGTCGGATCTGCGGTGAATCAACTCAACAGCGATATTGCTATGGTTGCCGCTGTTCGTAGTTTGTCTGAAGCTGTCCGTAAGGCCGCTGCGCTGCACGCTTAGGGTTCAGACTCAATGGGTCTAATGGGTCTGGGCCAGCCAGCCCCCAATAAGCGCACACCGAAGCAGGGAGATTACCCAGCTTCGGTGTTTTTCGTGAGCACCATATTGATGTTGTTTCCTGATGGTTATGGGATGTAAACCGTTATCCTTTAATGGATATAGATGTTGATGAACTCGGACGATTGGTGGCTCAGAAAACTGCGCTTAAAGTTTTCCATTCCGTGCTTGCCAGGCCAGATCAAGCAATTTAACCCAGCGTTTGTGGACTTGTTTGGGCGTGCATTTCAGCCGTTGGGCGATCGCCTGATCATTGGCCTTAACCTGCTTAAGCTGGAGCAGGATGCGCTGTTCGGGCATGAGACTAGCAACAAATGTTTCCCACTGTTGTTTAGCCATACCTAGGTTTTGATCCAGGTCAGCACCGAGCCACTGATGCACCAGTTGCCAGCGGTGGGAACGAGCAAACTTTTCAACGTGATACTTAAAGCGCTGTTGTAGATAGTCCCGCTGACGGGGGGAGAGTTGCAAAATGTCATCAATTTCAGGAGCCGACAAATCCTGCAATTTTAGCGTTAGATAATCAATGCACTCTGTTTGACCTTGCGATTCCAGGTACTGCACCAGCTCTGCAATAATGCGATCGCGCAGGACAGAATCAGATGGGTCAACCGCATCGGCCACCATTTGCTCGCGCACCTGCTGCACCACAGGCGAACGACTATAGGCTTCGGCTTCTTCGCTGCGCCCGGATTCGATCGCTGCCTCTATATCCACCGACGTTTCCTGCGGCTGGCGGTTTGCAAAACCCTGGGCCCGCAACACAACCAATTGTTGATTGCGTCGTCCGGGAAGATTAATCCGGCGTTTGGCATACTGCTCTGTGAATGCCATATACTCGGCTAGCTCAATGCGTGTCCGAGGGCTATATTCTGCGGTAAGGTGGTTTTCCCGACGAAATGCCTTGAGAACTTCAATGTAGAAGTTTTGCAAAAAGTCCTCAATAAGGTTGTAGCGACCCTGAAAGCCCAGATGGGTTCGCGCTGGCGCAATGTGACGGTAGACCATTGCACTGAGATGGCTATGAAGTTCAACCCGTCCTTGCCGCGATCCTTTTTTGTAATAAAATAAGCACTTTTGGATGCGATGCCGCGCTAAGGTAAGTTGCCACGATCGCACTTCCCCAGATCGTTGAATGCGATCGCTCTTTTCGCAAATGCGAGTGACTTCAAAGGCAATGCGCCGAGCTACAGACTTTAAGCTATTGGATACACCTCCGGTTTCAGCTTGCAATTCATGAATAAGAATAGTAACCAGTTCTTCATGGGGTTCGGACGATGCTAGGGTAGATGCCGGAACGGAACGATCGAGACCCACACCCCGCCCTGATTCCTGGGAGTGAGAGGGTTGAGATGCTTCTGAGTTAATGGGTGAAGAAGCACGAGATTGAGTAGATTTTGCGTTCATGACTTGACCTTTTGGTGATGCACAAAAAGTAGAGGTAGATGTCGGTCAAAAGCCCTACAAACGGGGTTTGGACTGACTATCCTCACTGTATGGATTTAGAGCAAATCCGAGGAACCCGCGTGTGTCACTCTTTTTTAGAGAACGCGCAGTTGGGTCTTCCGTGCGATCGCATTTTTATAGATACAACAGTCTCAAATCTTCTCTAGCTATGGGTTGTAATGCTTAGATAAGACCAAGCCAAACTCACAGATTTGTCGAGGATTGAGTATTATGACGTAGGACAATCGGTAAACTGGGTTGGCTTTGCGGATTTGGGTTCGTGCAACCTGAAGGTTTGCCAGCAGTGGTATCGGGGGCGTGGCGGCAGTGATTTAAGTTGCGATCGCCCCAGGGATCACCGGAACCACAGCGCTGACCCATTACAAACTCAACTGAAAGAATGGACGGTCTGCATTCGATCGCTAATTGCCTCCCCCGCGGTCCATTCACCATAGAGCCATTCTCATCATGATCCAGTGTGTTGAGTAACCCCAAGGGCATCGCTCCAATCGGTCAATAGACGACGCTGCTACGTGAGTCAGCCGTCTGCACAAAACGTGTGGAACATCAGAGCGCTGACCTGCCCAAACTCGGTATATATCGTGGCGATCGCGACTCAATCGCACAGAAAAACAGAGAAAATCGTCAACATTATTCCAACATCAAACCGTCTGGGGAACCCAGTTGAGTGCCGCTTCGTAGCCCAATCCGGGTCGAACAACAACCGGGTTATCGCCAGTGAAATCAATCACAGTGGATACGTGATAGGTCAAGCCGCCGCACTCGTCATCGATGATTAAATCGACCAACTTATCAAGGCGGTCAAATAGTTCAGGCTTTGATAGGCGGCAGTCGTCCGGGCTAAATGCCGTGAGTGCCGATGTCGAGACGACTGGATTACCGAGCGCTGTCATCAGGGATTGGCAAATGGGATGGTTCGGCACTCGAATCCCTGTGGTTTTGCGTTTCGGATTCATCACCAAGCGCGGAACCAATTTTGTTGCTGGCAGCAAGAAGGTGTACGGCCCAGGGATTAAACGCTTGATGATGCGATAAGCGCTATCAGTCACCCAGGCATATTGGGCAATATTGGACAGCGACGAACATAGGAAAGTTAGCGGTTTATCGTTGGCCAGTTGTTTCAGTTGTCGAACCCGTTCTACTGCTGGTTTGACAGTAAGATCACACCCGATGGCATAAACAGTATCGGTCGGATATAGCATGATAGCCCCATTTTTCAATGCATCCCTAATGCTCTCTATCCGCCGAATCTGGGGCGTATCCGGATGAATTTGATAAACGGTTGCCATAGTCGCCTGCTGGTATGGATGATTGCTGTATGTACCCTGCCACACCTACCAGGGTACGTTGCTAAGCCGACGGTGTGGGGCACGATCGCACAACTGCCTGCGGAACGGTTACAGAACACCGATTATCTGACACTGCTGGTCTAACACCGCTGGTCTAACACCGGTCGGAGGAGCGATCGCTAGGATAGTGCGGTTGTTCAAGCCTGCGATCGGCTCTCCCGTGGGCTTGTGACAAAAGTTTACAATCTGACTGTTATTACCGATTGGATGGTGCTGAATAGCAAGATGAACGGGAACAACGTTTCAATTCATTCAACTCTAAAATTCATCCCTGGAATCAACAATGCCGCCTGTCGCTCGATTGGGTCGGTCGGACATTAAGTTGGGGTTGCCCATTATCGCATTTGCCAGCCGGTTTCTATGATGAATAGATGACTCACCGCAGGGTTGACCAACGAGCTGAATTTTAGGTCATCTGCTGCATTTTGTATCATTACAATCATTTCATTGCTGCAATGCACCCATCATCCAGGAATAGAAGAGAAAACCTATGGACATCGGACAGTTCCGCGACGATTTGAGTCGTCTATGGCGCAAATATTTTTTTGGACGGCGGATTAAGCCTCAAGAATTGCGACGATTTCAGGATGATTTGCTAGAAGAATCACAGCTAGACATCAACTTTATTGTGCTGAGCATTGGTTCCTGTGCGATCGCAACGTTTGGGCTGCTGGCGAATAGTGCCGCTGTCATTATCGGAGCCATGATTATTGCGCCGCTGATGTTGCCGATTCGTGGGATTGCCTTTGGGGCGCTGGAAGGTGAACCTGCTCTATTTCGGCAAGGGCTGATTTCAGTGGGCATCGGGACGGCGATCGGTGTTGGGTTCGCAGCTCTACTGGGGATGATGGTCAACTTGCCGGAATACGGTAGCGAGGTGCTGGCGCGATCGCGCCCCAATTTGTTGGATTTGGGCATTGCGGTCACGGCAGGCGGCATCAGCGGCTTTGCCAAAGTACAGCCCAAAGTTTCAAATGCCCTAGCTGGAACCGCGATCGCCGTTGCCCTAATGCCGCCGGTCTGTGTCATCGGTTTGGGACTGGCCCAAGGCAACAAAGAGCTGAGTATTGGCGCATCACTACTGTATGTCACCAATTTATTGGGAATCACGCTGTCTTGTATGCTGGCGTTTTTAATTGCCGGATACACGCCGCTAGCCCGGGCCCACCGGGGGCTGTTGCTGACATTGGTATTCACCGGGGCGCTGCTGATCCCCCTTGGCATTACGCTGACCCAACTCATCCAGCAAGCTGACCTCGAATACAGCCTAGAGCGGGCCCTACTCGATCGCACCATCACCTTTCAGCGCACTCAGCTTATTGCCCTAGAACCCAATTGGCTCACTTCGCCCCCCGAAGTTCGCCTCACCGTTGTTGCCTCTGAACCCATCACGCCTAATCAAGTGAAATTGCTGGAAGACTTTGTAGAAGCCGAGATGGGCAGATCCTTTCACCTGATTTTTGAAATTAGTCAGTTTCAGGAAGTGACGCGACGGCTGCCGTGGCAGCTAGGCAGCATTGCAGAGCCTGTTCTTTCACCCGATCGCACAGACTAAGTACACACTGACTGCTCCTGACAACGTGCATGCCCCCTTTCCTCAATTCTGGGGGAACACCAGAGTTGAAATCCCCCAGAGTTCTATGCATTACGCAAAAGTCGCCAGACCTTTTGCCTCACAACCTTTCTAAGGGTTACTCAGAATCCTCGTTTTTGAACGAAGGTATGAGGGTTTCAGCGAGATCTGCGTAATGGATAGCAGAGTTGGGGGATTTAGGGGACGAATAGCGCTGGAAGGCTTCACAACTTGTGTGTACTGAGTGGCCCGATCGCCCAGACTAGCGCTACCGCAACTGACAAAATTTCCGTTCCTGATCCCGCTGCGGTTCTTGCCACGAATAAGCAAAATGGCTGATGGAATTGATACGTGGAGCCGCTTGGCGAATGGACTGCATCTGTAATTCTAGGGAGGGGCGATCGCTCGTAGACTGTCCCCAAGTACCGGCCAAGACCGGCTTCACCTCTGTGCCATAGGACGCACGTTGCACCACTCGCAACACTTGCGCCGTGATGCATGACGTATTGCCGCAGGTTGCGTAGGACATGGGATGCCACTCTAGAGTAGATGGAAACCGATCCCACGGTTGCAGCCGCGAGTCAAACCCTTGTCCTACCGTCTGATTGCCATCTGGGAAAAATACCGCACCGCCTGGCAATCCCTGGCGCTCGGCGGCTAGGGTCCCTACTGCCAAAAAGTCTAGTACGCCCTGCATGGCATGGGCTACACTCAGCGCCCACAGTTCCCGATGGAGATAGGGCTGGAGGCTGCTGGAGGTTGCATCAATACGGGCAGAGGGCGATCGCCCCTGCCACTGCGGTTCTGTTTCTTGAGGATACAGAGACTTCACCGCATCAATATCACCAGAGCTAATGTAACCCTGGGAGATGAACCGCCGGATCAGTTCCCGTCCGCGCTGATTCAGGGCCCGCTGTTGCAACACTTGCTGGGAGGACGGCCCATAAATCCACAGGTCTTGCACTTCATCGGCTACCGAATTGGCTCCTGATCCTCTGGGATAGCGAATGTAGTCGAACAGTATTCCATCGGGGCGGCGCTGGGCGATCGCCTCTACTGCACCATAAAAATCTTGTTTAGCGGTCAAACTATAGGGATCAACAAAGACTTCTTCGGTATTGCCGCTCCCCCCTGCATTGATACCCACCTGCGATCGCGCCGTTAGGCTGGTTTGTCCCCAACCGTTGTAGGCCAATGCCGATTGGCGATCGCTGCGCTGCCCATAGGTATAGCCTGCATTCATGCTAAAAACCCAGGCATACACCTCTAGCCCTCGTTCCCGACCCTTGGCGATCGCGGCAGCTAGGAGGTCAACATTTTCATGACCCGGTGTCCGAATCACTGACGGCCAGGGGGTTGTGTTGGCGGCTTCCGGCAGTAAAATCTGACCGTTGTACAATGCCTCAACATGAACCCGGTTGTAGCCTTTATTCACCACTTCATCCATCAGTTGATCTAATGCTCCCGGTCGGGCATCGCAAGGATAAAGCCGCACCCATAGCGCTTGCTCTTGCGGCCAAGTTTGGTTGCGACAATTCTGAAGTTGCTGAGCGTGCTGACCGAGCAGATTTTTGTACTGTTCTTGAGCGGCTGTATCGCCCTGGAGGGCAAGCTGGCGCAATTGGTTCTTCTCAGCAATTGCGTTCGCTGAAAACTGACAGTAGGCTCCGGTTTGCCCATGGGCAGACTGCGGAGGCATAATGCTTGCAGCCGCGAGGAGAGCAATCGCGGTCACAGCACGGATCAATGGACGAAAACAAATTCTAGAGGATGGAGCCAGAACCCAATGCATAGGCTTCTTGAAATAGCGTTTAGAAAAGGAAGCAGTCTTAGAACGGCCGATATGCCCGAACTATAGACGTTTTGATGGGGCGATCGCGCACCCGTTAACCTACTCAGGCTATCTGAAGCGATCGCGAGTCCAACCAGAACTAGGCTAGGCTAGCACAGGTATCTCAGAACAGCATCTAGCGCCATACAGCAATGACAGCCAACGTTTATTTTGATAACCTGCGCCGCTTTTAAGCAACGCATTAGCCCGCATTTGCATAGCGCTAGCCAAAATAGCCTTGGGGGTAGTTCTCTATTGATAAGGATTTTGGGCGGTGTGGGCGTTGCCCACACCGCCCAAAATCCTCACATGAATGCCACTACCGCCCTGGGAAAGGAATTTAGAAAGAAGGAAAACTGGAATGCTCCCAAGCGGGCGCTAGGCCTCTTTTCCCATCAGTGCAGTGAAAATCCGGTTGCCTAGACTAAATCTAATGATGAAATGCCAACAAAAAGGAGCGATCGCGTGCGATCGCCCCCGTCTCTCTATGCTTTAGGTAGATAATTTTGGGTAAATACCAGCCAAAAAGGTGAATTCAAACGGCTGACTCATGGGTCACTCCACCGATACCCTAGCGCTGCTTAGCCAACTTCTTCGACATCTTCCGCAGCCGAATAGATTCCGGCGTCACCTCCAGCAACTCATCTGACCCAATATATTCCAGCGCCCGCTCCAAACTCATCTCCATCGGAGTCTGCAACTGCACCAATTCATCTCCCGTTGCCGAACGGTGGTTTGTCAACTGCTTCGTCTTGCAAACATTCAGCTCCAAATCCTGCGGGCGGTTATGTTCTCCAATGATCATGCCTTTGTAGACTTTTGTACCTGGCTCAATAAAGAAAACGCCCCGATCTTCCGCATTCTTCAGCGCATAGAAAGTCGCCACGCCCTCTTCAAATGCAATAAGCACCCCATTGCGCCGAGTTTCGACATCACCCGACATTGGACGATAGTCCAAAAAACTATGATTCATAATGCCGTCTCCACGGGTCAGCCGCATAAACTCACCCCGGAAGCCAATCAGCCCCCGCGCCGGAATGACAAACTCAAGCTGAGTGCGACCGTTGTTGCCAACGCGCATATCCTGCATCTCGCCGCGCCGCTGCCCTAGCCGTTCCATGCAGCCACCTACCCCATCTTCGGGAATATCCAGCACCAGCAGCTCATACGGCTCACAGGGCCGACCACTCACCTCTCGGTAAATTACCTGCGGCTGAGATACCTGAAATTCGTATCCTTCCCGACGCATGGTTTCGATCAAAATGCCGAGGTGCAGTTCGCCCCGTCCAGATACCGCAAAGCGATCGGGCGATCCCGTATCTTCCACACGCAGCGCTACGTTTGTCTCCAGTTCACGATTGAGGCGATCGCGCACCTGACGAGACGTGACAAACCGACCCTCCTGCCCAGCAAAGGGTGAATCATTCACGCAAAACGTCATCTGCAATGTTGGTTCATCAACCTTGATCAGCGGCAGCGCTTGGGGTTCATTAGGACAGGTGATGGTCTCGCCAATATTGGCATCCGCAAACCCAGCTACAGCCACCAAATGCCCTGCTGAAGACTCTTCAAGTTCAACGCGCTGTAAGCCCTCAAAGCCCATCAGCTTGGTGATTTTGGAGGTCACAATCTCGCCGGATTCGGTGACTAGCGCGGCCTGCTGCCCCGATCGCACCACACCGTTGTGAATGCGACCAATAACAATCCGCCCCAAGTAGTCGGAATAATCTAAGGTTGTAACCTGTAGCTGAAGCGGCTTTTCAGGATCACCGACCGGTGGTGGAACATGTTCGATAATCGACTCAAATAGGGGCTGCATATCATCGTTGTCGCTCTCTAAATCTGTTCGGGCATAGCCAGACAGCCCAGAGGCAAATAGGTAGGGAAACTCGCATTGGTCGTCATCGGCACCGAGTTCCAAAAACAAATCCAATACCTTATCGACCGCACCGTAGGGATCGGCTTGGGGGCGATCGATCTTATTAACAACGACAATCGGACGCAGCCCCTTCTCCAAAGCTTTCTTCAATACAAAGCGCGTCTGGGGCATTGGACCTTCGTTTGCATCCACAATGAGAATGCAACCATCCACCATACCTAGCACCCGTTCGACCTCGCCGCCAAAGTCAGCGTGTCCAGGCGTATCAACAATATTGATGAGAATATCCTTGTAGCGAACGGCTGTGTTTTTAGACAGAATCGTAATGCCGCGTTCGCGTTCTAGGTCGTTGGAATCCATCACGCAGTCTGGAACATCTTCCCCTTCACGAAATGTGCCGGACTGCCTTAGCAGCGCATCAACGAGGGTTGTCTTGCCGTGATCAACGTGGGCAATAATGGCAACATTACGAATTGGGAGTGTCATAAGTTCAGTGTAAGAGACAGACTGTAAGGTGAATTTAAGATAGAGGTCTAGCAGCAGTTTATGAGATTCCAGCAGTGACGCATGCAAACCCGCTCAAGGGTTAGGCCTGAACGTTAATTGGCTTGATCTATCTTGATCTATTAGGGCTGCCAGCCTGTTTGCAACCAATTGACGTCGCAAGATGTAACGAATTGAAGCGCTAGCGGTTAACACGCCTTAATAGTCCCATCCTATCCTTTCTTGTGGACAGTGGCGATCGCTCTTACCCGAAACGATGTGATCTAGCCTGAATGTGAGACGGATTTCGCCGGAACGTCTCTCACTGAAACCGCTGAGGATAATCTACTTTCACGAATTAGCACGTCTACAGGCATTCATCAAAAAGCCCCGACTGTAGCAGCCGAGGAACGAATTATTTCCATCGAGAATAGACCTACCGGTTCACTCTGTTTGGACGAGTGGACGAGTTACCCTCGGTTCAAACTATTGCTACGATAGGCATCCATTGCGCCATAGCCAGGGGTGCGAGTGGCGTAGTCAATTTCTTGACCCGTGATGGATACGGCGATCGCTTCAAAACCATCAGAATCCCAGTTGCGCTCGTGAATCGGCTTTGACTGCTCACCACGGA
The DNA here is from genome assembly GCA_964431105.1 of uncultured Leptolyngbya sp. Classification (GTDB taxonomy): domain Bacteria; phylum Cyanobacteriota; class Cyanobacteriia; order RECH01; family RECH01; genus RECH01. Next base: position 16,766 of record CAYSIR010000011.1, on the reverse strand, counting down.
AATAGGCTTGAGAACCAATTAAGGCTACAGCAGCCCAGCCTACGACAAACAATGTCGCCAAAATAATCATATCCATAGGTACATGTCTCCAAAATTTAACAATGAGCTTGTGCAGTCATCTTGATGTACGAGATAGCTTGAGGTGAATCCACACAATGGGTATTTCTGTGGATGCATCAGCACGATCAATGAGCATTTCTGCGATCGCGCTGTCCCCTTACAGACTCAAACACCATTCATAACGGCATTAAGCCCGGCAATGCCTATCGGTGAAGCCTGGCGATCGCATACCCTCTGAACAAAATGCCTGGACAGAAGAACATATATTGCGATCATTGCGATCGCTCTACTTCGATTGCTGGTTCGATTGCTTGCCTTATGTAAACTAATGTAACAGAAAATATTACAATCTGTCAAAAAAAGTTGCCAAAGCCTATCTCAAATGCTAGTAGAAATGCTGACAGGATGAATATGGGGCGATCGTCACGTCAGTTATTCCTGCTGCGGAAACCTTCAAATGCGTTGTCCCATCACCCCGCGGCCGTTCATTGAGGCTTGAAATGGAGGTGTCAGAAGCTAGCTACGGCTGAGTAAAAGAGGTTGGAGCCAGGGGGCTGAACGGCGCGATCGCCCGCTCCGTCTGTCGTTTCTAAATGGCACCGCTAGCGTGTGGGCAAACGATGACAATCGGGATTGCGCAGTCCATCCAAATCTGTGATTATAGATACAGAAAAATAAATCGTTCATTCTCCAACTGAAGCTATGGCGATGATCGCAGCACTGTTGCGGATTCAGAGTAGGGAGAACGGAAGTAGGGGTAATGACCCGAAGGAACGCGCCTCACCCCAATCTCTACACAGAGGCGAAACCATGTCTATTGAACTACTTAACGGACTAGAAATCATTTCAATTGTGTCGATCGCGGCGTGCCTGCTCTGCCCGATTTTTTGCTGGGTTCTAGCCCATCCGTTTCATGTCTCTTCAACCCACGAGCTAAGCGCCTAGGTCTCGGTGCGATCGCAGATTGATCTTCTAATAATCAGATTTCCCAAGTCGTTGTGAGAAACTTCGTTATTGCCCTGGATGCCTTATGGCTCCAGGGTTTTATTATGTGCTTGCGCTCCAACTCAAAGAGGTAGCGATTCAAGTTGTCTCTGCTGTTATGGCACGGCACACAAGACTACAAATCACAACATTACCCGCAGTCAACCTTAATTAAAGGTTTTGCCGCTGGAAAATAACTCAACTAGGATATTCTTAGCTGCTAATCCAATTTCAAAGAATTCATAGCGGTCACTATCTTCGCTGTTCCTAAAACACACATTAAACGAAAGGAAGTTGTCAGCCTTGAACACAGACGCTGCTCAAAACCAAACCAATGATCCCAGTTCGCTATCCGCAATCCTGAAGAGTCCTGACGGTGATCAAACATTAATGCAACTCAAGCCTGAAATGAATCCTGAGGACTTGATCAACCGTTTCAGGATGGAAAAGCTTTCCACTGATGATGATTTGAGTCGTTTGCTCGGCAATATCCCCGAAGTCGCCTCTGCGATCGCCCTTGGACAGAGTTTTAGAGTGGTGATGCCGCCAGGCGTTCTGGGACAACTGATGACGCTCACCTCAAATCCAGCGATGAGTGGCTTGAAAACAACGTCAATTATGGGGAGTGGTGGCATTGTTGGAACGGCGGGACTAGCCAGTATGTCGGGCTTTGTACTCCCGCTCGTTGTTTGGACAGCTTTGTCTTTCATCACTGGGCAATTCTTTCTCACACGCATCCAAAACAACACTCAAGCTATTTTTGAAGAGCTGCAAAATATCTTGGGATTCCTGGTAGCAAAAGAGGAAAGCGATTTACGCGCAAGAATAGAATTTCTCCGCTACGTGAGCACTAACTTTAATGCCCTGAGCCAGAATTCTGATATGCGTCATGCAACGTTAAGCAATCTTCAAGAAACAAACATTAATTCGCTATCCAGTCTCAAGCTATGGGTGTTCCAAGTTGATAAAGAGCTTGGTGAAATTTGCGAAGCTGTTGATTTAGTCAAGCAAGGCAAAGATAAACGTAGGAATGCTGAAAAAGTTGCAAACTTGGTGAGTACCACGCGGCAGAATATCAGTCGTGCGATCGCGTCTTGGCAATGTTATGCACTGGGAAGTACCCTCGAAATTCAGTTGGGTTCGGCATTTACTCCGTCACTGCTTGACTATATTAAGGAATCACTGCAGCAGCAATCTTCAGACTTGAGAAATGCGTTAGAAAAAGCAAGACACATTTGGTGCGATTTTCAAAATGTTTCCTATTTTAATGACTCCCACATGTTTAAGACGGGGAAAATCAGCGCAGTTGGTGAAGAACTAGCCGGGTACTCTGAGAATGTGAAAGGCTCACTCCTATCATCCACAAAGTACATTCTGTCTATTAAAAACTTGGAACATAGGGGAACGACTCTGCTGCATTACAAGGGTTCCTTGTATTCCCCTAATCAGGATGCTGTATTAATGTTAAACGCAAAACGACCAGGCTAATGCTATGTGGGCGATCGCTCGGCCTCCTAATCTACCCTACCTTCTGAAAACACCGTCACGAATCGCTATCGTCTCGGGTTAGTCATTCAGGGGGGGGGTAGCGATCGCCCTAAATTGTTGCTAATCTTCATGATCCTCAAACGGATCGCTAAGTTCGCTAGATGGTGGGCCAAAGGAGGTATAGATTGCCCAGCCCGTCACAGCAACCATGGCGGCACAGATCGAAATTCCAAGCGTCATGGCGGGTTCAATTTGCATAATTTAAAACTCTTCCACAAAATTACGTGCGTTCTTCTCATATAATATTACAAATAATTAAACCGATTAGAATTTAACAACGGGTACTCATGGCACAACGAACTTGGTTAGGCGATCTCATTCGACCTCTCAACTCTGAATACGGGAAGGTCGCTCCGGGTTGGGGAACGACTCCATTGATGGGCGTTTTCATGCTGCTTTTCTTCGTGTTCTTGCTGATTATTCTGCAAATTTACAACAGCTCTATCATTCTGGAAGGGCTAGATGTCGATTGGAGCAGCTTGGGTAGCTAACCCTTGTGTTTGGAAATGAATGCTCCGAGTGCGTTCATTTTGAAAACTCATTTGCACCACAAAACGGTTTACCCCGGCTTTGACCGGGGATTTTTATGGCGATCGCTCCCATCTCAATGCGATCGCATCTTTTGTTGCGATTTTTGCGCTAGGGTGAATAGCAAATCGTCATCTGCTGATTGAACTGCCCGCCAGGTTCGGCATTGCGATATGGCGGAACGATGAGGGTCAGTGGATGCATTGGTGCTGCGTTTGGAGAAAAGGGATATGAACGTCTTTGGGATCGGATTACCGGAAATGGCGCTGATTATGGCGATCGCGCTATTGGTTTTTGGCCCGAAAAAACTGCCAGAGATCGGGCGTAGTCTAGGCAAAGCCATTCGTGGGTTTCAGGATGCCTCGAAGGAATTTGAGAGTGAATTTAAGCGAGAGGCAGAGCGAGTCGAGAAATCTGACGATCGCCCAATGGAAGCCAAAATTGAGCCGCCAGAACCCAGGGCGCTGTCTGGGCAGGCGGATCATAACGGCAATGAGCCATCGGGTGAGACGGTGGCAGCGACCTCCCCTGAACCTGAGATTACGTCTGAATCGTCAGCTCGTTAGAGATGCAAATTGCTAGGCGATTGTGCCGGTCATCGACTAGGGCTGCCGTTGTCGCACCCTTTCGATGTATTGGTGTACTGAAGTGCATGGTTTACGGTCTGCGCCACCGTCAACCGTGGTGGCTCATTGCTTGCTGGTGAGCAAGCGGTACTGATTTTCTAACCGGCGTGCGCGTTCAATGATCGGGTAGCCACTCTTCATGAAGCGGCAGTATCACTCTTCTGGGAAGGAGGACAGCAGCTTGCGCTTTCATGGTGAGCGGGTCTGAGTGTTTCTAATCAATTCTGACTGCATTGATACTATGGCACCATCCCCTCCTTCTGAGTCCTCTCGTCCATCCGCAGAGTCGCCCGATCGGGTGATCCCCAGCCTAATTGTGGGGTTAGGAAATCCGGGACGTAAATATGAGGGGACTCGCCACAACATTGGATTTATGGCGATCGATCGCTTGGCGAAGGCGTGGGGAATTTCCGTGTCGCAACACTCGAAGTTTAATGGTGAATTTGGGGATGGGCGCAGCCCGGGGGGCGATCGCATTGCCCTGCTCAAACCATTGACCTATATGAATCGTTCTGGGCAATCCATTCGGGCGGTGGTGGACTGGTTTAAGCTATCACCGGAGCAGGTGCTGATTATTTATGACGATATGGACTTGCCGGTAGGGCGCTTACGGATGCGGCTATCCGGCTCGGCGGGGGGGCACAATGGCATGAAGTCGGCGATCGCCCACCTAGGCACTCAGGAATTTCCTCGGCTCCGCATTGGCATTGGCAGCCCGCAACTGAAACATCCTGAATCGAATCAAGGGACGGTATCCCATGTCTTAGGCAGTTTTTCATCGGCTGAGCGACGCACGATAGATGAAATATTGGATTTGGTGCTGGATGCTATGGATTTGGGTGTCCGCCAAGGGATGGCTAAGTCGATGAGCCTTTATAATGGGCGATCGCTCACCCCTTCGAGTGAATCATTGAGCTAGGGCGATCGCTTTGCTTATCGCCATTCGAGATGAGGGGTCGCGACACACTCTGTAAACACTCTGTAAAAAGAGTAAAAGAGTGCGGTTCAATCCCTAATGCGATCGCGACCTCTGGAACTATCTTGTCGATGGCGATACAGTTAATTCAGATTGATTGTCCGGCGTGGATGAGGGATTCTCGGTGTCTTAACAGTTGGACAAAAGCTGATTTTGGCAGTTATTCCATCAGACATCTTGGCGGTTAATCTGCACCCTTCACGCTATGGTTTATTTATCCTTAATCTGCTAATTCTGTTGCTGTGTCACCGAAACGACGTTTACCCCAAACAACGGCTCACGTCCGCATTACGCATCAGTCCTGGCAGAATGGTCGGATTGAAGGCGAAGTGCGTGCTAATGACTATGAATGGCAGTTTCAATGGAGATTTCGTCAAGGTGAGTTATCCATTGAGCCATCCCTGGGTCGCGCATTAATTCAAGATCCGCTTGGACGGTTTTTAGAGCGATCGGATTATCAACTAGAACCGGGCGGCGATTATTCATTTACGATTCGGGCAGATATCTAGCGCTCGGCGGGTCATGACCCGATGGCTGAACTGATTCACTGATGAAGCACGGGCATCGGCAACAGAAACCGCTGGCAGGGTTTAGACACCGTAGGGATAAAGTCTCCTGGGCTGCTCATTGGTTAGGGTTCAGCTAGGTTCGCCAGGCAACGAGGGGGCAAACGACCGTGGGCGATGCTGAGATAACCCAAACTGGAACAGCGATCGCCTATGAACTAGGGGTGTGGCTCGGTAAATCAATCACCAGTTGGGTGCCTCCGTCTGGCAGTGACTCAATGTTGATGGTGCCGCGATGCTGATGAACGACTGTTTGATAGCTTACAGTTAGCCCCAACCCTGTCCCTTTGCCCACATCTTTGGTGGTAAAAAACGGGTCGAAGACGCGAGACTGTTGTTCATCAGGAATTCCGATGCCCTTATCAGCGATCGCAATCCGAATCCAGGAGTCTCGCGTAGTGAGGTGCGAAAAGGTAGCTGTGGTGATGCGAATCCAGCGAGGACTATCTGCCGGAGCGGCTGCGATCGCATCTAGCGCATTGCCTAGCACATTCACAAATACTTGGTTCAGCAACTGTGGATAGCACTCGACCCACGGCACTTGCCCATATTCTCGAATCAGACAAACATGATCGGGAATATCGGCACAGACGAGGGCGATCGCCATCTCCAGGCTATCGTGCAGGTCGGTCAGCTTCCATTCGGCTTCATCCAACCGAGCAAACCGCCGCAGCGACAGTACAATTTGACGAATTCGCTCTGCCCCAGACTGCATCGATCGCAACGTCTGAGGTAAATCTTGCAACACAAAATCCAGATCCAAATCCGCTTCTAGCGCCTGAATCTCTGGAGCAGTGGCAGTGCGATCGCGATAGAGCTGAATTAATTGGGTTAGTCCTTGCACATATTTTTCTAGATGCGGAATATTGCCATAGATAAAACTAACTGGATTATTGATTTCATGGGCAACCCCAGCCACAATGCGCCCCAAACTCGACATTTTTTCGCTTTGAATCAGTTGTGCTTGAGTCTGTTGAAGATCATGGAGGGCGGCACTCAACTGATTGGCTTGGGCATGACTAGCCTCTGCTTGATGTTGCAGTTGGGTATAAAGATACGCTTGCTGAATCGAGAGAGCAAGCTGATCGGCAACCGCTTGCGCCAGTTCTTGATCATCCCGCGACCAATAGCGTACATGGCTGCATTGATTGATGTATAAAATCGCGTGCAGCGCTTGTTGCGTTTGCACTGGAATCACCAGACAGGATTGAATCTTAGCGGTCTGATATTCTAAGTTATTTTCACCAATGCGAGGGTCTTGTGAAACATCTGTAATTACCACTCTTTTTCGATGCTGAATTACCCAGCGGGTAATCGGGCCATTCGTATCAAATTCTGCTACGGATGGCGCATAGGACGATCGACACACTTCAAATAAGTAATGATGGCGATGTACATTACCCGTTTGCTCAGTTGCCGGTAAGGTATCGAAACGTCCTCGAATTTCGTCTGGTGGTTCTACTAAATGCACTAGGCAGCGATCGCTACCAATGGCTTCTAGAACTTGCGCGATCGCTTCAGACAGCACCAGTCGTAAGTCTAAACTTTGGCGAGTCTGTGACGTGATGTGATTAACGACCTGTTCCCGGCGCGCTTTCTTTTGAATCGTTTCGTAGAGTTGAGCTTGGGAGATCGCAACTTCCAACTGCTGAGCAATGGTCTGAATGAGATCCACATCGGCATTTGACCAGGGCTGGGTGCGATCGCCCAAACAAGCCATAAATCCCGTGACTCCTGTTTGTCCTTTCACGGGCACTAGCAGGCTCATCGGCTGCCCCAGAATATCCCACTTGCGGTGTTGGGACTGGATTAGCGGTCGTCCCAATAATCCTAGTCGGTGGGGCTGAGCGGGCAATAGCCCCGCCGCCATTTCGCCTCGCCGCACCAGGACAGCCGCCGTCCCAAACCGCGCCAGTGGATAATGTCCTAATAGTGACGATGCCGCCTCTGTTTGGCAAACAATCTGAACCCGCTGCATATCTTTGAAGTACCAAAAGAAAATACAGCGCTCACTGCCCAGAAGTTTTGCAACTTCGTCTACCGCTGTCTGTAGCACGATCTCTACTTCTAGCGAACTGCGAATGCGATCGAGAATACGCCGCAGCGACTGACTTCGCTGGGTTGTCGTACCTAAAGCTAAAATATGCTTGAGTTGGTTGAGGAAGAAAAGCACGGGCACGTTCAGCACAAATGCGCAAGAGAAACAGCAATGGGCATCACAAAACGGCGATCGCGGGTAGTGTTTGACGTTCAGTGATGCAAGCGTTCAATCATTGGGCAGAGCGATCGCACCGTTTCCAATAGAGGAGCATCCCACGTTTGCAAGTCCGTCTCTCATGCCCCAGCTCCTAGCCAAAATGGGAGAAGGAGAGCAAAATATTCAACGCCTTTCTCCCCAAAAGGAGATGACATAGAAAACGGCTTTGTCTGCTTGAGTCTCAGGGCTGATGCAGAATTGAAATCAACTAAGCCAATAACTTACCTATTCACCGATATCTCACTCATTCAGGAATAAATCGATGACTCGAATATAGCAGCGGTTGGGTGAAAAGGGTTCTTTAGAAACTTTTCTAATCAAACTCATCTGTATTCACCAGACTGATCCGCTTCCCAGGATTGTGAGTGATCGCTTAACGCCCACTGAATCTCTGGGAAAGGTAAATGAACTAGCCAGATTTCAACGCTACAAAATGGGAAACAGCAGGAGCGGCGATCGCAGTTCCACAATCCCAGAACGGGTTGACGGAAGATCTCGAACGCCCTCGCCCCAACCCTCTACTGATCCAACTCACTGAACTCCAACAGCCCAGCGAGTCAGCAGACCCAATTCTCAGATCACCCTAACGACTCTGAGGGGCGACTGCTGCGCTCAATGCAGAATAGTGGGTCAGTCAGTTTTGGAGGCAAACTTAGCAGAGCCAATTCTAAACCGAATGCTGTATCAAAAACATCACGACCGATCTGCATGTTGCAAACATTGCACCCTGAATAGTAAGGAACTACGGCGATCGCAACGCTTCAACCGTAGTGATCAAGTACGGCTACAGCCCAACACCAGTCGGTTTCAGTTCAATGATGATGCGATAGCAGAATGCGACAGTCATCCAATAGATACACCAATTGGTGCTGCACCCGACAAGAAGCTGCTTTTTATCTTAGCAGAAGATTCGTGATTGGGATCACCTTTTCAAGGTACCCTGATCACAATTACAATCTAACAGAAATCACAAGGCAGTCTCCATCAAATCTCACAGGCTTCACTAAAAAATCACAGTGTTTTCACTGAATTTGCTGAATGATAAAGTGTAGAGCTGCCTCAGTATCACGCTGGCTGCTCGCTCAAATAGATCCTCTAGGTTCTATGAAATTCATCCCAGTTCTAAGACACATCTACCGTTCAGGCAGTTAACGTACTGTTCGCTTGTAAATCAGGAGATTCGCTCATGAAGCATACCCGTGTTCCTCAGAAAACTGTAGTCCCTGACTCGTCAGTTAATGACATTGTGGAGCAGATTTTTGCAACCCGCTGTATCAAACGTCGCGATCAGCAGCATTTTATGAACCTTGTTTTGTCGGCAACGGCGATCGCCCATCAAGAGCATGTCCTTATCAATCGCGTATTGGATGCCGTTCAGCTAGGGCAGCTCCGCATTATTGACTAGATTATGCCTGGGCTGTTTAGTAGTTTTTTGCAGTCTGGACACCGACCACACCCCAAAATCCCTGCGTATCCCTATCCATCCTCGAACGTCTCTTTGGGCTACCCTTGTTGGAGATGTTATAAGAATGCTGATTTGTTGTGGCTGTATTTGATATACCAGATGCTTGCCCGCAGGCGATTTGGTTTTTGACAACTTGGCAAAAGTCAGACTTGCTGCTGTTCTGAGTTCTAAGGTTGATTGCTGCGATCGCTTCAATTATCCTGATATAGCAATCCTATTTGAATGGTAAGAAGAGTTCTACAGGAACGTTTCTTACGATGCTTATCTATTTCATAATTTATTTAAGATTTCCGTAGCAATCCTATTTAGATTGTGAGAAAGAGTCCTGCGGATTCCCTCTCACAGCGCCTATTCTCATTTACAACTTATTTGGGATTGCTAAACTTTGAAACTGGCTTGCGCTCAGCCGATGGGGCGGCACGATGGTGGCGGCGCTAGTCGAATTGGGCAGGATGCGATCGCGGCATAATGAAGGGGATGACATGGCACAATTTAGCACAATGGCGAATGCAACAGATCATCTTTGGCTGCACGGTGGACAACTTCTTTTCCCCGATCGCCCCTCGGAGCGGGTAAACATTGCGATTCAATCCGGACGGATTGCGGCGATTGTACCAGCTTGCGATCGCCCCTCGCCACCAGATGCGTCCTACTTAGTCATTGATCTTTCAGATAAAATAATCAGTCCGCCATTTGTCGAGTCTCATATTCATCTTGACTCAGCCTGCACCATCGGCGATCCACGCTGGAACCAAAGTGGCACCTTATTTGAAGGAATTGAAATTTGGCGGGAACGAAAGCAGTCTCTCACGATAGATGAAGTGCGCGATCGCGCCATCGAGACTCTGAAACAACAGGCATCCCAGGGTGTCTTATTTGTGCGGAGCCATGCAGATGTGAGCGAAGCGACTTTGACCGCTCTGCAAGGATTGCTAGAAGCCCGTGATGCTGTCAAAGATTGGATGACGCTGCAAGTTGTTGCCTTTCCCCAGGATGGGCTTTACAGCAATCCCCAAAATGAAGCATTGCTGGAAACCGCCCTCAAGCTGGGTGCAGATGCCGTAGGCGGTATTCCTCACTACGAACTCACCCGTGATGATGGGGTGCGATCGATACATCGAATATTTGCTCTGGCTGAGCAGTACGATCGCTTGATTGATGTCCATTGCGATGAAATTGATGATGATCAAGCCCGCTTTTTGGAAGTTATGGCTGCCGAGGCCATTCGACGCGGCAATGGCGCAACCGTTACCGCCAGTCATACCACTGCCTTCGGGTCATACAACAATGCCTATGCCTACAAGCTACTCGGCTTTTTGCAGCGATCGCAGATAAACTTTATTTCTAACCCTCTTATTAATATTACTCTGCAAGGTCGTATGGATACTTATCCAAAACGGCGAGGGATTACGCGAGTCAAGGAACTGTGGCAGCTTGGATTAAACGTTAGCTTGGGGCATGATTGCATTCAAGACCCGTGGTACAGTCTAGGGACTGGAAATATGCTAGATGTGGCAAATATGGCGATTCATGTTTGCCAGATGACCGGGCAGGCTGAAATTGATGCCTGCTACAACATGGTGACATGGAATGGCGCTAAAACTATGCACTTGGGCGATCGCTACGGGATTGAGATCGGTCGTCCCGCCAATTTGATTGTGCTAGATGCGAGCGATCGCTACGATGCCCTCCGCCGTCGCGCTACTGTGCAGTATGTTATCTCTAACGGTCGCATTGTTGCCCACACCTCTCCACCGCAGCCACAGTGGTGTTATAGCAATCCTAAATGAGTTGTGAAGTGAGAATGGTTGTTGTGAGAAGGATTCCTGCGGAATCCTTCTCACAATCCAAATAGGATTGCTATATGCAGCACCAGCCCATCTAGAAAAAAGCTAATTCTTCCCCATAAACCGATGACCAATTCTCCCGCCTCCAATATTCCAGCCGCGTTCTGGGACGGCATCGATCAGTTCAACCAAGGCGAGTTTTATGCCTGTCACGACACACTAGAAGCCATTTGGATGGAAGCGCCCCAACCCGAAAAAACCTTTTACCAAGGAGTCTTGCAAATTGCGGTGGCGCTGTATCACCTGGGTAATCTGAACTGGCGAGGGGCTGTGATGCTTTTAGGAGATGGCATTCGCCGCCTCACTCCCTATGAGCCAGACTATTCTGGCATCAACGTTGAACGCTTAGTAGACGATAGCGTTGGACTGTTGCGATCGCTCCAGGAATCGGGGCCCGAGAGCGTAGAGGCGATCGCCCAAACCTTACAGCTATCCCCGGATGATTCCCTAGGCAGCCTATCTGCCACAGAGCCGAAGCATCCCATAATCCAACGGGTCAGCCCATCGATCGATGCTCCCTAAAACTGGCATTTATCCATTTTTCTTTGAGTAAATAAATTTGAATTGCCCTCATAGTTGACAGATCAAACCATGATCCAATCATGGGCGATCGTCGTATTTTTCAGGACAGAACTGCATAGATTGCTACAAAAAGGATTAACATTTAATTAAGTTTTGGATAATTTTAGAGGGACTACTACCGCATTTTTTAATGTAAGCTTAGTCTTTTTTTGCTTATTCACATGGTCAAAAAAGCTCTGGCGCAGGATGGGCAAGGCTCAGAAGACAATTGCTTATCTGAGATCTACTTTTAACTAAAAAATAGTACTTTCATAACCCAATATTATTCTTATCTTAATCACCGTGTGGGAAGTGTGGAGACTGATACATTTGTGAACTCAATCGTTCAGTACATTTACACGGACTTTGGGGCATGACTTTTACACTGCAACTCTTACATGCGGCTGACCAAGAAGCTGGAATCGCTGCACTGGATGATGCACCTCGGTTTGCAGCCGTTCTTGATGCACTTCGGACTAACGGCTTTGGTTCAGATGGAACCTTAACCCTTTCGTCTGGTGATGCTTATATTCCTGGCCCGTTCTTTAGCGGCAGCGACAGCGCCCTAGGCGGACAGGGACGCGGTGATATTCTGATTCAGAATGCACTAGGGTTTGAAGCGATCGCCTTCGGCAACCATGAATTCGACCTCGGCCCTGGGCTAGTCGCAGATTTAATTACACCTGACGGGACATACCCCGGTACGGCTTTCCCTTATCTCAGCACTAACTTAGACTTCTCCGGCGACTCAGATTTAAGCGGATTGGTTGTTCCGGGCGGGCAGGCACCCCAACCCAACACCATTAGCAGCAGCGTAGTTATCAATAAGGGCGGCATTGATTTTGGAATCATCGGAGCCACCACTCCAACTTTGGCTGGGATTTCCTCTCCGGGAAATGACATTGCGATTAGTGGTCAAGGCGGTATTGATGATCTAGCCAATGTTATCCAGCAAGAAATCGATGCATTGACCACTCAGGGCATCGACCACATCATTCTGCTGGCGCACATGCAGCAGCTTGCCATCGAGCGGCAGTTAGCCGAACGCTTAGACAATGTGGATATCATTATTGCGGGTGGTTCCAACTCTATCCTGGCAGACAGCACTGATACCCTGCGTGCAGGGGACGCAGCGGTGGATACCTATCCCATCATCGTTGACACGGATGAAACTGGTGCAACCAAAGACCCGGTAGCATTGGTCAATACGGATGGCAACTACCGCTATGTGGGGCAACTGGTGGTTACGTTTGATGACAATGGTGTCATTGATCCAAGCAGCATTGATTCTGAAGTTAGCGGTGCATACGCAACGGATGAAGCTGGGGTGACTGCGCTCAATGCCCAAGACTTCATTGACGGGAACATTAGTAGTGTGGTGAGCCAGCTATCAGCGGCGATCGCAGCACTCGATGGCTCCATCTTTGGCAATAGCGAAGTATTTCTAAATGGAACCCGTGCGGATGTACGAACCCAGGAAACGAACCTAGGGAACCTCACCGCTGATGCAAACCTATTCCTGGCCCGTCAATCTGACCCGACCGTTCAGGTGTCTTTGAAAAACGGGGGAGGCATCCGCGACAACATTGGTATTACTACCTTTCCACCCGGATCGACTGATCCCAACGATCTGCTGAAACTACCTACGGCTGCCAATCCACTTGCCAACAAAGAAGAAGGCGACATTTCTCAGCTTGATGTTAGCAACGCCCTGCGGTTCAACAATGGTCTAACGCTGCTAACCGTCACGGCACAAGAGCTAAAGCAACTGATTGAATACGGCTTAGCGGAGTCTGAACCGGGTAATACCCCCGGACGGTTCCCGCAGGTCGGCGGTCTATCCTTCAGTTTTGATTTGGAGGGTACTCCGATCGAATTTGACGAGGATGGAAATGTTACAACCGACGGCGATCGCATCCGCAGCCTTGCCCTCGTAGACGAGAACAACCGCATTATTGATGTAATTGTTCGCAATGGTCAGTTGGTGGGTGACTCAGATCGCGAAATCCGCATGGTCACTCTCAATTTCTTAGCGAATGGTGGCGATAATTACCCATTTCCCATCTTTGGTGAGGATCGGGTTGACCTGGCTCCGGAAGATGAAACAGCGGAAAAAACGGGTAGCGCGACGGATGCACCAGACGGCAGTGAGCAGGATGCCCTCGCTGAATACCTGCTGTCTGAGTTTGCAGATGCGCCTTTCTCACAACGGGATACACCACCACGGGGCGATCGCCGCATTCAAAACGTTGATGAACGCCGGGACACGGTATTAATTGGTCGTTTTAACCTAAGAGGTACGACTGGTAACGACGTGCTACGGGGTGGTGATTTTGCAGATCTCTTAAACGGAATTCGCGGCGATGATACCATCTTCGGTCTGGGTGGCAACGATCGCATTGCAGGCGGTTTTGGAGACGATCGCATCGCAGGCAACGATGGCAATGATACCCTGATTGGCAACGATGGCAATGATGTCCTGAGAGGTGGAGCCGGAACCGATCGCCTCTTTGGTGGCAATGGCCGAGATGTTCTGCTGGGTCAGGTTGGCAATGACGTCATCCTCGGCGGTGACGAGGTTGATGTTATCCGAGGTGGAGCCGGAAACGATCGCCTCTTTGGGCAGGATGGTAATGACCGAGTCTTTGGCGATGCTGGCAATGACCTTCTCAATGGCGGCGCTGGCAATGATTTCATGAGAGGTGGCGTTGGCAACGATCGCCTCTTTGGTCAGAACGGAAACGATCGCCTCTTCGGTGATGCTGGCAATGACGTCATTAATGGCGGCGTTGGCAACGATCGCATTGATCCAGGTGCAGGACGTGACATCATCATTACCGGACAGGGGCGTGACCGGATTGTGATCACTCGCGCTACAGCCCGTCAAGGTCTCAACATTGTGCGCGACTTCCAAAACAACCTGGATAAGATTGATTTGGTGGGTATTCAATTCAACGATGTCGATATTCTGGATCGCGGTCAAAATACGTTGGTTCGCATTAGCAACAACAATGCACTGTTATTGCAAAACATCAATGCTAACTTGATCAATGCACGAGACTTTGTGTAAGGTCAGCCATTGCCTTGATTAGACGGCACTCATTGACGGAGAGAATCATCATCTGCCAGTTCAGCATCGATTCTCTCCATGGTTTGGGTAGGCTCCTGAGTTCGTTTGGAATCCAGTCATTATCAAAGCGATCGCCCTGATCTACAAAGAAGGGCGATCGCTTTTTTGTCATATAGCAATCCCAAATGAGTTGTAAACAAGAATGGGCGTTGTGAGAACGATTTCCAAATCCGCCATATTACTGACAGTTCACCCTGCGGAACGGGGTAGCTTAGGGCTGTGTCATGAATAACAGCCCTGATCCATCAGCCAAGGGCAATTGAACAGGGTGTTAAAAACGCAATCAGCAGATCAGAAAAATGGCCGACTGTCTGATCTTACCCTCATTCGGGAAAACGGTCATTTCTCTGTTAATTCAGACATTCAACGGGCATTATTCAACTGTTGCAATCACTCTTAGTTTCAATCACTCTTAAAGGAATCCGAACCATGGTCTTAAATCCTAGTGCCCAAGAACAAGAACTGTTGGAATTGATTAACCGGATGCGGATGAACCCGGCAGGCGAGTTGCCCATCTTGACCAACAGCCTCAATCCTATCGGTTCGGCTGACCCAGACGTGAACTCAGCCCTGAGGTTCTTCAATGTTGACGGAACGCTGCTCGCCAACCAATGGAGCCAACTATCGCCCGCGGCACCGCTCGCCTGGAATCTGAATCTCTACAATGCGGCCCGAACCCATAACCAGGCGATGATTGCCCAGGATACCCAATCACACCAGTTGCCGGGTGAACTTCCATTGGGCGATCGCATCAGCGCCGCAGGATATAACTTCTCGCGGGTTGGCGAAAATATCTATGCTTATTCCAAAAGCGTCTTTCATGGTCATGCTGGATTAGCGATCGACTGGGGCTTTACCTCCACGGGTATCCAAAACCCGCCGGGGCATCGCAACAACATCATGAACCCCGACTATCGTGAAGCCGGTCTCAGCGTTATCCCCCAAACCAATCCTCAGAGCGACCTTGGTCCGCTGGTCATCACGCACAATCTTGGCAATCGCTTCAATTTTGGCAATCCCTGGCTGCTCGGTGTGGTGTTTGACGATGCCGACAATGATAATTTCTATGATGCGGGCGAAGGGTTGGGCAATGTCACAGTAAACGTGACGGGGGCAGGGCAAACGTTTACCACTCGCACCTTTGCCGCTGGAGGCTATCAACTACAAGTACCGAGCGGTCAATATACCATCGAGTTTTCGGGCGGTGGGCTGGATGCCTCAATCCAAAAAAACGTGACGGTTGTAAGTGACAACGTTAAGGTTGATGCCATCGATAGTGCGAGCAGCGCTCCGGTCGTCAATCGCATGGTCGGCACTATGCAGAACGATCGCTTGATTGGTACTAGCGGTGATGATCAAATGATTGGGCGAGCGGGGAATGACTTCATTCGTGGAGGAAATGGCAGCGATCGCCTCCACGGCGGCGCAGGAAATGATCGGCTCTATGGCGATGCGGGTAATGATGTATTGATTGGTTTCCGAGACACAAACCTCATACGGGGCGGTACGGGCAACGATCGCATCATTGGCGGGACGGGTCAGGATCGCGGCTACGGCGATGCGGGCAATGATATTTTGGTAGGAAATGGCGGTAATGATGTGCTGCGGGGCGGCGCTGGCAACGATGTGCTGCGGGGCGGCGCTGGCAATGATGTGCTAGTGGGTGGCTCAGGAAATGATCGCCTCATTGGCAGCGATGGCAACGATACGATTTTGGGGCAGTCTGGGCGAAATATTATTACAGCAGGTGCTGGACGCGATCGCATTGTTATCCGTCAAGCCGATATTAACCAGAGTATCAATGTCGTGACGGATTTCCGCGATCGCCTTGACAAGATTCGACTGGTCGGCATGAGCTTCCGCGATCTTAATATCCTACAGCGGGGAGATGATGTGATTGTGAGGAAAGACGGGTTTACATTCCTTCGTCTTCAGAACACTAGTCAAGGTATGATTAGCAGCGCTGATTTTGTGTAATCCTTAAGCTGGCTTAACTGATAAACGATTCTGTGCTGGGCGCGAAAACCGCGCACAAGATTTTAGACAAGCTAGAGGTCAGGTATCCTGACCTGCGCAGTGGTTGGAATTTAGTCAGTTTTGTCAGTCAACCGATTCCTAAGCTAAGGCTGCCATCTCTGGCGATCGCTCTGTTTTTTGCATCCAGGCTTTACGAGTAGCAGGCGTAAAGCCCCCGCGTTTCAACCGGGGGATATAAGCG
>CAYSIR010000010.1:6291-35060 GCA_964431105.1 uncultured Leptolyngbya sp. | reverse complement strand
TGGCAACCTAGTCGGTAGGGGCGAAAGAAGCGATCGCCCAAATTTTACAGGTTTTGATTTTACGGGTTTTCTACAAAATGTCTACCGATGAGCGGCGGCACGGCCATCCTGGCCCAGAAAATGGTCAAAAAAAACCCGGCGACAAGCGTACCGGGGATGTCATGACTAACTACAATTGCTTGACTTTAAGATAACAAGTTTATTTGTCATCTTTTGTAACGTAGGTGTCATTCTCAGAATTTCGATAGCGACATCAAGCTGGAATAGGCAGGTCTTTTCGGGGCACTGGTTCAGGGCACTGGTGGCGCTAGCATTTCGGTGGTGGTATTCATGTCAGGATTTTGGGTGATGTGGGCAACGCTCACATCACCCAAAATCCTTACCAATAGAGGATTGCCAGCATTTCTATGATTTTAAAGCGAATAGCCGCAACGGCTGGGGCTGGCTTCTGCATCATTCATGCGGCACGCTGGCATTAGGGTAAGGGGCTAAACTGCTGGGCATAGAAGCGGGCATAGCGATCGCCCTGTTTCATCAGTTCAGTATGGCTGCCCGCTTCTACCACCTGCCCTTGTTCTAGTACCAGAATGCGATCGGCCCGCCGCACGGTTGCTAGCCGGTGGGCAATGATAAACACGGTGCGCCCTTGCATCAAGCGTTCGAGGGCTTCCTGTACCAATTGCTCGGATTCAGAATCGAGGGCGGAGGTGGCTTCGTCCAAAATTAAAATGCGCGGATCGAGCAGGACGGCACGGGCGATCGCAATGCGCTGACGCTGCCCCCCAGACAGATTCACGCCCCGTTCGCCCACCCAAGTGTCATACCCATCTACAAACTGACTGATAAAGGGATGGGCATTGGCAACGGTGGCAGCGGTTTTAACCTCGTCTAGGTTGAACTGATGCTGGCCAAAGGCAATGTTTTGGGCGATCGTGCCGGAGAACAGGACGGTTTCTTGCGGCACAATCCCAATCTGGCGGCGCAGGCTGCGGAGAGTCACGCTTTGGATGTCGATCCCGTCAATGAGGATGCGGCCCGCTTGGGGATCGTAGAACCGAGGCAGCAAGTTCACCAATGTGGTTTTACCGGCACCGGATGCCCCCACAAGGGCGATCGCTTCTCCCGGCATTGCCCGCAGGTTGAGGCGCTGCAACACGGGCTGAGCAGTATAACCAAAGGTGACATCACAATATTCGACCGCTCCGGTCACAATCGGCAGCGGCTTGGCGGTGGGATGGTCAAGAACATGGGCTTGGAGATGTAGCAGTTCAAAGATGCGATCGACAGAAGCCTCACCCTGCTTGAATTCGTTGTAGTTGCTGGTGGTAATTGAGATGGGGTCAATTAACAGCGCCACGGCTGCAATGTAGCTAACAAACTCCGCTCCAGTCAGGTTGTTGGTGGAAATTTGCCAACCCCCCAGCAAAAATAGCAGCAGCACGCTCATGGCTTCCAGAAAGCCGACCACGGGAAATTGAATGGCCTTGAGGCGTTCGGCAGAAAATTTGGCGCGGCGGTTGCGTTCGGCGGCTTCCGCAAATCGCTCAATTTGATAATCCTCGGCAGCAAAGGCCTGAATGAGGCGAATTCCCGAAAATACTTCGGTCAGCAACGCAGATAGATCCGAGATGCGGCTTTGGCTCCGACGTGAATACACCAAAAGCTGCTGCCCAAATCCGCCAATGAGCGCGGCCATCAGCGGCGCAATAATGAAGGTGGCAAGGGTCAGTTGCCAGTTGAGGTAGACCATATATCCCAGCACGACGATGAGTTGCAGAATGCAGGGAATAAATTGATGAAATAGATTGTTGATGACTTCGCCGATACGATCAATGTCTTCGGTGAGGCGATAGCTGAGGTCCCCAGTTTTTGAGGTTTCAAAATAGCTGAGGCTGAGGGTTTGCAGGTGGGAAAATACTTTTTTGCGCAGGTCTAGGGCGATCGCTAGGGCGGCCTTAGCCATCAGCGCATCCTGCCCAAATTGAACAATACCCCGCACCATAAACACGATCGCACTGACAGCCGCTAACTGGGCGATCGCTGTTACCTGCCCTTGCCCAATGAGATTAGCTACTTCCCCGGCTAGCCAAGCTAACAGCGGCCAAAACACCGTAAAGGCTAAGGTGCAGGCCAGAGCTTGGGCGATCGTGCCGCTGTGGGGACGAAGGTAGGGCAATAACTCACGGTATCGGGAACGGGCCTTCAAGTGATCAATCCAACGTCGGCAAGTCTCAGCTTACTGGATTGAAAACACTTTTTCGATGGTTTCATTATTGTTGGTCAAAATGATGAATTCGACGACGTATTCTCCAACCGGCCAGAATCCACTCGGTGGAGCCGGTAGCCTTGTCCACACATAGTCGATATCCGGCGTATCTTTGGTGAGTGAAATCGTGTCGATTTGCTCAGCCGGGCCGCCGGGGCCACCCAGATATTGCCAGTTAATTTGGATGCTAGTGCCGACGGGAGCGTTGAGGTCAGCGCTAATCAAAATGGATTCAACCTTGGCGGGAAACTCTGTCAAATCGCGATCGCAAACTGTCTCTGGCTCCGGTAAAACACAGGATTGAATATTAGTTAGAATTCCTGTCGCTTCTGTAGTTCCTGTTTCGGCAGGAGTCGGCGTTGGGAAGGATGGCGACGGCACCGGACTGGTCGATGGCTCAGCTTGCTCAGTTTCAGGCGTTTCAGGGACTTGATTCGAGGCCGTTTCAGGTTCAATCTGTGACCCGATCGCAATGAGAATCGCGATTAGCGCCACCAGTCCGCCCCAGACCGCCGCCCCACCAATGGCCCAGGAGCGCTGGTTGGCTTTGAACGCCTCCAGGCTGCGCCAACTTCGACTCTTCCAAGCCCACTCATTGCCCTTCGAGCCAAGGATAGCGCCCATTACCACCCAACTCACGCCTCCCGTAAAAAAGCATGTCCACGCTATCAGCCCGACCCACACTTGGTTATTGAAACACCAGAGTCCGGGTAGACAGAAAGCGCCCCAATTCCAGCCAGGCACTTCGGGCGGTATGAGCTTATCCTGTCCTGTTGCTGTGCTGTCGTAGGAATCACTGGCCACAGCGGCATCAAATTCATAGACCCCGGACACACTGCTGGTTTGTTCGGGGATGATGGTTTCGGGCACGCTGGAGCCAACGTCGGTATCTGGGAGAGGATAGCGATCGCGAATGTCGTTGGTGCCAGCTTGCAAAACAGTTTTAGGAATCGCCGCCAACATTTCATCCGCCGTTGCAAAGCGATCGCGAGGGCTATACTGAATAGCCTTGTTCAACACAGCCGCCAACTCAGGACTCACCTGGGCATAGTGCTGCCAGGCAATATCGCCCGTCCGAGGATCGAGGTCGAGGTCTTGCGGAAGTCGCCCCGTCAGTAGGTAAATCATCGTCAACCCCAAGCTGTAGAGATCGCTGGAGTAGATAGCTCGCCCCGCCGCCTGTTCGGATGCCATAAAGCCCGGCGTGCCAATCACGATAGAACTGGTTGTTTGTCCGTTCGAGTTGACAACTGTGCCCATGGTTTCGCGCACCGCCCCAAAGTCGATCAGCACAGGTTTTTGGTCATGCGATCGCAGAATAATATTGTCAGGCTTAATATCTCGGTGAATGATCTGTCGGGCATGGACATAGCTCAACACCGGCAAAAGCTGAGTCAAACTACTCCATACCATGGCTTCGGGTAGCGCTCCCTCAAGCTGCACCTTGCGCGATAGCGTCATGCCATCAATCCATTCTTGAATGAGATAAAACTGACCATCCTCTTGAAAGTAAGCATAGAGGTTAGGAATTTGACCGTTGACGTTGCCCAAGCTCTCCAAAATGGCCGCTTCTCGGTGGAAGCGATCCTGAACCAGTTTGTAGACCTCTGGATTGTTGTCGATGGGCTTCAGTTGCTTGATGACACACTTGCGGCGTGAGGGCATTTGCGTATCTTCGGCCAAAAAGGTCTGACCAAAGCCGCCCATCCCAAGGGTTTCGAGAACGCGATAGCGGTTGTTGAGCAATGTGGATGACATGGGAACACTCACTACTCAAAGGGCAGGGATAAAAGGATATTAACCGGGAAGCGATCGCTCCCCATCACGTCAGATGCAATCATCCTGATTCTTGTAATCTCGGATTTAAGGTCGGATGAGAACGCACCGTCTGGCTGAATCCTGGCGGAGCGTGAACCAAAACTGTTGCTCAAACCCAGGGGCAGCCAGCTTCAACAGTATGGGTGACTGCGCATCAGCGCCAGACAAACGGAACTGGAAAAGAATGAGCCGACTGATGGGTTTATTGCCATGATGGAGAGGCAGCGGTCACTCGTGAGCAGGACGCTTCTAGAAGTAAGCGCTGTCTTCATAAATGGCTCTGCCAATGGTTTTGGACAATGGTTTTGGACAATGGTTTTGGACAATGGTTTTGGACAATGGTTGAGGATAGATGCTGCCCAAGGGATCAACCCAGTGTGCTTCCGGTTGGCAACGAACGACCTAATCGACATTCAGCAGACTTCCTAGCGCTTGCCCTAAAAAACTTGACATTTGGAATGTTGCGCCTTTTTAGACAGCTCAGGCATGACGGTCGATGGCGATTTTGGGTTATGCTGTGGGTTCTTTTAGGATATATCACACACCACTTAGGATTTGGAGGCATACGTTGGGTTTGTTATCTGTCGAGGCGGGTGAACCGGTGGTTCCGCGATCTGGTTCTCTAGTCCGCGATCGCTTCAGTAAACCACCGGATGGAGCAGAGTGCCGATGGCTTCATCATTCTTGGCTGACTGGGCTAAACCGGCTGTCTTTATTGCCGCTTCAAGACGGCATCTTTTGTGTCATTAGCA
Source organism: uncultured Leptolyngbya sp. (assembly GCA_964431105.1). Taxonomy (GTDB): domain Bacteria; phylum Cyanobacteriota; class Cyanobacteriia; order RECH01; family RECH01; genus RECH01. The sequence goes on along the minus strand of CAYSIR010000010.1, from coordinate 30,224 downwards.
GGCAATCGCTCCACCTATGATGTATTGCACGCCATTGATCGCTGAAATCACCCCACTGCTCGGCGAAGTGTGGATTGATGTTGGGGTTCTAGCCATCATGCTAGTGCTATCCGGTTTTTTCTCCGGTTCAGAAACTGCCATTACTGCACTCGATAACCTAAAACTGCGGGCCCTCATTCAAGACCAAGGCGATCGCAGCGGGATGTTTAGCTTGGTATTAGAAAACCGATCGCGCTTCATCACGACCTTACTGATCGGCAACAACCTAATCAACAATTTCACCGCAATTCTGACCAGCAACCTATTCGCCATCTGGTTTGGTAGTGCAGCCGTTGGGCTATCCACCGCCGTCGTTACATTCCTGTTGCTGATTTTTGGGGAAATTACCCCAAAGTCGTTAGCCATTAATAATGTGATGGCTTACTTCAAGCTGGCAGTACGCCCCATCTATATTCTTTCCAAATTGCTGAACTGGCTGGGCATTGTCTACATTTTGGAGGCGATCGCCCATTTTGTGATTCGGTTAGTGCAAGGCAACACCGTTCAGCAAGGCGAATCAGTGCGTGATTTGCAACTGATGATCGAAGTGCTGGGCGGCAAAGGACAGTTGGATCTAGACAAACACCAACTGTTGAACAAAGCCCTAATGCTCGATCGCCTCAAAGCGCACGATGTGGTGAAACCAAGAATTGATATGCGAACGATCTCCCACGAAGCCAGCCTGCAAGACTTGGTGAACACCTGCCTAGAAACCGGCTATTCCCGCATTCCGGTGCAAGAAGAATCCAAAGATCAAATTGTGGGCGTTGTTCATCTGAAGCGAGCCTTGCAAGAACTCCAAGCCCGCAAGCACCAGCAGCAGCAGGATGGGCCAGTGACGGAGGCGATGGAGCCGCCTGTGTTTGTCCCGGAAATGAAACGATTGGCAGATTTGCTTAAAGAAATGTTGCAACAGCGACTTCACCTTGCGATCGTGGTTGATGAATATGGCGGTACAGTAGGGCTGATTACCCTGGAAGACATTCTCGAAGAATTGGTCGGTGAGATTTATGATGAGAGCGACTATCCGCTCTACCGAGCGTCTGGTGCATTGCTGATGGGCGATCGCGCTGGTGTTCTACGGAAATTTTCTCGGCACGGGCGGCAGCCCCGGTCATAATCCGGCGAGTAGGGGGCTTGCCAAGCGTATCTCGCTGTTGCAATTAGCCCGCATCAATCCACCCTGCATCCGTCCACTTCCACGCATCCAGCAGCATTACAGCAATAGCCACTTTACCTAGGACATGAGAGTGTTTGAGAGGCGGCAGAGCCGCTCCTCAAAGAAATCTTAAGCTATTCGCGATAGCATCCCGATCGGTTGCCCTGATGCTAGGGCGGCGCGATTGAATTCAATGATGACCCGATGCCTAACTCGCCCTACAATTGCCTTGAGATGTACCTCAGTCCTACCTGACTTTATTCTTGCGCCATGCTGGACATTTCCACTGCCCCCATGCCGGAATTGCCGGAAACCTACACTATTTTTGATTTGCCCATTCATATTGTCGATGACTATGCCACTTGGCTACTGAACCAGTTGCAGCAGGGGCGCGGGACCCATGTGGTGACTCTCAATGCGGAAATGTCAATGCAGGGTCGCCAAAATCCGGAGCTGGCCCGCATCATCCAACAAGCGGAGCTGGTCATTCCAGATGGCTCAGGGATTGTGCTGTACCTGCGCTGGCGGGGCCGCCAGGTGCAGCGGTGTCCGGGGATTGAGCTAGCCGAAGTGTTGATTCAGCGATCGCCCTCTCCCTTCCCCCATCTCGATCAGCCGTTTACGCTGTTTTTCTATGGCGGTGCGCCGGGAGTGGCCCAAGCGGCTGCCGATCGCTGGCGGACTGAACTCCCCAATGTGGCGATCGCCGGTGTCCAACACGGCTACATCAGTGCAGAAGAACACACAGCCCTCTGTCAGCGCCTCAATGACCATCAACCGGACATCATTTTGGTAGGGCTAGGCGTGCCGCGTCAAGAATTTTGGATTCATGAGCATCGATCGCTCTGTCCTAATGCTATCTGGGTTGGGGTCGGCGGCAGTTTTGATATTTGGTCAGGCACCAAAACCCGCGCTCCAGAATGGCTCCGCAATCACCACCTGGAATGGACATATCGACTTTATAAAGAACCTTGGCGCTGGCGACGGATGTTAGCCCTGCCTCAATTTGCTTGGGCAGCTCTCTGGGAGGGGTAGGAGCGATCGTGCATCTCACCGAAAGGGTCAGGAGACCTGATCCCTACTGGCTAAAGCCCGTGCTTGCCTTGTCCGATGCAGAATTCTTGGTCAACTCGGCAGGGTTTAGCGATTTCTGCTGCAAGGATAGCTAGGCGTTGGAGGATCAATCGGGTGGGTGCAGGCTAGAGGATAGCCGCCGCCCTGTGAGCCAATAGGTTTTCATTTTGCCAATGCCCTTGATGAACACTTCGCCGCGACAGTCAAAGGCATAGCGATGCTTCAGCAACTCGTAAATGGATGGTGATACCTGAATGCGCCCAGGTTCGCCGCGCGATTCCATCCGAGACGCAATGTTGACCGTGTCGCCCCATAGGTCATAGCTAAATTTCTTTGTACCGATGACTCCTGCCACGACTGGCCCGGCATTCATGCCAATCCGTAGTTTGAAGGGTTTGCCGTCAGGGGTGCGAAACGTTGCGATCGCCTCCTGCATATCCAGCGCTAGTTCAGCCATTGCTCCAGCATGATCTAACCGTGGAACTGGCATTCCCGACACAGCCATATACTCATCGCCGATGGTTTTTACCTTCTCTAGACCGTAATGTTGAACCAATTCATCAAAGGCTGAGAAAATTTGGTTGAGCAATTCCACCAACTCCTGCGGTGAGATGCGCGTTGCCAACTGGGTGAAGCCAACCAAATCGGCAAATAAGACCGTCACATTTGCAAAACTATCGGCGATGGTGCGGGGGCTACGCTTCAAGCGCTCAGCAATGCGCTGCGGCAAAATATTGAGCAATAGTCGCTCACTCCGCAGCCGCTGCACCCGCAGTTCCCGCTCGGATTCTTTGCGATCGGTAATATTCGTAATCATGCCTTCGTAGTAGGCGATCGCCCCGTTCTCGTCGCGCACTGCCCAAATATTTTCAGCCACCCAAATGGTAGAGCGATCTTTGCAATACACCTGGGATTCAAAATCCGGCACAGAATCATAGCGCTGCATATAGGCGGCTAGTTCCGCCTGGCGTTTGGGTTGAACGTAAATATCTGCGGGTGTTTTGCACTCACCTAAAAAATCGTCAGGGGAGCCATATCCCAGGATCTCGGCAAAGGAGGGATTGACATCTAAATAGTGGCGATCGGCGGAGAGTTGGTAGATCCCCTCAATGGAATGCTCAAAAATGCTGCGGTAGCGTTCTTCTGCTTTTCGCATAGCAGACTCAGCCTTCAGACGTTCGTTGAGTATGCGCTCGGATGCCTGAATCTGGTCTTGCAATTGCTGATTTCGGGTTTCCAATTGCCGATTCATGGTTTCAAGCTGCAAAACCATCGTGCGTAGCGAGGTGATGTCGCGGAAGGTCATCGCTACGCCATCGCCCAGTTTAACGGCGACAATTTGTAGCCAGATGAGCTGATGGCGGTCGCTTGGTGCGGTGCGGTTATGGCAAATCTCATATTGCCGCGATCGCCCGGTTTCAATCACCTCTAACAGTGGCTCAAAACAATCATCATGCAGGCGTTTCAAGTCCTCCAGTGCTGACTGCTTCACCAAATCATCCGATGATTTGCCCATCCATTGAGCTACCACCGGATTGGCAACTAGCCAGCGCAAATCCGTTACCGTCCCTTCCGCATTCCGCACCGCTTCAAAGGCGGCGATCCCGTCGGTAGAGCTATCCAGCACGCTCGACAGGATCGCCTGAGACTGCCAGAGATGCTGCTCAATAATCTGCTGCTGGGCGATGTGATCGTGCAGGGCCCGCCGCTGGCGTTGGATGGTGAGCTGATGTTCTAAGCGGGCTAGAACCTCTTCCGGATGAAATGGCTTAGCCATGTAGTCGGCTGCACCCAGACGAAAGGCTCGTATTTTATCTTCCGAATCACTGAGCGCACTGAGAAAAATAATCGGGATTTTAGCCGTGCGAGGATTGCTTTTGAAGCGCTCACAGACTTCATACCCGTTCATTTCGGACATGGTGATGTCTAGCAAAATCGCATCCGGCAGAGCCATGTCAACTGCCGCGATCGCCAGACGACCACTCAAGGCTTTGCGGATGCGATACCCATGCTGCGACAGAATCGCCGTGAGCAGACGTAGGTTGTCGGGTTGATCATCCACAATGAGGATGTCAGGCTGCTTGTTCATAGCGCTACCCACCCGTGGAACAGCATAGCCAGGGGGGCGATCGCCAGGATAGAGGAGGGGAAAACGTCCTGCATAGTGTGAAGGAAGAATGGGAGGGGCTGCAGCACGACATAAAAATGGCGTTGGACTGTGCATAACGCTGTCGCAGAACCGAATCAATCCAGACTAAACCGACAAGACTAAACTGAGCAGACTGAACTGATCAAACTGAGACGAGTGTGGCTTCATCTTACCCGCACCACCGTAGAAATCTGGCATTTCATGGAGCAGATAAGCCCGAAATTCTACTGAGCGGAACCGTCTAGACGACCGTGCATCCCCCACAGAGGAGGTTCAGGACGGCTTAGCGATCAAATTGATACAGCCTTCTTTCATCTCTGTGGTGTCATGCCACAGCCCTGCTGATGGCAACGGCGCTCGTTTGAGGTACAGTGTCAGACAACTCATCCGAAACTTCATGCAGTCTTCACCGCAGTTTCAAACTTATCCGGACTCTCTTGGAAGTGTTCGACTTCCGGTTTGACTCAGAAGCGTTGGAAAGGTCTGATCATCCCGTGGGCTGCCGTGAGCCAATATAAACCTCAACACGCCCTAGAGACTATGCCGCTTAACCCAGGCTAGAAGATTAATTGGGAGCATTCCACTTTGGTGCTGGTTTCTATCCATCATTTAAGGCTTGCTTGAACATTCGGCTCGTCTCATCCTGTTTTGCTTGTTGTAAACGCTTCTATGAATCTAAATCACATTATTGTATGGACGGTGTGCTTATCGTCTATTGCGCTACTGATTCGCTCTGTTCGCGTGTCTGGGGGGCAAGATCGCGGCTGGATCGTGATTTGCTTAGGAATTGTAGCGCTAGCGATCGCTACTCATGCGGCTGAGCCGGCCTGGAGTGGTGCGATCGCGGGGGGGCTATGGCTGCTGTTGATTGTCATTCCACTGGTAGGAATGAGGCGACTGACGCAACACCTGGTTCAGTATCGCTTTCACAGTGCAAAACGGTGGGCGATCGCGCTGTCGTGGCTTCATCCAGCCGATGGATGGCCAGATCAAGTCCCGATTTTACAGGCGCTCATCCTGGCTCAAAACGGTCAGACCTTGGATGCCTCAGACGTGGTAGACCATTACCGCACCCAACGCCCCAGCCTAGGCTATTTAGTCAAAGCCATTTTGTACAGTCTAAGTGCCCAGTGGGAGACGCTACATCGCTGGTTGGGCCAGATGCCAGCCGCAACCCTCCGACAAACGCCGTGGTTGATGGTGTATTATCTGCGATCGCTAGGTGAAATGGGCGATCCTCAACTCATTCACGAATTTGAGCGCCTCCAGCCTGACCTAGAGCGCACCGGCACACCGCAACAGCTCAACCTAGCCCGCATGATGATGTTGGCCTTTACAGGGCGGCCAAACGCAGTTCATGCCATATTTCGGCAATCCTTGGCTCAATACGATATTTATCATCAAACCTTTTGGGTCGCCACCGCGCACTTTATGGCTGGCGAGCGGACGATCGCCCGGCAGCAGCTCAGCACCATCCCGCTATCGCATCCCCTTACGCCTGCTATCAATTGGCGGCTGGATGGGCGACCCCAGCCAACCAATGATGGCGCGATCGCCGCCGTTCAGCAGATTCTCACCGATTTGCGCCATGAACAGTGCTATTCATTGCGGCTCAATGCATCCCATCGTAAAAGCTACGGCACTGCCCTGCTGATTGGGCTGAATTTAATCGCCTTTGGGGCCGAGCTGATGGCCGGAGGCAGCCAGGATTTGAACGTGCTATACCGATTGGGGGCCGTCGTGCCCCAGACGGTGAAGGCGGGCGAGTGGTGGCGGCTCCTCAGCGCAACTTTTCTGCACTATGGCTGGCTTCATTTGGCGATGAACATGACTGGACTCGCCATTATGGGCGTCTTTGTCGAAGCGCAGCTACGGATGTGTCGCTACCTGGTGGCCTATGTCATTTGCGGGGTCGGCTCTATGGTATGTGTCACCCTGTTGGCGATCGCAAACCCAGCGGCGCTGCTCCAAATCGTTGTGGGTGCATCGGGGAGCATCATGGGGCTGATTGGGCTGATGTCCGCCATTTTGCTGCATGGCTGGCAGCAGGAAAAATCACGGATTGCCGGGCAGCGTCTACAGTTAGTTGTGATGATGATCGGATTGCAGATTGTCTTTGACCTCACAACCCCTGGCATTAGTGTAGTGGGGCATCTCTCTGGCATGATCATTGGGTTCTTGCTGGGGTTAGTGCTGGTGCGATCGCCCCAGCCCTCAAAACCCTAAACAGCCCAAACAGCCGGCCCAACCTGCACGGCAAGATGCAGTCTACAGAATGCGTTTCATAGCAAACGTGCGGAGCGATCGCCCATCGCCAATGGTTCTCACCGGCCGTTTGCGACAGCGCTGCCAGCCTCCGGAGCGGCGGTCATCCCACACATGCAGTCCCTCCTCTCCAGCCCCTTCCCCAAAAACGCTAAAGCTGCCCAAACCATCACAATGACCAGACTCTACCCGGCGATCGCTCAATTTTCATTTCACAAGAAAGGAATAAGGCTGAACGGAGGGCAGTCCTGTCCGATATAATCACCCTAACCGCTCTGACTTATCAGCCCGCTCTGACTTATCAGCGACGCACAGCCGTGATTGCTATCTATCCAGGAAGCTTTGACCCAATTACCCTTGGGCATCTCGACATCATTGAGCGAGGATGCCAGCTTTTCGAGCGCGTAATCGTGGTTGTTTTAAAAAACCCGAACAAAACACCATTGTTTAACGTTCATAAACGGTTAGAACAAATTCGCCGTTCAACCCATCATCTCAATAATGTAGAAGTTGATAGTTTTGACGGATTGACGGTAACGTATGCCAGAATGCGGAATGCTGGGGTGCTTCTCCGAGGTCTACGGGTTCTTTCAGATTTTGAAAAAGAGCTTCAGATGGCCCATACCAACAAGACCCTGTCCGACGAGATTGAAACGGTTTTTCTGGCAACCTCGAATGAGCATAGTTTTCTGAGCAGCAGCTTAGTCAAAGAAATTGCTCGCTTCGAGGGCCCGATTGATCATCTTGTTCCTCAAACTGTTGCCCTGGATATTCGCAGATGCTACGCCAAAACTCCGAATTTATCGGCGCTGACCGACACGTCTCAAACGCTACAGGTGGACAATCCTTCAACGGAAGCAATCCCGTTGGATCCTCCGAACGGGTAAGAAGTGTGGATATCCAGCAAGAACTCAACAAACTTGAAGATATTTTGCTCGACAGCCCGCGACTGCCCCTCAGTCGCTGGACATTGATCGATGAAGAGCAATTCCTAGAGCAGCTTGACCTAGTTCGCCTTCAGCTTCCTAGCGCCTTTCAGGATGCGCAGGCGGTGATTCACAGCAAGGATGACATCTTGGCTGAAGCGCAAAGCTATGCCCAGAGTATTGTTGAGGCGGCTGAGCGACGGGCAGAGGAAATTTTGGACGAGATGGGGCTGATTCGCCAAGCTGAGCTAGAGGCGCGGCAAATTCGTCAGCAAATTCAGCAAGAATGTGAATCTATTCATGACCAAACGATGCGCGAGGTGGATCAGGTTCGTCGCCAAGTGCAGCAAGAGGTCGAAGAAATGCGGATGATGGCGATCGCAGAATGTGAGGAAATCCAGCACGGAGCGGATGAATACGCCGATCGCGTCCTGCGGGATATGGAACAGCAGTTGGCAGACATGATGCGGATTATTCGGAACGGTCGTCAACAGCTTCAGCTCGATCCACCCTCTAGCCATAGCCACGAACGACGGGCGTAGCAACGGGGTTGACCGCTGTGTGCGATCGCCCAATGGCAGAGCCGCTAGCAGGACTGATGGCTCAACACAAAAACGGCAGGCGTTGAGCTGTTCAACGCCTGCCGCTACTTGGATAGATGACGACCCCCGCTAGCGCTAGACACCAGAACCTACGGATCGGTCTGCATCATCTGTGGTTGCAGCAATAGCACCATCTGCTCTAGTCCGCGCTGAATCCGGCGGGTTACGGTCATGGGGCTGACCCCAATGCGCTCGGCAACTTCTTTGCGGGAAAGGTCATTGAAGAAGACAAATTCGATCGCAGCGCGAGTTTTATCTTCAAGCTGGTTCAATGCGCCTTGAAGCTGCTGGCGATCCTCTTCAAGTCGCTGTAACAGTAGATAATGATGATCAGGCAACGTTTCGCCTAGCGTCACTTGGGTATCGGATTGCAGATGAACCGTAGCATCCAGGCTAAGCGGTAGGCGATTCTTGGCGGCAATCTTAATTTCACGCCATTCGTAGATAGAAATGTTGAGGGCTGTGGCGACCTGGGCATCTGAGGGTTCGTGACCCAATTCTTTCAGCAAATCAAGACGAACTTTTTGCCCCTCTTTTTGCAAATCTTGAAGGCGGCGAGGCACTTTGATGGCATTGCCGCGATCGCGCAAGAAGTGGAGCATCTCACCCCGAATATAGGGCACTGCAAATGAGCTAAATGCGCAGCCTTGAGTGGAGTCAAATCGCTCAACGGCCCGAATCAATCCGATGAATCCAATTTGTTCTAAGTCTTCGTAGGGTTCAGAGCATTGGCGACTGATTCGATGGGCCATCTTACGCACAAGACCTGCATTGAACCGAACCAGTTTGTTGCGAATGGCGACGGATGGATTCTGCTGATAGGCCATCAACAATTCCATGTTGCGAGAACGGAGAGAGGATTGAGTAGCCGTCATCTGAGAGGTACCTTACGTCCGATTTGTTTGTATTCTCCGTGTTACCTACGCAGGCTACCATCGTTATTCCACGGGAATTGCAGGCAAAGTAATATAGAGTTTCAGCATAATCACTGAACCATTTGCTGAGTCAATTGGAGTAAGCCACGGCATCTGGCTGCCGTTAATTTACGGGTAGTGATATTCATGTAAGGATTTTGGGTGTTGAGGCGTCGCCCACAGCCCCAAAACCTGATCAATGGAAGGCTATTCATTTGCAGAATCGTGGTGCGAAGCAGCGAGGCAGTTCAACACAAACCGTTACACGCTTATCCAAGGGGGAGCCGTCGGCCGATCGCCCACTGAAATGACGCCGATGAGCCAGGCAGCCCAGATGAGACTGAACAGATTCTTGGGAGCATGGAAGAGTGGCGGAAGCGATCGCGCTTTGCTGAAGGCTCACGGTAGAATCTTCAGACATGACTATTCCAACCGTTCCCGGTTGGATTACGTCAATGGCAATTCTGATGGTCTTGTGGGAGCGGCTCGTGATGGAGCGTTACCGTTAGCGTTCCCATTTTGACGCTTGAACCCACGCTATCCCTGGGGTTGATTCCTATGGCGATCGCTTTGCTCTTTTAGGCTGTGTTATGGATAGTTCAACCATGTCCGCTGTGCCGATGTTTCTAACGTTGCAGCAACAATTGCGCGATCGCTGGCAGTCGGTGAGCCAGTTCGATCGCAATGATTGCGATATTTTAATTGTGCCGTCCCTGACTTTAGATCAGCGAGAATTACGGAAAATTCGGGGGATTCACCACTACGAGGAACGCCTGTTGTTTTCCCTGATTCGGCTGCGGAATCCACGCACGCGGCTGATTTATGTCACCTCACAGCCGATTCATCCCAGTATTGTGGACTATTACCTGCAACTGCTGCCGGGGATTCCGTTCTCCCATGCCCGCAGTCGGCTATTGCTGCTGTCTGCCTATGATTCATCCTATCGATCGCTGACTGAGAAAATTTTGGAGCGTCCACGCTTGATGGAGCGGATTCGACAATCCATGCGGTTAGATCAGGCTTATATGACCTGCTACAACTCCACGGTTCTGGAACGGGAGCTATCGGTCAAACTCGGTATTCCCCTGCTCGCTGTTGATCCAGATTTGCTGCATTGGGGAACCAAGAGCGGCAGTCGTCAGATTTTTGCAGATTGTGGTATCCCTCACCCAGCGGGCAGTGCGCTAGTGTGGACGGCGCAGGAGTTGGCGATCGCCGCCGCGCAGGTGTGGGAGCAGCAGCCTTTTCTAAAACGCATGGTGATCAAGCTCAATGAAGGGTTTTCGGGGGAAGGAAATGCGTTGTTGAATTTGCGATCGCTAGCGACTGTTGCGCCGGGGCAAGCGTCCCATAGTGAACGGGTGGCGGCGATCGCTCAGCAATTTGATCATCTGAGCTTTCAGTCGGAGCATGAAACCTGGGCCAATTTTGGGAGCCGCATTCCAGAACTAGGGGCGATCGCCGAAGCGTTCATCGAGGGAGAAGTCAAGCGATCGCCCAGCGTGCAGGCCCGCATTACGCCCGCCGGGATAGTCGAAATTCTCTCAACCCACGACCAAATTTTGGGCGGCCCCGATGGACAGATTTTCCTCGGCTGTCGGTTTCCGGCCGATGCCGCCTATCGCCTACAACTGCAAGAGTGGGGGATAACAGTGGGCCATGCGTTGGCCGAAAAAGGCGCACTGGAACGGTTTAGCCTGGATTTTGTAGCTGTGCATCACCCTGAAGCATCGGGAACTATGCAGGAATGGGAATTACAAGCCATTGAAATCAACCTCCGCAAAGGAGGAACGACCCATCCATTTATGGCGCTGAGGTTGCTGACCAACGGCGTCTATAACCATGACAATGGCTTGTTCTACAGCCGCCAAGGAACGCCGAAGTATTACATTGCTTCCGATAATTTAGAGCATGAGGGGTATCGGGGACTGCTGCCCAACGATTTGATGGACATCATTGCTTTCCATCGCCTAAATTTCCGCAGCACGACTGAAACGGGAACGGTATTTCATCTGATGGGCTGCCTTTCTGAATTTGGCAAACTGGGGCTGACCAGTATCGGCAACTCGCGGGAAGAAGCGGACGCGATTTACCAAGATGCGAAAACGGCGCTAAATACGGAGGCGCAAGGGCAACGACCACAGCAGTCTCTCGCTGTTCCATTTATGGGCTGGAGCAGTTAGCGATCGCTGAATTCATCGGCGGCATCCGAAACCGTCTCCGTTTGGAGGGATGGCACAATCTGAGCGATCGCATCCGTCACAAAGCGCTGGATCACTTCATCCCGACGGTGCAGTTGAAATTGCTGTTGCACCACCTCGGCCATGCCGCCATCGCCCCAGTCTTGCCCCTGCTGAAAATAGGTGATGAAGCTACATCCGGCAATACGAGTTAGGTAGGCCGCCGTTGCGCCCTGAATGGCTCGTCCTAAGATAAAAGTTGCCACATTGGTTTGCAGCGCTAAGGAAAACAGTTCGATCGCACCTTTCAACACGCCAAGCCCCACAAGCGTTTTGCCTAGGGACAGCGCCAGTGTTTTGCCCGATTCTAAATCAAGGTCACAGCCATAAATCCGACCAATTTCCACCACCATTTTGGCATTCACTGCCGCTGTAGCAATGAGGTCTGCTCCCGGCAATGGCAATACCGCGATCGCGCCGCCGCCAATCCACTGGAAGCGATCGATCACCCGCATAGCCTGCTGCTGGCGTTCTTGGGATAGCTGTTGCCGCACGGCATCGCTTAACCGCTGGGACTGAAGCAAAATATTATCCGCAATTAAGTTTTCACCATCCTGACGCAACACCGCTGCCATGCGCTCAAGTAATGGTGTGAGCAAGGGAGACGGCGAGACTGATTCGCCCGTGTCGAGGGTCACTGGGCGGGGATGGGCGGCGATCGCCACAATATCATCAGCAGAAATCAGGGGATGACACCGCTGCCGCAAAGCCTGCACAATTGCCGAAAGCTGGGGTTCTGGGTATAAATCAATCTTATTTATCACCAAAATCAACCGCTTGCCCATTTCATGCAGCGATCGCACTATCCGAAATTCAGACTGGCGTAGGTCATTGTCCACCACAAACAGGAGCAAGTCAGCTTCAGTCGCCAACTGCCGCACCTCTTGTTCTCGCTGAGTACCCATAAGGCTCGCCTCCGACAGTCCGGGCGTATCGGTCAGGCGAATTTTTCGGTCTAGCCCCCGCAGCCGCAGCCCGTAGGTTTGGGTGTTTAGGGTTGTGCCAATGGCAGCCGAAACGTGCCCAGCAACCCGCCCTATCAGTGCATTCACCAAGGAGGTTTTGCCCGTTGCCCCGGTGCCGAATACGACAATATGCAGCGATCGCCCCGACAGATTTTGGGAAATGGCCTGCGATCGCTCCAACAGCGCTTGCCGGGCAACCTCATTTTGAAGCTGCTGGATTTGCTGTTGCAGGGCGTTTAGAGCAGCTTGAGCGGCGTCGGCTTTGCGATCGGGAACAACGGGGCGCGGGCGGGATGTGCGCCGTTGGCTAGCAGCCCGCAGTTGCGAAAGACCATAGATCGCCAACCCAATCGCCGCGATCGCCAGCCCAACCAGCACCACCATAAACCCATTGGCTAGCCATGGCGATGCCAAGTATAAATCAGCATAAAGTTGTGCCAGTGATACAAGCATCACTAGCACGATGAGAATCGCCAGAACAACCCCAGCAATTTGTAAGGCTTTGGGCAAACGTGACATCACGCCGATAAACGGTGCAAAAACAACACCTGCGTTAGACAATTGTGACAGACGGCGTGGCGATCGCCCACCAGCGGAGATGCAGCAGAGGGCAAACAGCAGGAAGAGCCTAAAAGAATGCGATACCGGAGGCTCAAACTCTGCATTGGCGTTGTCCTATCCTCGTCGGGATCGTCTCTGCCCTTTCAAAGGCGGTCTAAGAGCGATCGCGCGGATTGGCGCGGCTGCCTGCCCCCTGCCGCTGATGTCAGTGAGACGCTAGAGCCTAGCCAGCACTGGCACGCGACGCACCACCCCGGCGACCCCCATTATCATCACGGGGTTTAGCTTTATTGACCCGCAGTTCGCGCCCCATCCACTCAGCCCCGTCAAGTTCGGCAATTACATTTTCTTCGACAGAATCTTCCTTCATTTCGATGAAGGCAAAACCACGCTTACGGCCCGTTTCCCGGTCAGTCGGGAGGCTAATACGTGAGATTTCGCCATACTCAGCGAAAATGTCCCGCAAATCCTCTTCAGTTGCCTGAAACGACAGGTTACCAACGTAAATAGTCACAATCCTCTCCAAGCCAAATCAATAAATCCATACATTCGGAAGGGACGGAGCATCGCACAACGCGACTGCATCTCACAATGCCTCTTTAACTGCCGAATCTTGCGTGCGATCATATCTCATCTACATCTAAATGACAGTACCGTATTTGTTACGTTTTGTAATAACTAGAGCGATCGCCCGCCAAGCCCACCATTCCAGGGCACCAGCCATGGTGTACTGCAATACATCGTGCGTTGCTCACATCACAACTCAGATGAATTTGAACCAGGCGCGATCGCCACTAATTCCATGGAGCGCAACAGATTTGGCGCGGGGATTATCTTATTTAGCTAGATCTAGTGAACTTAACCAGATGTTTATCTTGGTAATAATCTGTCATAAAAGTTATAAAATATTACGAAATTCAAATCATGGGTTCACGTGATCTTTGGGTGCGATGGCCATTTCATTTGGAGGTTGCCAACGGCCGTCTCAAACCATCCGCACCAGCCAAAATCCTTACATGAATACCACGCCTGAGGCCTATGACGCAGATCTCGCTGAAACCCACATCCCTCGGTTCAAAAACCTATACGCAGATCTCGCTGAAACCCGCATTCCTCAGTTCAAAAACGAGGACTCTGAATGATCGCTAGACGGGTTGTGAGGCAAAAGGTCTGGCGACTTTTGCGTAATGCATAGGGTTCAAAAACGAGGACTCTGAGTGACCGTTAGATCGTAAGGCAAAAGGTTTGGCGACTTTTGCGTAATGCATAGCCTGGCTACAGGCAGGGGCAATGAGGGGACTGGGCAGCGGTGAAACTTGTAATGGAGCTTTGGAGTCAAGGGTAGGGCAAGCCTGGACGTGAGCGATGAATCACGCCGCTGAGTCTATTTGGCTTCCAAATTTGGATTCTAAACAGTTAAATTGTGAAATGAACACGGCACTTTTTTAACCTGCTCTAGCGAGTGATCCAAGTCATTTAGGATGGCGATAGTGATGGTGCTGGATAGCAGGAGGAATTGGCACGACGGTTCAATTCATTCAAATCTAAAATTTATCCCCGGAATCGGCAACGCGTGGGGGGCAGTTGGCGATGGATCGGTGGTGCGATCGCTTGCCACTGGGGATCAAGACGCTCCGGCTGGTTTGGCACATAGTTCCAGGCATTATATTGTCCAAATAGTCCCATGACAGCTATGAATTGTTTTTCTTGTCTGAGTTTTTTGCGCCCGCAGCGGCTCGCAAAGCCGTTTATTGCAGGTACGATGGCGATCGCCCTTGCTGTGTCTGCGGCTTCATCGGTTGCCGGTGATCCATTCCGCAGCAACAATCCAAAAGCGATCGGCGACCAAACTGAGGCCGCATTCCGAACCATGTTTGAATATGGCAACTACACCGAAGCTAGCGAACTGCTGGAAACGGCTGAAGCTGATGAACCGATGGCCTATGCCATGCGAGCATCCATCGCCTACCTCGAAGAAGACTGGGCAACCCTGGGCAATAATGCGACACGCACCCGTGAAGTTGCAGAGACCTTGGTAGAAACTGATCCGCTGCGAGGGCATCTCTATGTTGCCGTAGGGCATTTTCTAGAAGGGGCGCACATTTTGGTGACGGAAGGAACCCTGCGGGGCGCACCCCGTGCGTTGCTCAAACTACAGCGGACGTTGAGCAATCTGGAGCGGGCTGAAGCCGTTGACTCAATGGACCCAGAACTGAATCTGATTAAGGGGTTCATGGATTTGATGGTGGCGCTCTATTTGCCGTTGGCCGAACCGGAAGATGCGATCGCCCGCTTGCGCACCTACGCGGCTCCGACTTACATTTCTCAGCGAGGAATTGCGATCGCCTGTCGAGATATCGATGACCATGACTGTGCGGTGGATGCCATTGAAGCAGCGATCGCCGCCGCCCCCGACAATCCCGATCTGCAATATCTCAAAGCGCAAGTGTGGGTGAATCTTGGTGACGACGAAGGCAGTCTGGAATTTTTTGATATTGCCCTAGACCATGAAGACAACTTTCCAATCGGTCTTCGCAATCAAATCGCCTTTGAACGGTGCCGCGCGAATGTGAGAGCGACCGGCGAAAATGCTAACTGCGGTCGCCTGCTAAATCGAGAAGAGTAGCACTGAAACGGCTAGTCCAATTCACGCCGACCTTCCAAGGCACGGGCAAGCGTAACTTCATCGGCATATTCCAAATCGCCGCCCATTGGTAGCCCAAAGGCAATGCGGGTGACTTTAGTAAACGGTTTGAGCAGTTGTCCTAGATACAGGGTCGTGGTTTCGCCTTCAACGCTCGGACTGATAGCAATGATCACTTCGGCAATATGGGGCTGACTGGCGCGGCGAATCAGGGGCGAAATATGGAGTTGGTCAGGGCCAATGCCGTCCATGGGCGAAATTAAGCCACCCAGCACATGATACTTGCCGCGATACTCCCGCGTTTTTTCTAAAGCGATTACATCTCTGGAATCGGCCACGACGCAGATGAGTTGATCATCGCGGGAGGGGGAGCGGCAAATCTCGCAGACGGGTTCGGCAGACAAATGAAAACACACTGAACATAGCCCGATCTGCTTGCGTGCATCGAGGAGGGCTTGGGCCAGGGCTTGGACTTCGGCTTCGGGGCGCTTGATGACGTGAAGCGCTAGGCGCTGGGCGGTTTTGGGACCGATGCCGGGGAGTCGCTGAAATTGCTCGATTAGGCGGGCGAGGGGACGTGTGTAAACCGTGGGTTTTCCTCCAAAATCAGGGCGGCGGAACGCGACGGACGTGAAGGGGGCGATCGCATCGTTCCATCAATGGGTAGTTCTCTATTGGTAAGGATTTTGGCTAGTGTGGGCGTCGCCCACACTAGCCAAAATCTTTGCATGAATACCACCATCCATCAATCATATCGAACGACAGCACGTTAGATATAATCCATCATCTAATTTGCTGGATTTAACACGATGCTCCAAATGCCCCAATTAGTAGAGTCGTCGGGAAGAGTATCAACAGGTTCGAGGGTTCCGCGCTGTTCGATCGCATCTCTAAGGGCATCGGTGGGGCGAAAGGTAAAAAGCGATCGCGTTTGCAGGTTTGATAAGGTATTAAGCGCCGATAAGTCGGGCGGTTGATCCAGCAACAGCAGTTGAACAGTATTATCGAGTTCGTAGCTGAGGGACAGTAAGTCACCTCGGTTGGTGAGAATGGGGCCGCGATCGCTCAGCAATACCGACTGGTTGCCTTGGTTGAGGACGGCGGCAATGTCGTCATTGTGGTAGCTGAGATCCTTACTCCACCAACTGCTAGCGCGATCGCTGGCACTATTCGAGACAAGACTAGCAACTAAGATCATCGGCAAGACCCAGCGCTGCCAGATATGCTTGCCGGGTAAGAAATCTTGACTAATCCAGTAGGCGACCGCGAGTTGGACGGCGGGAAAACAGGGAATTAGGTAGCGACTGATCGCCGATCGCTTACCATCAATAAGTAAGTCAGGAATAACCAGAATCATAAATGGAATGATAGTCATACTGACAATAAACAGCCCAGTTGAATAAGATGTACGGCGACAAACCACATAGAGGCTGCCCAGAATCAACAACAGAAATGGAATGCGAAGCCAGAAGGTAACTGGATTGAAAAAGCCAAAATCTAGATCGATGAATAAGCTAGTGAAGCTAAGCAACCAGAGTTTGAATAGATAATCTAGACCGACAGCGGTTCCCGTCCAGGCGGTAGTAGCGATCGCCTGCCCTCGGTTCTGAAACAAAATCACGGCCCACGGCGCAAACAGCAAGAGGGCGATCGCCATTGCGCCACACAAAGCCCAGAGCGGCTGCCAGCGTCCGCCATATCTAAGTCGGGCAAACGTAAGCCGAGGAGAATCCTGCCAGCACAGCAGCAGCACATACAGCCCATGCACCAAAAACGTTAGGGCACAGAGCGGTTGGGTATAAAGTCCGGCAGCGGCAATGATGCCATAAATGCCCCAAAGCCACCATTTACGCTGTCGCAGGGCGCGCAGGAGAAGCCAACTGCTGAGGATAATCAGAAAAGTTTGTAAGCTGTATTGACGGTTGGTTTCGGCGTAAAGAATATCAAACGGAGAAAGCGCCAGAAGTGCAGCGGCGATGCCCCCAACCAGACGGGATTGGAACAGTTCGACTCCGAGAGCATAAATGGCGGGTAAGGAAAACAGGCTAACAAGGGCAGCCAGCGATCGCTGGGCCGTCAGTGAGGAGCCAAATAGCTGCATCCACCAGCGAGACAGGATGAAGTAAAGCGGCGGATGCTGGGGGTCTTCGATCGCCAGGGAATTGAGGGTATCCTGAACGGTGCTGTTGGGGTTTAGGGTTTGGTATTGCTGGAGGTCTGGGGCCGTAAACAGTTGGTTGCTGAAAAGGGCATCGTCGATGTCTGCGCCGCGATACCCAGCGGCTCGGATGCTAGTGTAGGCTTCATCGTGCCAGTAAACTTTGCCATCGAGGTTGTTCAAACGGAAGACAATGCCTAACAGGATGAGACTGAGTAATAGCAGCCTGATCCATCCTGGAATAATCCGCCATGCGGTCGCTTTTTTCACCTGGTTTCATCCCCCGATCGCTCCTTGCGCTTCTAGTCTAGTCTGCTTCCGAAAACCGGTTTGTAGCCATAGAAAACGCGATCGCCCTTGCTAATTTGGCCGGGCCGGGAACGTCAGAGGTGAATGATGTTCTGTGAATCATGTTTTGAACAAACGTGAGCTTTGCCTGACAGAGTTTCTGGACAGAAAACCGAAAACTGAGATAGTTGTCGGCCTGAATCGGGAACCCTATCAGTGCGATCGCTGATCAACCATGCTATTTTGCCCGGTCTATGACTATGACAGCCTCCCGACTCAAAGACGTGCTCCAGAGCCTCCCCGATGCTGCATCTGAAGCGGTCGTTGGCGACTTATTTGCGAAACCGCTTCTTGACTCCCTAGGGTTTGGCTCTGATGAAATGTATCCTCAATACCAGACAGGTAAGGGAGCATCTGCCGTTGACTATGCGGCTCGAAAGACGGAAGGGGACGATATTTTTCTTCATACAAGAGCCAATCCGTACCTTCTTGTGGAACTAAAAGGCCGAGACATTAGCCTTGCCCCAGACACGGCTACCTATACTAGAACTGTAACTCAGCTTCAGCAGTACTTTCTGGGTACACACTGCCGTTCAGTAAAATATGGCGTTATCACAAACTCGGCACATATTCAACTATTCCGTAAGCATGGAAAAGTCGTGCATCCTGCGACACCTTGCTTAGCCATAAATACAGAAAACGTTGATAAGATCGTCACTCAGATCAAGAAGAAAATAGACGCTCCAGTTCGTGCATTAACGGTAGCTCTCTACAACAATAAAGGCGGTGTCGGCAAAACAACTACGACGGTCAATTTAGCCGCCATCCTCACTTTAATGGGAAAAAAGGTCTTAGCTATTGATTTTGATCCTAATCAACAAGATCTCAGCAGTTCTCTCGGAATCCCAATTTCTGAGGGCGACGTTCATCGGGCGCTGACCGAAAAAACGGTAGGTTTAGAAGAAACGATACATCCGTATAAACTGAAACATAAAGCAACGGGAAAAGAAATCCGGTTTGATATAATTCCAGCCGATCGAATGCTGGCGTATGAAGTTGAAGAACGAGAATTACGCCAAAAGTTCAAACTACCTATATTGCATAAGAGTCTTGAACAATTGCGATCGCAGTATGACTACATCCTGGTCGATGCGCCGCCCAACTGGCGCGTCTTCAGTCAACTAGCGCTGTACGCCGCAGATGTCGTTTTGATCCCAACTAAACACAACAATTTATTTTCGCTAGAGAATGCGGCGATCGCCATGAAAAAGTTCATTCCTGAAACTCAGAACAGTAAAAAAGATGGTACGCCTGTGCCGCTGCCTATCTTTTTTAATGGCGAAAAAGTTACGAATTCCCAGTTGCGATCGGCTAGAGAAGCGATCGTCGAAATTTTGAAATCATCAAAGAAAGAAGGATTTAACCTACAGCCCTATTTCTTCCCAAAATGGACACGCAGTAAGCAAGATTCGCATATCTTAGAAATCCCCAGCTACGCAAACATTGCTAGTTCAGCATTTTCCAGAGTTCCAGCCGTCTATCGAGACAAAACAGCCCGTGAATACTATAAAAATCTTGCCAAGGAGTATTTCATCCAATGAGTAGCTTTAGCGATGTTGGCCATCTCATGCATCTGTATCTTGATGAAATTGATCCAGGGCAGGGAACCCAAGCCCCTGAGTATTTAATCCAAGCCAGTGCCCATCTACTCAATCAAAAAGGGGGTCGAAATTGGCTGCCCGTGATTGTGAAAGAAACGGGGGAAGACTCCTATGAGGTGATTGGCAATATTTTTGCGTTCGCCGTTGCTGAAGCGGCGGGACTCGATCGCGTTTGGTGCATCATTGCGGATGACAGTGAAGACACCGCCCAGCTATCGAAGGTGTTGGCTGGTGAGGAGACACCCAAAATTAATCTGTCAAAGGCCTCCCGTGAGGAGATTCATCTGGCATTGCAATACCTGATTGAGCAGCCGGGTAGCGCGTTGAAAGGTGTGAAACTCTCTGTGGCAACCAATCGCATTGACGAGGCTCCACGGCAATACTGGACTTCCTTAAACGAGGTTACAAAGCTTAAGTGTGGCATTACCAGAGGGAAAAAATTAGATACATTGAAGCAGGTGTTTTTTCTGACGCCACAGCCGTTGCCAGACGTCATCAACGATCCGGTATTGCTCAATTCAATAACCGTAACAGAACTGAAGAAAATGGCTAAGAAGCGAGATATATCAGGGTACTCAAAAATGAAAAAATCTGATTTGGTTGAAGCTCTGAGTCAATAAACTCTTGAAAGGGTTAACCCAAAAAGTTAGGGATAGATCACCATGATCTATCCCTTTGCTGTTGTTTGATTGGGTTAACTCATTCAGACTTACTGGAGGTTGACAATCAAGATAATCGTTAAATCCCTCTCCCAAGCCTATCCATGACGCAGATCTCGCTGAAACCCGCCGTCCTCGGTTCAAAAATGAGGACTCTGAGTGACCGCTAGAAGGGTTGTGAGGCAAAAGGTCTGGCGATTTTTGCGCCATGCATAGAGTCTGGGAGAGGGGCTTCGGATCTGGCTCCCCTTCTCCCAATTTTGGGAGAAGCATGTCCTGAGCTTGTCGAAGAGGGGCTGGGGGATGAGGGCTACATTGCAAAAGTGACCTGTTCCCGACTTAGGGCGTATCAAATCCGCAGGTTCCTTCCGCGACCGAGTTGATTTCCGTTCCCGAAGTCGTCAGCGTTCCCACATTATTCGCCCCAATTTCTGCATCGAATGCGGTCGGGTCGCCCACATTTTGTTGCAAATTGAAGCCCGGTACGCCTACGGTGGCGCTGGTATTGTCGCGCAGTTGGGCGCAGATGTTGCTGTTGTCGTTGGCTACGGCATTTAGACCCGCTGTCCCTGCCGCTGCATTATCCGTCAGGGTATTGAACCGAATGCCTGTAGCGATCGCAGATGTACCGTCTGCAATCACCGCTAGGCCATCGTTGGGGCTGCCCGAAATGGTGTTATTTTCTACCAGTGCGGTTAGTTCGGCGGCATTGGTCATGTTCAGCAACACGCCGCGATCGCCACTGTTGGTCACTTGGTTCTCAGTCAGCGTCAGATCTAGCGCGCCTGCGTCATTGGTGAAGGCGATGCCAGTCTGTCCAGCATCGCTAACAATAGTGTTGCTCACGGTTGCCGTGCCGGTGACATTGGTTGCCACGATGCCATCTAGGCCTGAATTGGCGATCGTCGAGTTGGTTACGGCGGTAGTGCCGGTAATGTCGCTCAGGTTGATGCCGTTGTCTGTTGCGCTGTTGATGGTGTTGTTATCAAGGGTGACGTTGGTGGTCGTGGTGGCGGCGATGCCATCGGTTCCGGCATTGTTGATGGTGAGTCCGCTGGCGGCTACCGTGCCGCTGTCCTGAATTTGTACCCCGGCTGCCCCAGAATTGGCGATCGTGCTGCCGGGGGTGGCGCTGATGGTGGCGTTATCTACCTGATCAATCAAAATGCCGTTCTCAGTCGGAGCCGTCAGGTTAATTGCTGTGTTGGTAATATCCACCTGATTCACCCGCTCTAGGGTAATGCCGTTAGCGGGGGCGTTGGTGCTGGTAAGGGTGCTATCGGCAATCGTCACCGCGTTGGTATCCGTCACCGATAGCGCTGACCCTTGATCGCTGGTAGCATCAAAGCCGGATAAGCTGACCGTTCCCGTATTTTGATCTAAGAAAATGCCGGATTGGTCGGGGTTGGCGGTGGTGATGGTCCCTGGTGTAGCGGCAATGGTCACGTCACCTGCGGAGTTGGTAATCGATAGTCCGTCGGTGGCAGGATTTTCAATGGCGATCGCCGTATCGGTGATGGTCGCTGAGCCAGTGATGTTATCCAGCGTGATGCCATTCGTTGTTGAATCGGTACTATTCAGAGCGCTATCCGTCATGGTCAGCGTGTTTTGGTTCACGGCGGAGAGGGCGGGGCCGTTAGTGCTGTCTACTGTAAAGCCAGATAGTGTGACCGCTCCCGTATTATCCAATAGCGAAATGCCGGACTGGTCGGGGGTGGCGGTGGTGATTTGTCCCGTTGTGGCGGCGATCGCTACATCTCCGGTGGCATCGCGAATCAGCAGCCCGTCGGTGGCAGGATTTTCAATGGCGATCGCCGTATCGGTGATGGTGACAGTTCCAGTAATGTTATCCAGCGCGATGCCGTTTGTTGTCGAATTAGTACTATTTAACGTACTATCCGTCATTGTTAGCGTATTATCCTGATTCAATGCCGAGAGAGCTGGGCCGTTGGTGCTATTCACCGTCAAGCCAGATAAGGTAATGTCACCTTGGTTATCCACCAGTGCAATCCCCGCCTGATCCGGTTGATTGGTCGTGATTTGACCGGGATCAGCCGCGATCGTGACGCTGCCCGTCGGATCGACATTGCCGATCAAGATGCCGTTTTCTGTGGGATTCGTAATCGTCAAGCGGCTATCAGTCATGCTGACATCGCCGACCACATCTTGCAGCACCCAGCCATTTTGATCCGACCCTCGGCTCACCAATTGACTGTTGGCGATCGTGACATCCCCCACATTCAGCCCATCAATCACCGCTACGCCATCGCCGACAATGCGATTATTATCTAGCGTTGTTATGCCAAATGTATCCCGTAACAGCACGCCTGCATCAACGGTGCTGCGGATGGCATTATCTCGAATCACAGCATTTTCCACATCTTGCACAACCACACCCGCGCCAGTTGTTCCAGTGATAGTGAAGCCCGACAGCGTTGTATTATTACCCATCCGCACTGTGTCCGTCACCAGCGGGAACTCACCACTACCCGACAGTGGCAATCGCTCAATGCCGTTCTCTACTGTATCTACAAACTGCACTGGCCCAGTCGATAATACATCCACCTCATCGGGAATGGTAAAGCCTGGAATGCCCGGATCGGTTCCTGCCTGCACATAAACAATATGATTGCCATCAGATTCAGCCGCAACAAGAGCCGGAGCAACTGTACCATAAGGATTTTCAATGGTTCCATTACCGGCTCCGCTCCCCAGGTCAACGTGCTGAAATACATAGGGCAAGCCCGTTTCAGGATTCGTCGCGATGATATTATCCAGCTCAGTTTGATGATCCACCACAATGCTGGAGTTGCGGCCAACGTTTTCACCCAGGCGGGCTAGGGCTGTTTCAGGTTCGGACGGCAGGCCACGGGGGCGAGTGCCGTTAGGAAAGGTAACGCCGACGTTGAAAATAACGTTAGTACCAAATAAGCTATCGTCTTGCAGCGCTACGCCTAGGTTGACGGTATCTGTCGGACGCGCTTCTAGCCGCAGCCGCCACCCTACTGTGCTGGGGCTGCCCGGCGCATCGTACCAGTAGAGTCCGCCGTAACCCCGAAGATCCCCCTCTTCACTTAGCCGGGCAATGCGTCCTCCAGCCTCAAAGTCGATGCCGCCCATGGCAGCTTCTAGGTCAGTGCGATTGGTCAGCAGTAAGGACTGGTCTTGGAAGAAGGTATCAATAAAGCCTTCGTTGATAACGTTGCGCTGGTCGCCGACGGGGATGTAGCCATTCAGCCGCGCATCCCAATCGGTTCCGAGGGTTTCAATGCCCAACCCGATTTGGTTAAAGCTGCTGTCGCCGGTGTCGCGGTGGTCATAGGCAATGTAACCGCCGAAGGTGCGATCGCTCCCTTCATCAAAGGTGCGATAGCCCAGCACCAAGTTGCTGCCCACTTGCCCATCGTTGTCAATGAGTAGTCGTGCTTCACCAAATCCCACATCGCGACCGAGGGTTTGCCCAATGGGGAAAAAGCTTTCGATGCGTGTGGTGCCGTCATAGCCGCCGCCGGAACTGGTGTGCCCAATACCAAGACGCGGTTCAACTCGTCGATCATTCGGTTCGTCGTCGGTATTATCGGGACTGGTGTTATCGGGACTGGTGTTATCGGGACTGGTATTGTCGTCTA
>CAYSIR010000010.1:0-6191 GCA_964431105.1 uncultured Leptolyngbya sp. | reverse complement strand
TTATCGGGACTGGTGTTATCGGGACTGGTGTTATCGGGACTGGTATTGTCGTCTATGTCCGCTGATTCAGGGCGGTTGAGATCGATTACGTCGATGGTGTCAGATTCGTTGTCCTGGGCTACTGTAGCTCCATTGGGAGTATCGCGCGATCGCTCTAAAATGGGCAACGCCTGAGCGCCTCGATCAATGGGTTCGGTGGCGGCAGCATCGTCGGTTGAACGTTCGATGGGGGCAGTGGTTGCATCGGTTGAGGCAATCCAGTGCATGGGGGAGAGGTCTTGAAGTCGTGACTCAGGGCGCACGGGCAGCAGTTCTGGGGAGGCGATCGCCGCTACTAATTCAGATAATTGTTCAATCCCCGCTGCGTCCAACTGACGTAGGGTTGAGGAGGTCTGTCGGAGGTTAGCGATCGCGTACTCAGGTTGGGCAATGTGTTGGGGAGCAGCGGCTAGTAACCGTTCCTGAGCGATCGCGGTTTGCCGAGTGCGATCGGATGGACTCGATTGGTTCGGTTCGGGAAACGGCGAGGGCATGGGAGCAGGCTGCGCCGCTGCACCGTCCCCGACCAGTGGCGTGAGCAACAATCCAGCCGAAATGTAGCGTGCAACAGTATTCACGGATAAACTCCTCGCAGTAATGGTCTAAGCAGTGGGGCTATGCGATACGCAAACGGCGGTAGGTCGTTTGTCTGATCCCCCTCTCCACCGTTCTTCAACTCTAGAGGTTTGGAACGTAGAGTTAGGAATTTTAGCAACGTCTGCGCAACAACGCTCCGGACAGCTTTATCAATGAAAGAATACGGGTTGTAGCTATCCCTCACGACCGTCGAGCGAACCGGACATCCAGCGCTTCAGCGTTTGCCTAGCAAACTGTCCGGACTATTGCGTCAGGGATAGCTGTGTCATGAGGGGTACGAGGGGGAATGGGGGCCGAAAAAACAGAGTATGCCGCTGGGCAGGGCTGCATCCAAGCTGGGATTGTGTCAAACTCTAAACATTCGGCACACGCTGAGCTAGGGCAATCCTAGACGGCCGGTGCATGATCATGCGATCGCATCCAGTGGCTGAAGGGCCTTTAGCCATTGCCTACGGGTTGAACAGACGGGAAAACTGCACTGCGGCGACATCAATGAAACGTTAATGAAAGGGACGGGACATCAGTGATGGGCGATCGCACAACCACCGCGATCGCCTCAACCATTGCCCCCCCGGTGCGGATTGTATCGGCCATTCACTGACCGTTGTTGAAGTAACCGGATAGCTGCCCCTGAATACTGAAATGCTGAAATAATCGCGACCCGTTAGGATGCGGACTGCCAACCTGACTAGACCTTCGATCGCGGCTGATTGCCATCCGGATGGACTAGCCAATTGCCCAAAATTCTCGCACCTTTCCTCAATGGTTAAGACCTGCCCCCGTGCTGTTCTCATCCCTCTCTAGGGCACTAAACAGAGCGCTTGGGGGCTGTAGCGGGGAAGCTCCACCGCCTCTCAAACGTTCCCATGTCCTCAATAAAATAGTCATTTACATCTAGACGTATGACTTCTTCAAATCGTTCAGCTTCTCCTGATGTCACCGCAATTCAGGCAATGCCCCCTTGGCTACGGCGGCCCATTGGTCGAGCTAGTGAACTTTCTACGGTGCAGCGCATTATCAAACAGCGCGGCATCCATACCATTTGCGAAGAAGGTCGCTGCCCCAACCGCGGCGAATGCTATGCCCAAGGAACCGCTACATTTTTGCTAATGGGCCCAACTTGCACCCGCTCCTGTGCCTTCTGCCAAGTGGATAAGGGTCATGCCCCCATGCCCCTTGATCCCGATGAGCCGCAAAAAGTGGCTGAATCCGTTCAGCTCCTGGGGTTGCAGTATGTTGTGTTGACGTCTGTAGCGCGAGATGATTTGCCGGATCAGGGTGCAGGCTGGTTTGTCAAAACCATGGAAACCATTCGCCAAACGTCTCCAACGACCCAAATTGAAGTACTCACTCCAGATTTTTGGGGCGGCACGGCGGGGGAAGCTGCGCAATATGAACGAGTGGCGACAGTAGTATCGGCACAGCCTGCTTGCTATAACCACAATATTGAAACGGTGGAGCGGTTGCAGGGTATGGTTCGGCGGGGTGCAAAATACGATCGCTCGCTGCGGGTGCTGCGCTGGGTGAAAGAACTGGATGCCCGCATTCCCACCAAGTCGGGGCTGATGGTGGGGCATGGTGAAACTAAAGATGAATTGGTGCAGGCGATGCGGGATTTGCGAACAATTGATTGCGATCGCCTCACGCTGGGTCAATATTTACGTCCCTCCCTAGCCCACAGGCCGGTGCAAAAATACTGGACACCCGAAGAATTTGAAGAATTGGGTGCGATCGCCCGTGAGATGGGCTTTTCTCACGTTCGCTCTGGGCCGCTGGTGCGCAGTTCGTACCATGCCGGACAGCCAGACTAGAGCGATCGCGGAGCATCATGGCACCATTGGACGAGTAGCGATCGTTGATCAACTGAGCCGGGCTAGGCATCACCTCGCTAAATGCAGTCCTCTTAACCGGCACTACCCGCATAGTAAACGACCTGCACCCTTGGTTAAAATGCAGGTCGATGATAAGTAGTAGATCAATCAAAAGCTACAGGAACCGACCCAATCAGCATCTATTGAGCAGGAAGATAAGCCATTGGGTTCACAGCGCCTTGACTTGGAAGGTGAACTTCAAAATGGAGATGAGGCCCAGTGCTATAGCCGGTACTACCCATCTCGGCAATTTGCTGACCTTGCTCAACGCGCTGACCTACTTGAACTGAGTTCCGGCTGTTGTGAGCATAGCGAGTCATGCTGCCATCCCCATGACGGATTTCAACCATGTTGCCATAGCCACCAGAATTCCAGCCTGAGAACTCAATTACACCCGATGCCGCCGCCACAATCGGCGTACCAATTGGCCCTGCAATGTCAATTCCCCGGTGCATCCGACCCCAGCGCCAACCATAGCCAGAGGTCAACACGCCTGATGATGGCCAGATGTAACCGTTAAAGATGCTATTCGCGCCGGGCAGAAATGTGTCCGCGTTGGGTAATGGTGGCAAATCAGGTGAAACCATCCGTCCGGTAATCGGTTCAACAACAGACCGATAGTTATCAACCCCCAATGGCGCAGCCGCTACCAACTCAGGTTCCACAACATCAGCCGGTTGCGTCACTTGGTTCATCACGTTGTCAGTCGCTCTAGAGCGGGGTTCCAGGCGATCGCGCAATTCAGAGGGGGATGGAACCATCGGGCGATTGATGGCCGCCAGTTCAACATTATCCGGCTCTTCTGATAAAGCATCGGCTTCAACGGGTTCAACCGTCTCAACGGGCGCAGCGGCTTCAGGCAGTGCCGGCGAGAAGACCGTGGCTGAATCGGATCGCTCCAGCGTTGGCGTTGCGATCGCAACCCGCTGTCCACGAGCTTGCTCACGCAGCGACGCTACATCATTCATGAGCTGCTCTAATGGCGAAGCTGACGCAGAGGACTGCGGCGAAAATTGCAGCCCCTCAGAACCATATTGAGCATCCTCAGGAGTAGACAACACCTCACTTGGAACCTGCGTGCTAGATGCAGCGGATAGAGATTCTTCAACGATCAAAGAATCTGCTTGAGTGGCAGGAACAACCGATTCTGACTCATCCATCAGCGATGGTTCCGATGACTCAGCCACAGATGGCGGTTCAGCGACATCCATCCATGAGTTAGACCCCAATTGCGTTAATGGGCGATCGCTCACAAGGTTAGAATCAGCAAACACAGGTTCCGTAGGAGCCGCCGCCACCAATGGGGACGGAACATCCGATATATCCACCATCGACACAGACGGAATCCGAAGGACTTGCCCAACCAGAATAAAGCTCGGATCACTCAAGTCATTCTCACGAGCCAGAACGTCTACAGGCACGTTATACGCTCGCGCCAGACTCATCACGGTTTCGCCAGGCAAAACCTCGTGGTGCTCCACCGTTTCAACTTCACTCAGACTCGGCATCGCCGAGGTCGTCGGAACAACCGGAACAGTGTTCAACGCCAAGTTCATGGGGAGTTCCGATGGTTCAGGCAATACCGCCGAGCGGTCAGATGTTTCATTGGCCTTGTCTATTGACTCAGAGGCTCCAGGCTTGTCCTCCTCAAGCGCCGCAGAGGGCTGCAAACTTGGCAAAGCCTCAGACGGTGCAGCCGCTATCAAGTTAGAAACAGGCTGACCTGCGGTCACGGACAATGGAGATGGAGTCGCAATGGCATCCAACCGTGAGCGTAATTCATCCCGCCTTTGTTGAAGAACCCGAAGGGCAGCATCCTGATCTCGCTTCAGGGCTTCATCCGAAGCCCTGGAAGAGACAGTTGCACGGCTGTTTGATGGACTTGTACTGGCGGGGCTACGTGATTCATTGATCGATACAGGAGCGATCGCTTGAGGTGATGCCGATGATTCAGCCACCACAGGATAGCGAACACCTGGAATACGCAACACCTGCCCTACAAACAAAGGCGACGTAGACTCAAGTTGATTGGCGGCTGCAATCACATCGATAGACACTTGGTATAGATTTGAAATCTTCCATAGCGTCTGCCCTTCGCGAACAATATGCTCAGCCGCTATCTCGCTCGATATTGAACTAGCGGACTCAGCTTCAGTCGTGCTAGCGGAGCGAGGAGCAACCGCATCTGAAGACTGAATGGGGGTTGCCTCGGTAGGCTTGGCGTCTGCGGCAACCGCTTCATCGCCATGGCGCGGTAGTAATACGCCAGACGCACCCATTGAAAGTGCTAATCCCAGCATTGCAGCAGAGGTGCGAGACCTACGGCTACCGCTGACAGAAGCCCTGTTATGCTGCCCTGCAATGTCCGCATCGGCAGACAATGAGCAAGACAGGGGCTTAACCTTCTGCGGAAATGCTCGTTTCAAAGAACGACCTCCTAATGACCAGCGTTCAACTGTCTTTGAGTGACTCAGCCGGAGTAATCAAGTCTGTCTATGACTCGGATCACGTTGATAAAGAGAGCAGGGTCACTGATTAAACTGTATGCCTAGGTAAGATTACCTTGCTTCTATGGCTTAGACAAGCTTACACCAGTCCAAAAAAAATTCAAGACTGTGTATGATTAAGGAAAACTAATGCATCAGAAAAACAAAGTTTTCATGATGCGGAAAGTGATCTTTAGCCCCTCAAAAGGCACCCCGTGAGCCTTCAAAACGCTAGGTGAATGATTGCCCGGAATCATGAATTGCGGTGAGCTGACGGGTCACTTTACTTGTCACTTTATGAGATCACTTTCATCAGTAAAACTGATGCTATAAACCGGGCTGCGATGCACGAATTTAACCCTAATTTGGAGTGGAATTGTTGGGGTAGAAGCAATGCTAAACCTGGCGCACCCCTTTCCCTGTCTGGAACTTGGCGCTAGCTAACTAATTTACAAGGTCAGCGATTGGCATTTTAAATAGTGGCGAATACGTCATGAATGACGCACGTAAAATAACCAATCATTAACCGATACAATGCAATGGTCGATCGCTTTAATCAAGCTACTTTGATGCAATCGTATGCAGAAGGATGCCAGTGCCTAATCGATTCCGACGGTATGCATCATTGACAATTAGGCTACTTGATCTAGATTTAGTGCTGATTTGGATAGTTGATAGATGACTGTGGCTAGCTTAATGGGGCGCTGTAATGCCAGAATCTACATCTCAATAGAGATTTCTTATCACAAAAGATAAGCGAATGTAGTCTGAGTAACTGACATTTGCAGCTCTGACTTGAAACAGCCGCACAATTTTGCCGACATTGGTCTACACCCCTGACTGTTTCAGGTCAGTTGTTCAAAAAGGGGCTTGAAACAACGCTGTTGAGCGATCGCGCGGTGGCGCTAGCTGTTCTTTTGAACGATGCCATGACCGAGCCATGACCGAGAAATGATGATGCCGTCCTGTGAGTAGGCGGGCTACTCTGCACCCCATCCACCTGTTTCAGCAAACTTGGGCACCCTTTGTCCAGTCGTCGTCAGAAGTAAAATACCATTCAAGCCCTTGGGCGATCGTCCGGATAGTCTTGGTAAACGTGCCCGATCGCGGCTTCCATAACTGTGAGAGTGCGCCGAGCGTTTGTCGTCATTGTCTGCTTAGGCAAAGATGCAGAACCTGCTTTGATTGGATGACTATT
>CAYSIR010000009.1:25556-35251 GCA_964431105.1 uncultured Leptolyngbya sp. | reverse complement strand
TTAGAACAACGCACAGGCTCACTGAGGGCTGGGAACGAGACTAATTTTTAGACCGTCATCACGAGAAATTCAGGTTGGCTTCATCTGAATTTGACAGAGTGGATTCTAGCACCTGCTCTGAATTGGGCATCCTGAGCTAAGAAGACACGAATAAACGAGATGGGTGGCAAGGCGATGGTCAAGACATATCTTGGGCAGAGGACTAGCCTATCCTGAATCTCGAAAGTCTCAATTAGTAGTGATTTAGTAGTGATTTAGTAGTGATCTTTAAAAAATGACGATGTTCTAACGATCCCCGCTATGCATCAAGCGATCGCAGATCGCCCGTAATCTCTATTCAGTGATCTGTATCCCTCTAACGCAGGCACTTGCCGTCGTGGTTCCTTTGATATTGAAAATCTCGTTCGCCGTTTAGCTTTAACCTTTTCCAGCGAATCGCCGGTACTCCAAGCAGTGGACGATCGCCCCCCTGTCACAAGATGCAGTCATTCGTAGAATTCATCACTCACGCTAGATGAAGAAGCATATACGATGCAAAAAAGTGGGCGACAGTTCAGCGCTTTTTCCTCGGCTAACCATTCAGTACCTCTGTCCATCCCTGCGCTACCGTGCTCAATGTGGGTAGCGCCTATTAGCATCCAGATTTGCTAATGTTTCCAGTTCATTCTTAAATTCACTCGGTATGATTTCTCCATTTTTTACCCGTTCCCAATCGCCGTCTACCTCTGATTCTGCTGCCACGTCTGACTCCTCAGCCGCGATCGCGCCATCTTCAGCGGATGCCCCAAGCGATCGCGCCATTGTTGCCCACAATATCAACATGGTGTTTGGTCAAGGCGCACAGCAATTCCATGCGCTTCATGATGTGTGTTTGGAGGTCAACCCCGGAGACATTCAGCTATTAATGGGCCCATCTGGATCGGGTAAAACCACCTTACTATCGATTTTGGGCGGCATTTTGCAGCCCACTAGCGGCTCTGTTCATCTGCTGGGTCAAAATATTGCTGAACTGTCTAAGCGCCAATTGTCAAAGTTTCGCCTACAGTCGATTGGGTTTATTTTCCAAGGTTTCAATTTATTTCCAGCGCTGACGGCGGCTGAGAATGTGGAGCTAGCGCTGAAGTTGCAGGGCATGAAAAAACGCCCGGCTCGCTGGGAGGCGCGGATGCTGTTGGAGCGGGTAGGGCTGGGCGATCGCACTGACCAGCTTCCCAAAGATTTATCGGGCGGACAAAAGCAACGAGTCGCGATCGCCCGGGCCTTGGCTGGCAACCCGCCGTTGATCATGGCTGATGAACCAACAGCAGCGCTGGACTCACAGAGTGGTCATGCCATCATTGAGCTACTGCGCCACCTTGCTAAAGAAAAGGGTTGTACGGTATTGATGGTGACGCACGATCCCCGCATTATCGATATGGCGGATCGGCTGGTGTATTTGGAAGACGGCTACCTAAAGGCACACCCCACCCTGGCGTAAGATATTCCAGCTTGAACCGTTCCATTCAGCCACGGTGGACGGCAGACCCGATTGATGGCGCTGCATTGGTTCATAGCCGAGCGATCGCAAATCATCATCTACGAGCATCAGTGCATCCGGAAAGGCGGCTTCAATTTCAGTCAGCGTTTGTAGCGCTGGCTGTCCAGATAAATTAGCGCTCGTAGTCGCCAGCGGCCCGGTTTGCGCTAGAACATGGCGGGCGATCGCGCTATTGGGCACACGCAGACCAATCGTATCCGGTGTCAGTGGGTTCATATCGCGAGGCACTCGATCGCTGGCTGGTAAAACCAACGTCAGCGCGCCGGGCCAGTGCTGTTGGCTTACCTCCTGCCAGTAGAGTAAATCAGGCTCACTGCCCACCACATATCCCCACAGATCACTAGCATCTGCCGCCATCATGATCACCGACTTTTGGGGGCTGCGCTGCTTCGCCTGAAACAAGAGCTTAGCATTTTCAGGCTGGGCTGCTAGTGCTGGAACCGTATCCGTCGGAAAGGTAACAATGTGGTGCTGTGCGCCACGAATAAATTCAGGGAAGGGAACTCTAGGCATGGCAGCAAAACAATCATCCATCAACAATGACACTGATTATGTCAAATGATAGGAGCAGATGCAGCCCTACTTAAAACGAAAAAACGAAACAGTCGTCCTTCATGGGGCAGGATTTTGGGCACAGCGCGTCGCATAATCCTGACCAAGCAGTGAGAGGGTTGATTAGGACGTTATGGGGTTTCTGGATTCACGTTTGCATGGGAATGACGACTAAAGTTGTCCTAACTCACCCACCTATTGCTATAGCAATCCTAAATGAGTTGTGAAGTGAGAATGGTTGTTGTGAGAATGATTCCGCAGGCATCCTTCTCACAATCCAAATAGGATTGCTATATGACAGACAACCGATTGGTGAATAAAATCAGTTCTGTGAGAGGGATGCCTGCGGGAGGACTCTCTTACAATCCAGGCGGAATCACTATCGTGCAGAAAGAGCCTAGCCGACACATTCATTACCGACAAACCGCTAGGGTAAACCGTTCAATGTTGGCTAAATCACGCCGGGTTTGAATATCGCGGTAATGGCCGGTCTGATCAAGAATTGCCCGTACTGCTGCTGCTTGACCAGCCATCATTTCGGTGAGCCAGATGCCGCCGGGCATGAGATGCTGAGGGGCGATCGCCGCCAGATGACGAATACAGTCTAGACCGTCGAAGCCACCATCCAGCGCTAAATGCGGTTCATGCCGTTGTACTTCGGGCTGTAGGGTGTTGAGATCCGCTGTGGGAATGTAGGGCGGGTTGGACACCATGCCGCTCAACCATCCCGTAGACTGCCGTAAGTTATCCGGCAGTGCATTGAACCAGGAACCGTGGCAAAAGTGAATGCGATCGCTTACCTGACATCGTCGCGCATTTTGCTGGGCGATCGCTAGTGCCTCGGCACTGATGTCTACGGCGTAAATGGTAGCGTTGGGCAAAACCGTAGCCAGACCGATGGCGATCGCCCCGCTGCCTGTGCCAAGATCGAGCCATCGTCCTTCAGCTAGGCGTGGGGAATGCTGGGCGATCGCCGCAATTTCATCAATGATATGCTCCGTCTCAGGTCGGGGAATCAGCACCGCAGGCGACACCACCAGCGATAAATGACGCCAGTTCACAACTCCAGCTAAGTACTGGACTGGAACGCGATCGCGCCAGCGCTGTTGCCACCGTGCATCCAGTTCCATCAAAGACAGCGGCAGTTCGACTGTGGGCTGATGCTTGAATGAACCCAGCCTCAGCGCCAGTCGGTCAATTCCGCAAAGGGCATCCAGCAGCCATTCCAGCTCATATACCGGCACCTCAGCCGCGATCGCCTGCTGCTGGGCCAACTGCCACCAATCCCACAATTGACGACCCGCTACCACAAACGATGCGCGATCGCTTATCTCAGAGGTAAAAAGAGGAGACGGGCGATCGCGCATTAGTATTCTTATCCTATGGAATTGGTTATCGGCTGCTGAACCTATGACCCAGAGGCATTATGCTACTGGGGCGACCCTTGCAGATACTGTAGTGATTCGGTGGGTGGAATGAGCAAGATACGGTTTAGCTCATCATTATCGCTGGTTTGCAACGTTTCGATCAGCCCTTCCAGATTAATAACCTGAACTTCAACCGTACTCGCTAAGCTTGGCTGCACCTCAGATAAGCGCGACAGCATGGATTCAATTTGTACCTGCTCAAAGAAGATAGGGATAAATTGCTCTTGTGCGCCAGTCGGCGTGCCGTCTGGGTTGACAGCACCCGATTCAACGGTCAAAAATCCACCCTCTCCTTCTAGCGATCGCGCAATAAATAAGGGAACGCCTTCAAATTCATCTACATCATAGCCCTGGGATTGCAGCAGCATCACGGCGGATTCAACTTCATCAATCATGGGCACAAACACAAACTCTAGCCCAGCATTGGATTCTTGACTCGTGACCGCCAGTTGATACACTTCCGCCAACGACACCGGCACAACCTGCACATCTTCAACTAATGATGGACTTTGCGATCGCAAATTGTTCAAAAAGTTTTCGGCATCATCCTGGCTGATGAATACCCCCGCCACTGGAGCGCCAACCGCTGCACCATCAGCCGCACTCTCTGGCGCAGCGACCAAGGGAGAACCATTCTCGTCAGTAATTGTAAACACGGGAACCGAGCGCAATCGTTCTAGAATTTGTTGCTGGCTCAGTGCAAAGGCTGCAAGATTGCCCGACATCATCGTGCCGATAACCGTGCCAGCAAACACGCCCAACGCAGCGCTCCAACGAATTAGTGATTTCATACCTACTCCTAGTTACAACTATCTAACTGAAAATCGACGGTTCTCAATGGGCAACGCATCGGTCAGGTAGTCAATGCGTTAATCTTTGACCGCAATTCGTCCTGAACCTGATGCACCGAATCATCCAACTCAAGCCCCGTAGCATTTGGGCACTGCTGATTCCGGGGATGAATTTTAGAGTTGAATGAATTGAAACGTCGTTCTGATTCATCCTGCTATTCAGCAACGCCCAACACGTGCAAGTTAGGCTCATTTGTTCCTTCAAAGCCGCGCTCTGCTCAACGTCGCACTCCGCGCTTAACACAAACGTCGCCTTATCCTGTCATTGCTATGGCGGCATGATGTAGCGGTTGAACGGTTGCCATACCATTCTGATGCATCAGTCGTGGGATGGCTCCATTGACCGACTGATATTAGAACTGGAATCATCCTACCGAATTGCGCGGGGCATTCACCGCCAGCCGGTTGCAATGATCGATGAACCCTGCGGCAACTCTGATGAGCTATGACCCAAGATTTATCAAAGAGTTCCGGCGATCGCTCTTGGGGATTTTCAAGCCATGGCTCATCCAGTCAGGATCATTTTGCGATCGCCCCACCTTCTCAACCAAGCCCATGCATGACGCAAACATCGCTAGACCTTTTGCCTCATCCCCCTTCTCGCAACCACTCAGAGTCCTCGGTTCAAAAACGAAGACTGCGGGTTTCAGCGAGATCTGCATCATGGATAGCTCAACCAAACGGGGCATGGGTCAGGCTGGGGGCAATGGTGCTACACGGTAATGCAAGAACACTTCATCGGCGATCGCCTCGGCGGACAGTAGTTGCAAGCGCGGGGCATGGGTTTGTAGATAGCCAGCACCATCCATTGGAGTCGGCGCATGGGCACCCCCTAGCCACATGGGGCAAACGGTTAGCCATATCTCATCGATGAGGTGAGCATCAAACAGGCTGGCTACCAGTCCGCCGCCGCCGCCAATGACAAGGGAGCGAATGCCCCATTGCCCTAACTGCTCTAGCGCGGCGGATAGATTCAACAACGGAACATCGCCCTCAGAAGCGATGATAATCCGGTCAAAGGCTGGGCGATCGCGCCACTGA
Organism: uncultured Leptolyngbya sp.; assembly: GCA_964431105.1. Classification (GTDB taxonomy): domain Bacteria; phylum Cyanobacteriota; class Cyanobacteriia; order RECH01; family RECH01; genus RECH01. Next base: position 29,843 of record CAYSIR010000009.1, on the reverse strand, counting down.
GTCGCTCCATGCTGATTGGTCAACAGCCAGCGCGGTACGGGTTGTGCAAAAAAGCGATCGCTGGGGTTCAGTTGCCCAGACTGGGAGCAAACAATATGGATGGGTTGGGGCGGTTGCCCGCGCTGTTGGCGCTCGTTGAGGAGCTGGGGCTGGCGCAGTTGTAGCGTTGTGCCGTAAGCTCGCAGCGTAGAGGCACCAAACAGAAAAGCATCGGCTTGAGCAATCTGGGTTTCTAGGTGTTGGCGATCGCGCGTTGACCCAAACCGAGCCGGCGATCGCGCACCATCGGCAATTTTGCCATCAGCACTCATCGCCAACACCAGCGTTGTGTGCGGGCGCACGCTAAACTACTTCAGACGACTTCTTAGCCGTAGACGGCTGCACCTGCGGCTGAAACTGGAATAATGAGTAGACCACATTCCGACGAATGGAGGTCATCATTTCCAAAAATAGCTCATAGCCCTCACTCTTATACTCAAGCAATGGATCTTTTTGTCCATAGCCACGCAGCCCCACCGATTCGCGTAGGGCATCCATCTGCTGCAAGTGTTCCCGCCAGAGGGTATCAATTTGTTGCAAAATGAAGAACCGCTCGGCTTGCCGCATTAGCCCCGACTGAATCTGATCCACCTGCGCTTCTTTCATGTCGTAAGCAATGCGAACCTGCTCATGCAAGAAGGTTTTCATTTCGCCCATTGATAGGTCTTCAATTTGCTCTGGCTCCATGTCGCGCAGCAGGTAGACAAATTCCTTCACCTTGCCTACCAAGCTTTGCAAATCCCATTCTTCCGGCGGCAGGTCTGGGTTCACATACGCATCCACAATGTCATCCATTGTGCGCTCAGCATACCCAATCACCTGCTCTTTTAGGTCTAGCCCTTCCAGCACTCGCCGACGTTCCGCATAGATGGCTCGACGCTGATTGTTCATCACTTCGTCGTATTCAAACACCTGTTTGCGGATGTCGTAGTAGTAGGTTTCGACTTTTTTCTGTGCGCCTTCAAGCGATCGCGTCAACATTCCCGATGCGATCGGCATATCTTCTTCTACCCGGAACGCATTCATCAGGCTAGCAACGCGATCGCCCCCAAAAATCCGCAGCAGGCTATCTTGCAAACTCAGGAAGAATTTGGTGGAGCCGGGGTCGCCCTGCCGGCCAGCCCGGCCGCGCAGTTGGTTATCAATCCGGCGCGATTCGTGCCGTTCCGTGCCAATGACGTGCAGCCCGCCCAACTCAATCACTTCCTGATGTTCGGCATGGGTGTACTTTTCATATTCCAATCGCACCAGCGAACAAGCGTCCCGGAGTTTGAGGATGACTGGGTCTTCTGTTGGCGCTTTTTCAGAAGCCGTAGCAATCATATCTTCGGCTTTCAGTTCTGGGAGCGATCGCTCCCCATAGGTTTGCACCGCAACATCCACGGCTTCCTTCAAAGCGGCTTCGGCTTCCTGAGATAGCACCGTCGGAAAAATTTGAGGTGAGGCTTTCCAGGTTTTCGTCTTCTTGCCCGGTGTGAAGCCTTGCCCACCTTTGCGCCCTCCAGCTATCACCTTTGTAATAGATAGCGAATCGTCATCTTCAGGTTCAGCAATACGGGGCATGAAATATTCCCGAACCTTCAGCCGCGCCATGTAGTCCGAGTTACCACCAAGAATAATGTCGGTGCCCCGTCCCGCCATGTTGGTGGCGATGGTCACGGTTCCCTTTCGTCCCGCTTGCGCTACGATTTCTGACTCCCGCTCCACATTTTCGGGTTTGGCATTTAGCAAGCTGTGGGGAACTTTTTGCTCATCCAGCAAATTCGAGAGTAGCTCTGATTTTTCCACACTGGTGGTTCCAACCAGCACCGGACGACCGCGTTCGTTCATTTCAGCACATTCCCGTGCGATCGCCCGCCACTTTGCATCTTCTGTTTTGTAGACCTCGTCCGACAAGTCCTGACGCTGAGTAGGACGGTTGGTCGGAATCACCGTCACTTCCAGGCTGTAAATCTTTTCAAACTCCGCCTCTTCTGTCTTAGCGGTTCCGGTCATCCCAGCTAGCTTAGGATACAGCAGGAAGAAGTTTTGGTAAGTAATCGTCGCCAGGGTTTGAGTTTCGGGCTGAATGTCCACCGATTCCTTCGCTTCGATCGCCTGGTGCAAGCCATCGCTCCACCGCCGTCCCGGCATCACGCGACCCGTGAACTCATCCACAATCACAATTTCGTCACCGCGAACGATGTAGTTTACATCTTTAATGAACAGTTCGTTCGCTTTAATCGCATTAAAAATATAGTGCGCCCAGGGATTTTCAGGATCAAATAGGTCTTTAACGCCTAATAACTCTTCTGCTTTGATAAAGCCTTCATCAGAGAGCAGAACATTACGGGCTTTTTCGTCTACCTCGTAATACCATTCCATCTGCTCTTCTGCCGCTTGCGCTTCACGGAAGTAGTCGGCTGCGGCCTCGCGATCGCCCTGTGACTGCAACCGTTCGGCTTCTGCCTGATTCTGCTCATATTTACGCTGGGCAGCCTGCTTGTCTTGACTAAAGAACCGCGCCACCTCAGCCGCTTTGACATATTTTTCGCTAGGTCGTTCAACTTGCCCTGAAATAATCAGCGGCGTGCGGGCTTCGTCAATCAGTACCGAGTCTACTTCGTCGATGATGCAGTAATTAAACGGACGCTGCACAACATCGGCCATGGACGTGGCCATGTTGTCCCGCAGGTAATCAAATCCGAGTTCGCTGTTTGTGCCGTAGGTAATATCGCAGGCATAATTTTCACGCCGTTCTGCCGGACTCATGCCCTGCTGAATCAGCCCTACCGACAGTCCCAAAAAGCGGTGGACTTGCCCCATCCATTCCGCATCCCGGCGGGCTAGGTAATCGTTCACGGTGATGATGTGAACGCCCTTTCCTTCCAATGCGTTGAGGTAGGCAGGCAGAGTGGAGACTAGGGTTTTTCCTTCTCCGGTTTTCATTTCTGCAATTTGACCGTCGTGCAGCACCATGCCGCCGATCAACTGCACATCAAAGTGCCGCATTCCCAATACGCGCCGCCCGGCTTCCCGCACTACAGCAAATGCTTCTGGGAGCAGCGAATCCAGCGATTCGCCCTTTTCAATTCGCTGCCGAAATTCATCCGTTTTTGCCTTGAGGTCGTCGTCCGACAAAACCTGGATGTCTTCTTCGAGCAAATTAATTTCGACAACGTCAGGCTGATATTTCTTCAGCTTGCGTGCGTTTGGGTCGCCTAGCAGTTTCTTGAACATAGCGGGTTGGGTTAAAGACGGTCAGACGGCGGCAGGACGGCGATCGCACTCTCACAATCGCTTTCTGCTCTGGCCTAAAAATTAGATTAAGGCAGCAAACTTTGGAGCAATGGGAGCGATCGCCATTCTATCTAGAGCGATCGTATGAGAGTATCCATCAGTGTAACGCCTGCACTTGCATCGCAGCATTCCCATCCTATCATTTGCCCCCCATCGGAGCAGTGCGGTTATCCCGTGGACTTCAGAAATGCGGCGGGGCTAGTCTTGCCATTCAGCGCTGAGTTGGCGGTAGTTGTACGATTGGGCAGAAGGATGACAGGTTATGCAGCTTTCTACCGTTACCGGAGCTGCAAAGTCAACCTGGGGATGCAGGGCTGCAAAATACCGAGAGGTATTCAGACGATAGGGCACTGATTCACCCACATCCAACGGGCGCGAAAAATCACGCAGATACTCCCATATCGGAATCTGCTGAGTTAGCAACAGGGTCGGCAGCTCTACGCCATAGTGTTGAGGATCTTGCAGCAGTTGCCGCCACGTTTCACTGGGCATGATGGCCGGTGGCAGGGCCACATGGCAACTGCCGCAGGCCATTAGATAGCGCTCTTGCCCTAGGTGGTAGTCGGCAGGAACTGGATCGACTGTGCCAATGGCGGGCAGGGCGGGCAGAGTTTCGGTTGGCGGTGGAGACATTTCAGCCGCCGGTGCAACGGTTGGACTGGATTGGGCGATCGCTGGGGAACGAACATTGGATAACTGAATACCCAGTAGAATGCTGACCCCTAGCAGCCCGGCTGGCAGCCAGGAGCGATGAACAAGCCGCCAGGTCGCAAAGAGCCGGACGATGAGCGCTGCTGTGAAATGATGCCAACGGTGTGCCATATCGCTACGGATTGAGAACTGGACATACAAGCCGCGTTGCCATTCTTAGCATACGTTGTGGAACTCTGTTCTTCAGCCTGATGTTCAGTTTGAACTCAGAGTTTGGTCTAAACGAAGGTATCCTGTAGCACTAAGCCTATCTAAAAA
>CAYSIR010000009.1:6236-25456 GCA_964431105.1 uncultured Leptolyngbya sp. | reverse complement strand
TTTTGAGCAGGTAGCTCTGCTACTCCGCCTATTCTCCTATGTCTTCGGTAAGATGGCTCCTGCTATATCTGCGGGCGATGCGATGATCCGTTGACTGAAAGAGGTGACCATTGCCAGCGGCGTGGCAACTTCCGGCGATCGCCCCCCGTCATTCCCAACGTTTGACCCTGTTGCCAGGAGCGGCGATTCCGTTGATTGTTTCGATCAAAACCATTGGGGTCAAGCGCCCTTGCCTCGGTCATCTGGAGACTTCCATTCTGGCTTCTACGCCATCGAGCTAGGCTGCTAATGGGGTTTCTCAATGGGGTATCTCTGTATGGGCGGCTTCTCAGTGGGTTGTCTGCCAGATTGTAAGTTGATTCTATTCCAATGGCTATGGACTGTCGCCACATTCAGTTTCGGGTTTACGACAATCAGCATCAAGGCGAGGCGGCGATCGCCGATCTTGATGTTCATCTAGTGCAAACGCTATTTCAAAAAACCGCTTTCTGGGCCCAAGAACGCACCTTGGAGGACTGGAGCATTGCGCTGTCCAACAGTCGCCCGGTGGTTGGGGTGTGGGATGGCGATCGCTTAATTGGGTTTGCGCGGGCTACCTCCGATGGCATCTATCGCGCCACCATTTGGGATGTGGTCGTGCATCCGGATTACCAGGGAGCCGGGCTGGGCCGCAAGCTTGTGGAAACGGTATTGATGCATCCCCATGTCAACCGTGTGGAACGGGTGTATTTAATGACCACCCACCAGCAATCCTTTTATCAGCGCATTGGCTTTGCCCCCAATTCCACCACTACGATGGTCTTGCACAATCAACGCATTGATTCAGGGGCGATCGCAACGTTGACCCCAGAAGCGAGCGACGCTACCACAGATACCCAGGGCTTGCTCTGAGAAGAACCCAGATTGCGCCTACTCGTCACTCACCCCTACGCCAACCCCGCCTGGCGCAATTCATCTAGCTTTGCCCGCACGGTTTGAATATCCTGCCACATCAGCCATTTGGGGCTACCCTTCTGGCGCGATTGGTTTCGCAACAGATAAGCCGGGTGGAAAATGGGCATACAGAGTCGATTGTCCCAATCTAGCCACTGTCCGCGAATTTTGGTGATGCCGCGCTTGTCGCCAATCAGCCCTTTCACTGACGAGGCTCCGGTCAGCAGAATGATGCGGGGATCAACCATACGAATCTGTTCAATCAAATACGGGCGACAGGCATCCATCTCAGCGGTCGTTGGGTTGCGGTTGCCTGGTGGACGGCATTTCACAATGTTGGAAATGTAAACGTCTTTTTCTTGATCCAACTGCACCGCATCGAGAATTTTGTCTAGTAGTTGACCGGCACGCCCCACAAACGGCTGTCCGGTTTCGTCCTCGTTTTGTCCCGGCCCTTCGCCAATGATCATAATCGGCGCGTTGGGATTGCCGCGCCCAACCACCGCATTGATGCGGGTGCTGCCCAGTTCGCACCGCTGACAGTGACGACAGTGATTTCCTAATGTCTCCAAGTCAGAATAGGTGCCTGGCGGAATGGCGACGCTGGCGCTGGTGGGAATCGTGTCAATATCAAAGCTGTCGGGAACGTCGGTTGGGGCGGTTTCCTGGAGTTTGAAAAGCTGGAATTGTTCAGAGTCGGACATGGGTAGAGGCTGGGCTGATGCAACACTAAAGGCTGGAGGATGGGCGATCGCTACGAACGGCAACAATCCACCCGTTTTAGATTGTAGGACGATGCGCCCGATCGCTCAGGTTTGAGACAACTAGGACGGCTTAAACGGCAGGTCTTGGTTGATGGCTTGCATTTCCCGCTGTTCCATCTCGTTCACTTCCAAAATGTACGATCGCAGAATGTGCAGGAGGCGATCGTTGTAGAAACGATGCAGCGAATAGTTGGGCTGGGCCGGGAAACCGCGCCGCTTTTTGTGCCGTCCGCCTGCGCCAGGGTCAAAGGTTTTGATGCCATTGGCGATCGCCCATTCAATCGGCGCATAGTAGCAGGCATTGAAATGCAGGCAGTCAAATTCCTGGAACGATCCCCAGTAGCGACCATAAAGCTGTTCACCTTTAGTCAGACAAAACGACATTCCTTGAGGCTTGCGGGGATCTTGCTCACTGTAGGCAGCGGCTAGCACGACGCGATGGCGAAAGTTGGCATGGAGCGATTCAAAAAACTTGCGCGTGAGGTACTTACTGCCCCACCAGCCAAATTTATCGCAGGTGTCGCTGTAAAAGTCATACATCAGCGACAGCATCGAGGTTGTGACCTCATCTCCGGTGAGCATTCGTATTTCGAGTCCGGCTTTGGTCAGGGCTTTGCGTTCGCGCTTGATATTGCGGCGTTGGTTGGCGTTGAAGTCTGCTAGGTAGTCGTCAAAGGTTTGGTAGCCGTGATTGCTCCAGATGTAGCTGTGGTGCAGCCAGGTGGTAAACCCATTGCGCTCCATGATGGGTTTCCAGTCGGGATCAACGTAGAGGAAATTGCAGCCAGAAATATTGTTGCGATCGCAAAATTCATCAATGGCGTGAATCATGATCGCCGTCAGTTCGTCCTCATCTTCCCCCGGCGCAACCAGAAACCGATAGCCTTCAGCCGGTGTAAACGGCGACATTCCTAGCATTTTTGGGTAATACTGAATGCCGAGCCGCTGGGAAATTTCCGCCCATTGATAATCAAATACAAATTCGCCGTAGCTGTGCCCCTTCAGATAGAGCGGAGCCGCCGCCACTAGCGATCGCTCCCGCCACACTACAAGATGATGGGGCAGCCAGCCGGTATTGGTGGCGACGCTGCCCGATGTTTCCATGTTGTGCAGCCAGTCCCATTCTAAAAACGGGGTTTCGAGGGAGAGCGCCAGTTCATCCCACTCAGCTTTAGGAATTTCCGAAAAGTTTGTGACCCAAGCCACGGTGTAGCGAGACGTTGATTGTTCAACCATGAGTGCTGCTGCGTCGCGTCCAATGAAGCCAGCGGATAGGGCTGCGATCGCCCGTTCTGTTGTCCATTATTACGGTTTCGCTGGTTTTAGCAAGGTGAATGCAGGGAAACGCGAATCTTCTGGATAGCGGCGATCGCCTCACGCAATATCCGCCTGACAATTCAAACTCGCCATCAACTCCGGCAGGGCAATGTGTTCCACCACGGGCGTAAAGCCAAGCCACTGACTCGACAACTGAGCAAACGGTTCTGGCGCACCGCTGACACAAAACCGGGTGGAGACGGAAAACTGGGGCGATCGCAACCCCAACAGTTCCAACTCACGGGCAGCGGCGGCGACCAGATGCACCGCCGGATCAACCAACTGCACTGAAGCGGGCAACAGCGATCGCAACACCGGCGCAAGGTGGGGATAGTGGGTGCAGCCATAGACCAACGTGTCTATCTGCTGATCCATTAACACCTGCAAATAGGCTTTGGCAGCGCGGCGCAGTTGCGGCGATTGAATACGGTTTTGCTCAATCAACGGCACAAATTCCGGGCAGCCCACCTCCCACACTTGGGCAGTGGCATCAATTTCCTGAATGGCGTCTCGATAGGCGTGGCTTTTGGCAGTGGCCGGAGTGGAAATCACACCAATGCGCCGCCCCCGCTGCACCGCTGCCCGTGCCCCCGGCAAAATCAAGCCCAAAATCGGGATCGGAAATTCAGACCGCACCGTCTCTAGCGCCAGTGCCGAACTGGTGTTGCAGGCCATGAGAATGGCTTTCACGTTTTGCTGCATCATCCAGGCAATGATCTCGCGAACAAATTGCAAAATTTCAGCGGGCGATCGCTCTCCGTAGGGCAGCCGGGCCGTGTCGCCAAAGTACAAAATCGATTCGTGGGGCAACTGACGGTACAGTTCGCGCAGAACCGTTAGCCCACCCACTCCACTGTCAAACACACCGATTCGAGATGGTGGCGGCGAGGCCGGGCTATCCAAGGCTGAAACATTAGGCATAGTGGCTAAAACACCAGTCAATATCAAGGGTCAGAGGTAGACAACACCTGGTCATCAGCGATCGCATGGGTCAGGTCATCCATCGGGATCAGTGTGTGAAGGCATGAACGAACTCAGCAAAATGCGCGTTGGGGATCATCAATAATTTTGCTGAACATATTGGGCAATGCCATTGGCGATCGCGGCTGCCATGCGGCTCCGAAAGGCTGGGTCTGCCAACAGTCGGGCATCCTGATCGCCGGTCACAAAGCCAGTTTCCAGCAGAACGGCTGGCATTGAAGTATTCACCAGAACATAAAACCGAGCCTGGCGAATGCCGCGATCGCCCATTCCCGTTGTCAGCATACTATTGTGCAGCACGCGAGCTAGCCGCAGTCCGGCATCGGAATAATAATAGGTTTCAATGCCGTTCACATCCGGGCGACTCATGCTGATGGCATTGGCATGAATACTCACAAACAAATCGGCATTCACCCGTTCAGCCAAGTCAACACGCGGCTGCAACCCCAAGTCTCGATCGTCTTGGCGCGTCAATACGGCAATGATGCCCTGTTGTTCGAGTAACGCGGCCACCTCCAGCGCGATCGGGAAGATGACGTTTTTTTCTTGCAGTCCGCCAATCCCGACCGCGCCTGGATCGGGGCCGCCATGCCCCGGATCAATCACCACCACTACCCGACCATCAGGGTTTTGGGGCAAATTGACGGTGGGTGCTGACGCAGACGGCGGCAGTCCTGCCGGATTGAGGGGGGGCGGAACCGCGATCGCTTGATTGGTGCGATCGAGCTGAAGCGCCAACGTTTGCAGCGTCAGTTGGTTCACCTCACCCAGTTGCGTGCCCGATGCCGGACTCACCTGAATCACCACTGTATTGGGCGAGTCTTGGCGCAGACGCACCCGTTCTAGGGGGCTGCTGGCGGTCAGTTGCGGCCCCGACACCCGCTCCGCTAACCGCGCCCCCGCAACCCGAATCTCATAGATATTATTGCGGCGATCCCACTGGCTGGTGTAGCGAATCGGAGCATCGGCCCGAATCACCAACTGGGTCTCGCCACCCTGTAGCGTCACCGATTGAATCGTCGCCACGTCGTTGTCCGTCGCTGGGGCGGGCGCTGGAACTTCATCTAAATCGGCGGGCAACGTCTCCAATGTACTGGCGATAATCCCATCTGACGGCAGCAACACCACACCGCCAACACTGCTAGCCGTAGCCCGCCAGCCGACCTCTGAATCGCTCAGACTGAGAGTGACACGGGCAGTAGGCGGATTGCCGCGCTGGCTAAAGCGCATTTGCTCTACACCGTAGCGATTGATGGGCAACTGCGGCAATAACTGAGAGGATAAAGCCGTATTTTCCAATTCCACCACGATCGCATCCTCATCCGCCTCATCCCGTCCCAAGGTGACGCTGGGCACTTCCCCCGTCGTTCGTATAAAAAAGCCGTCGGGCGTGACGCGCACATTTTCTAAGCGAGTCGCGGCTCCGACAACCGGCGTGGTGTCATTGCTACCTGCGATGGGGCTAGTGGGCGGGGACGGACGAGGGGCGATCGCCGTTTCTGCCCGCTGTGGTTCAGGGATTTGTACCATCCACTGCGTTGGTGTCGAACCTTGGATCTGCACCTGCTGCGGATCAATCACATATCCCGGACTCAGCTCAATCACAATGCGCGTTGTTTGACTGTTGAACTGACCCACTCGCACTTCCTGAACCGCAGTGCCGATCGCTTGATTCACCGTCGGCTGCCCTAGGGTTGTTCCAGGTAAATCAATCACGACCCGCGTAGGATTAAAAATGAGCTGGGCACGGGGCTGCACCCCCGCCGTTGTTGTAAAACTCAGGCGGTTATTGCGGCTGTCATACGACCAGTTTTGCAGTTGTCCAGCCCAGGCAGGCATAGCAACCACTAGCGCTCCGATCGCTCCGACAACGCTAGAAAATAGCCAATGAAATTTCACAGATTGCACGTCTCCTTTTCGGATCTCTTTCAGTTGGCTCTCGATGCAAATCCTAGGGATCGCAGGGCAGCAGACCCATCCAGCCATAACGAGCGGAATTTCAACCCAACCCTATTCCTGCGTGAGCCATATCGTATTAGACGAAGTTAATTTCAGCAATGGGGTTCCACAGCCTGCCATCGCCTGCGAATGAAATGCAATCGCTTATTGTACTGATGTCATTGGCAAAGTGGTTCAGTATTGATCAGGATCATTGCAATAATTTATTGCGCCTGCGGAGAAAGCGATCGCAGGTGCCAAGGCTGGCCAAACCGAGGCTAACTCTAAGAGCCTTCTACGGCATCACTATGATGCATCACTATGAAATGGGTTCAGCCCAATAAGCCCGCCATTGACTCGCAGGCGGTGCGAGTGGGCGGGCAATTCCTAGACAAGACGCGCTGGCAAATCGCAGACAGCACCGGCGCAAACCGGCCAACCCGCTGATAGACCATGAGTCGCCGAAGCAACTAGAACACCGCGCCTACTTGGATTCCACTTCTTCTTCCGACGCTGATGAAGCCTCCGACGTAAACGAGCCGCCATCCGCCCCACTCAAAGCTGTGGTGGAAGACTGTCCCTCGCGATCGCCATCCTGAAACACCACCCGCAATAACGGCGGTGCCACAAACGTGGTCAAAATCACCATCACAATAATGGCGGCTTCCAGTGATTCCGACAAAACGCCGCTAGCTGAACCTACCCCAGCAAACACCAAACCGACCTCGCCACGCGGCACCATGCCAACCCCGATCGCCAGTTTATTCACCTTCTCTTGCCCAAACACCGTAAAGCCAGTAATCACCTTACCGAGAATAGCAACGATGACCAAAAAAGTAGAAATAATCAGACCTTCGCGGTTACTGGGCACCGTTGGGTTCAGCACACTCAAATCGGTACTAGCCCCCACCGTTACAAAAAATACCGGAACTAGCATATCGGCAATGGGGATTACCTGTTCTTCAATTTCACTGTGCTTATCTGTTTCGGCCAAAATCAGCCCCGCTGCAAATGCGCCCAAAATTGCTTCTAATTGAATAGCAGAGGCAATATAAGCCAGCGCAAAGGCAAAAATCAGCGCCGACAGAATCACCTGTCCACGGGTTTTCAACTGATTCACAATCGACACAAATACCGGGCTGAACAAACGCCCCAGGAAAATCGAGCCAACCAGAAATGTTGCAGCACCGACGATGAGATAGACAATATTGGTAATCTGAATCTCGCCTGTTTTCGCCAAGCTAGCGACCACGGCTAGCACAATGATGCCTAGCACATCGTCTAATACCGCTGCCCCAATGATGATTTGCCCTTCTCTAGACTTGAGTTGCTGAATTTCGGCCAACACCTTAGCCGTAATACCAATGCTGGTGGCCGTCAGCGCGGCTCCGGCAAAGATCGCGGGCACAGTTGGAACATTAAACAGCGCAATCAGCCCGGCAGTGCCTGCCGCAAACGGTACCACGACTCCGACCACAGCGACGATCGCCGCTTGAGGGCCAACTCGAATCAACTCTTTAAGATCCGACTCTAGACCAATCTCAAATAGCAGAATGATCACTCCCAACTCTGAGAGTACCGATACCACCTCACTCTCAGCTTCAAATACTTGAGGAGCGAGTTCGGGAGTTAGACCGGTTGTAATTTCCAAAAATCGAATAATGAGCGAATTTTCTGGGACGGCAGCCATTTCAGGAAAGACCAGCAAGTTCAGGGCAGAGACCCCTACCGCAACCCCGCCTATTAACTCTCCCAGGACGGGGGGAAGGTTAATGCGGACGCATAATTCGCCCCCTAGCTTTGCAGCCAAATACACTGCAATCAGGCTAGCCAGTACTCCTGCCAGCACAAACCCGCTCACATCGGCGGATTCAGATGTGGCTAGTAGGGGCGGTAGAAGCCAATTTTGGACGGATGCGATCGCCATCGACGATAACGGCCATGCCACCATATCAATCATGCGCTCATCAAAACTCATCCTGTCTACTGTACAGGTTATGACGAAGGTTAAGGATCTTCCTAGGTCATGAGTTTGCGATGATACTGGATAGTGACACTAGATAGACCGGCCCTGACAGCGCTATCGTTTTGACATTCCTCGACCCAAAGCCTTGTGGATGATCGCTTCAAAGGGAGTCTAGTCAACTTAGCGATCGCCCTAAATGCAGGAAACGGCTAGAAAAATACGCGATGCTGTAGGGCAGGCATTTGCCGACGCACTTGTGCAATGTGGTTGGGTTCAATCGCTGCGATCGCCACACCCGGCTCAGTTCCCGCATCCGCCAACACCAGCCCCCACGGGTCTACAATCATGGCGTGACCATGAGTTTGGCGCAGCGCATAATGCTGGCCAGTTTGGGCGGGCGCAATGACATAACAGGTATTTTCGATCGCCCGTGCCTGGATCAGCACTTGCCAATGATCCTTACCTGTATAGGCAGTGAACGCAGCCGGAATAAATAAAACCTCCGCCCCCATGTGCGATAGATGGCGATAAAGTTCAGGAAAACGCACGTCGTAGCAGACCGATAGCCCAAGGTTGCCGAAGTGCTTAGATGGGTACACAGCCGGAAACTGATTGCCTGGCGATACCGTACTAGACTCGCGGTAAGTATTGCCATCCGGTACATTCACATCAAATAAATGAACCTTGTGGTAGCGCGTCAGGTCTTGCCCATCCGGCCCCACCAGCAATGCCGTGTTAAATATCTTGCCGCTCTCGGTCGGAAACGGAAACCCGCCGCCTAGCAGCATCACCTGATACCGTTGGGCCATGCGCCGCAGGAACGCTTCACTCTGCGTCGCGATCGCGCTGGCCTGTTCCAGCTTTTCCCTATCGTTTCCCATAAATGAAAAATTTTCGGGCAAGGCAACCATCTGCGCCCCTTGCCGAACAGCTAGATCAATCAAGTCTTCAGCTTGGGCAAGATTTTTTTCAATATCCGGCAGACTATTCATCTGCACCGCAGCAGCTAGATAAGAATTCATTCGTCTAAACGTTAATAGCGGTATTCATGTAAGGCTTCTTTGTAGTGTGGGCACAGCCTACGCCATCAAAAATCCTTACCACTCAAGGACAACCTAAACATTTTGTGCATGACCAGCCGTTTTAACCGTCATCCCAATTCGCAATAATTACAGCTAAGAATAAGGGTTCTAGCAAGCGGTTCCGCATGGATAGCGTTTGAAAAAAAAGGGTTAGGGATGAAAGACTGACTGAAATTAGGATGCTCCTGGCCCATTCCTACTGTAGGATGCCCAGCATCGTCAGCAGAGCGACATCCTGATGTCGTCATGATGAATGGCTATGGTGGCACACAGCACCCATTTATTGTCCCTGAAAAGTGGACAGAACACATCTCAAATTCTGTACGAATGGCTGTGGACTACGAGCGCTACACCACCCTCTTCAATTCACCGATTGGCTAGGCGGCACAGTCCAGCACTGCAGCCACGGTTTGGCGTTGTTTTCAGTCTTTAGCTAATTGTTTCATCAAAACTTATTGAACCGATGAAGTTTCCGTAAAACTTCTGGATATACGCTTCTGAAAATCAAGGGCGATCGCGTTTAATTACGGCATCTATGGGTGCAGTATGTTGGCGTATTCCCTCTGGTTAGCGTAGAAATACGGAGCGATCCTGTTTGCAAAGTTGCGCGATCGCACCGATGAGGTCATCAGTCCCACCTGACACGATTGATTCAGTATCTATTCATACTTGAATGCTTCACCAACCCTCTGGCTACGGACTGAGCGATCGAAAGCCGTCGCGAACTGGATGACCGCTCCGAGTGGATAGGGTTGGGGGACATTATCGCGACCTCCCGGTATTTATGGGGGGCTTGTGATGAAGGCAGCATTTTTTTGAGGCGGCTTCACCGCCCAATATGCCCCAAGCGATCGCGCAGGTTTGGTGTTTGATTCACAGAATAAATAGCCCCAAAACTGTCAATTAGCGCCTGAGCCTGACCGTTCCGCAACCTGCCCAATACCTCATGACTGGTTAATTGACCGAACCCCCTAGGCTGAACAGCATCCACCCCAACATCAAGTCCAAGATTGATGAAAATGCTGGGTATTGCAATCGTTCAACTTAAACAGTAACGAAAAGAGTTCAAGAGTGTTCAGCTTCTGGTCTATCAGCCCCCATCGCCAGCGCATCAGCCTGTTCCAGCGCAGTTCCCCGATGCTATGCCGCTGAATGGAATGTGCCGGGCGATCCATGATTAGACCATTTTCGACGAGGGCTATCCGCTTCCGCTGAACAGCAGAGACAAAAGGGTGCATTTTTAAGTAGTCGATCATACAGACCAAGAGTGACTTCAATTGGCCAGGTCTTCAAGTCTGACGTTGGTCAGGATACATCCCACGTTTGCAAATTTGCCCTCCTTTCCTATCCCCTGCTTCCAAACCTATCCATTACGCAGATCTCGCTGAAACCCGCATTCCTTGGTTCAAAAATGAGGATTCTGAGTAACCCTTAGAAAGGTTGTGAGGCAAAAGGTCTGGCGACTTTTGCGTAGGATAGGCTTCCAAACAGGGCTACAAGCGCCTAGTGATGCGCTGTTTCTAAATCCCCAATTCTGCGGGACTTGAACGCGAGTGTCTCCCTAGGATGACGGTACATTATGCAAAAATCGCCAGATTTTTTGCATGACCGCCATTATGTCCATGACTCCCTCGTTTTTGAAATGCTGGTTTCAGCGAGATTTGTCTGGATAGGCAGGGTTAGGGAGACTGAGGACAGCATTTAAAGTAACCGAGATGCTAGTAGCCCTCGCAAAGGGGCTATGGGGGAAGGGCTGCCAAATTGGGATGCTTCTGGCGATCGCACCGGACGTTGAGATTGGTCATAACCGTTGAACCTCTTGTCGCAGATACGGTCTTCGCAGATACGGTCTTCGCAGATACGATCTCGCAAATACGAGTCATCCACACTGCATACTCTCCATTACACCCTGTTATCAACCATGTCACATTTTGATATGCAACCGTCTCGGTCTGACTCTTCGTCCGATTCTTCTCAAGCTTGGCCCTTCAGCGTTGTGGAATGCCCACCGTCTGTTTCTCATTCATTGATTGCTGACTGCGGCTATAACCTAGACAAAGTAAAGACCGTGATGGGCCCGGTGTTGAAGGTGGGTGAGCGCTGCCAAGTCACGGCTAACTATATCCAAGGCGTTACGACTGGGCGCACCAATTTTTTGGTCACTAATTTGGTGGAAGCGTCGGCACGAACGGGTTCAGCGTGGGCTACGGCGATCGCATCTAATTGGTTGATTGGTCGGCATTCAAGCTGTGCGCTGCCGATTTTGCATTTATCTATTTCACGGCATCATGCGGTGATTGGTCATCAAGACGGTTGCTTTTATTTGGTGGATATGGGAAGCAGCAATGGTACATGGCTGAATGGTAAGCAAATTAGCAGTGGCGATCGCTACGACTTGCAGGATGGGGATGTCATTCGCTTTGGAACGTTGCTAGTTGAGTTTTTCATCTCTCGACAGATGATCGTACCGACAACTGTCAAAAGCAGTGGAGACGACACGCTCTAGCAGGATAGACCCACGCGATCGAAATGGAGGGCGGTTACGATCTAGCGCTAGGATCAATACTGTTGCGATCGCTAGCGCTATGACTCTTACCGTATCCTCAACTGAACGAATTTTGTCTCAACTGCCCGGTGATGTTTTAGCCGGCCTTCGCCGAGTGGATGCCCGTTGGCGCAGCTATTGCCACGGCGACATTCCCACACCGTCAATGGTGCGATCGCACGATACACCGCTCGAAACGGTGGACTGGGATGTGGCGGTTTGCGGCGGCACGCTGGGCATTATTTTGGGTTGCACCCTGGCCCAGCGCGGTTGGTCGGTGGTGGTGATTGAACGGGGCCCACTGCAAGGACGCGAACAAGAATGGAATATCTCTCGCCATGAACTGATGGCACTGGTGCGCGTTGGGGCGCTGTCTGCGGATGAACTGGAGCAGGCGATCGCTACAGAATATCGTCCCGGTCGCCTGTACTTTGGGGATGCCGGAACAGAGACCGGAACGGAACCGGGGGAAGTCTGGGTCGATGGTGTCCTTAATATTGGCGTGAGTCCAGTCGTGCTGCTAGAACAACTCAAGCAGCGATTTTTGGAAGCGGGCGGGCAGTTGCTGGACTATACCTCTGTCCAAGCCGTGACCGTCCATCCCAATGGCGTTGCGATCGCGACCACCCAGGCTGACCAAGCCCACACCTATTGCAGTCGGCTGATGCTGGATGTCATGGGTCATTTTTCACCGATCGCCCTCCAGGCCCGCGCTGGCGATCGCCCCGATGCGGCCTGCTTGGTCGTAGGAACCTGTGCCGATGGCTATGCACCTAACCCAACCGGAGATTTGTTCGCATCGTTTACCCCGATTCAGAACCAGTGCCAATATTTTTGGGAAGCCTTTCCAGCGCAAGACGGACGCACGACCTACCTCTTCACCTACATGGATTTGCACCCCGATCGCCCCAGCTTGGAGACATTATTTGATGAGTACTTTCGTCTGCTGCCCGACTACCAATCGGTGGACTTGCAGCAGCTCGACTGGAAACGGGCCCTGTTTGGCTTTTTCCCCTGCTATCGCAATAGCCCCCTGCGATCGCCCTGGAACCGAATCGTTCACATTGGCGACAGCAGCGGCAGTCAGTCTCCCCTTAGTTTTGGCGGCTTTGGCAATCTTATTCGGCATCTTGAACGGCTAACCGCCGGGCTGCACACTGCCCTCGAAGCCGATGAACTGTCTAGCTCAGCCTTATCATGGCTGCAACCGTATCAACCTAATCTCAACGTGACCTGGCTATTCCAGCAGTCTATGAGTGTTAGGGTTGACCAAGCGATCGCCCCCCATCAAATCAACACCCTCCTATCTGCCGTCTTTCAAGAAATGGAGCAGCTTGGCGACCCGGTACTCAAGCCATTTTTGCAAGACGTAGTGCAATTTCCAGGGCTGTTTCAAACCCTGACCCGTACTGGGCTGTACCACTTTGGCACAGTTGCCCAGATTGTGCCCCAGGTGGGCATTCCAGCACTAGCCGACTGGACACGGCACTACCTGGGGCTGATCGCCTATACGGGGCTGTCGATGGCCGGCGATCGCCTAGCCCACACCCTGGAACCTTGGCTCAAGTCATTACCCATTTCTCAGCAATACTATATTGAACGCTACCTTGATGCCTGGCGCTATGGCTCTGGCCGCGATTACACCAGTCCCGCCGCCGATCGCGCAGCGTCACGCTAACCCCTGCTGGCGATCGCTGGGGCGCACCAGTCTACTGTTTTTTACTGACTTCAAAATCGTTATGAAAAAAGCGTTGTACATCCTAGCCGAACTTAGCGATCGCGACTTTGAATGGCTGATCTCAGCAGGGCAGCAGCGGACAATCACACCGGGGCAGGCACTCATTCAAGAGGGCGGCTCCATTGATGCGCTATACCTCATCCTCAGCGGTTCATTTGCAGTCTGTGTTGCCGCCCTCGACCATAAAGAAGTGGCGCGACTGGCTCCGGGAGAATTGGTCGGTGAAATGTCGTTTGTAGACGATCGCCCGCCCTCTGCCACCGTCCAAGCCATTGATGAATCTATTGTTTGGTGCATTCCCCGGCTAATGCTGGCCACCAAACTCTCTCAAGATGTTGCCTTCTCGGCCCATTTCCATCGGGCGTTAGCCATCCTGCTATCCGATCGCCTCCGCAGCACTGTCAATCGTATGGGTGGTTCTACCGAACAGGATGGGTCTATTGATGATATTCGTCCCAATTCAAAAGTGATGGAAGGGCTGGATATCGCTAAGGTTCGTTTAGAGTGGTTGTTCAAACGTTTGCGAAGTTAAGCCGATGATGAATTTCTCCACTGCTCGTCAACAATTCCTAATCGAAATTCGCCAAGCGCCAGACGACATCAGCCTAGCGAAAGCCGCGCTATACATTGCCCAGGAAGAATATCCAACCCTAGATGTCGAAGACTATCTCAATGCGATCGACACGATGGCTGACGAGGTGCGGGAGCGCCTACCGACCGAATCTTACCCATTGCGCATCATTCAAACCCTGAATCGCTATCTCTATGACGATCTGGGCTATCACGGCAATCGCGAGCAGTATTATGACCCGCGCAATAGCTATCTGAATGAGGTGATCGATCGCCGCACTGGTATCCCTATCACTCTGTCGTTGCTCTATCTCGAACTGTGCCAGCGGCTTGGGTTTCCGATGGTGGGCATTGGAATGCCGGGTCATTTTTTAATTCGCCCGGTTGTGAGTGAGATGGCCGTGTTTGTTGATCCGTTCAACAAGGGCGACGTGCTGTTCCCAGAAGACTGCCAAGCGCGGCTTGAGGAAATTTATGGGCAGCCGATTGAATGGCGATCGCAGTTTTTAGAACCCGTTGATGCTCATCGCTTCTTGGCGCGGATGCTCACCAACCTGAAGTTTATTCACCTAAACAGCAATGAGCTATCCAAGGCGCTGGCGGATATTGAACGGATTTTGCTGCTCTACCCAGATGCATTACAAGAACGGCGCGATCGCGGCTTGCTCTACTATCAAACCGGACGCTGGATTGAAGCTAGCTACGACCTCCAAACCTACTTAGATAGTCAGCCCGCTGCTCAAGATGCCGCCGTTGTCCGACAACTCCTGAAACGCATGGAGGAAAAATAAGGCGATTGAAGGACGATCGGCTTGCCCCACCGCCAAGATGTCGCAGCCGTCCGGGTGTGTTGCCCGACAAGCTTGCAAATTTAGGACTAATTCATTAAAAAACATTCATAATTTTTTATAAAATTTAGTATAGATAACATTGATAGTAAGCCAAACCCAACATGACAGGATTTATCCGAGGCCTCTTCAGCCGCAAGAAATCTGACGAAGCAACGCCTGATGACCAAACGCCCAAACGTGAATCGAAAGCCTTTTTTCTCGATCCTGATGACGCAAAGACCCTCGGCGACATCAACTATATGCGAACTGCCAAAACGGTGAAGAAAACCTTTCCGAAAGGCAAGGTGAGCGGTGACTACACCAAGGCGGTATCGGCGATGGAAGCCATGGACTTCAACCAATCCGCAACGCCCCAACCGGTGAAAAAAGATCAGCCGGTTGAGCCTACACCGCCGCCTATCGTTGAGTCCACGTCAAACGAAGCACCCCAACCTCGTGGAAGCGATGACAGCATGGATATGTTTCGCAACATGGCCCGCGACATTAAGAAACAGTAGGCTAGGGCGATCGCGCCGGCTGGCTCTTTGAGAAACGCCCGATGTGATTCGCCGCTATCTCAGCGATCGCCATCTCAGCCACATCCATTTCAGCTACCCTGTTTGGGCGGGAACAGGTCACTTTTGCAAGTTTGCAAGTTCGCTCTCAGCCAGACCTTTTGCCTCACAGCCCTTCTAGCGGTCACTCAGAGTCCTCGTTTTTGAAGCGAGGTGGGTTTCAGCGAGATCTGCGTCATGGATGGCAGGCTTGGGAAAGGGATTTTGGGTGAGGGCTACAAACCTGACAGGCTCCCTAATTTTTGGGTGCCTCGTCTTGGCTGTCGGCTGGCGGTTCAATGGTGTCGGTTGTAACGTTATCGACGGATACATTAAGGGTGCTGCGCAGCGGTTCGTCTGCCGTAGACACAATCACAATTTCGTAATAGCCAGATTGTGGCAGCCGTCCTGACCAAGTCGTTTGTTCAGCATCTTCTAGCAAGAAGGGCTGTTCGGTGGTGGGACGCGGTAGATAGATGGATAAACGGGTGCGATCGGGCGGTGCTTGCAGGTTTAGCCGCAGAATTTGACCTTCAGTGAAGTTACCAATGTAGACCTGTCCGCCACCGGGGTCGAATGTTTGGGTAAGGCGGGTGCTGTATCGGTCTTCATCAAACCTAATTTCTTCTAAAACGCGACGATTTTCTAGGGCGTTCACGGTGTCGAAGGCGATCGCATACCAGATTTGCCCGATGGGTTCATCAATAAAAGCTGTGCCGCGCTGGTTCGGAAACAGGTGGAAAAATTTAGCATCCGTCAGGTCATTGAGGGCACGACTGCCGACAAAGAGTTGATTCACCCGCTCTCTCCATCGCTCGGGATCACGGGCACTGTAGCCACCCAGATTTTGCCGCGCCGCCGCACTGAGGTGAGTTTCCAGCGTATCTAACCATTCTGAGGCGATCGCATCCCATCGCTCTCGCCAAACCGCATCCTCTGGAGACTCGGTGAGGGTACGGCCCTGCTGCCCTGGATACTCCTCAAAAAAAGTGCGATTCGCCAAACGCACCAATAGCCCATAATCTACATCCAACTCACGCCGACGATCGCCCAAAGCCTCTTTCCGGGCCCGCTCTTCTGGAGGCAGATTTGAAGAACCCTCCTCCGGTTCATCCGGTTCTACGGCTGCCGGGTCGGCACTATTCGGTATTTCCGGCGCAAGGAACTCATTGGCAGCCCACCAACCGCCGCCCCCCGCCGCTAGCACAATGACCCAGACGGCCACCCATCCGCCAAAGCCCATTTTTGGACGCGAGGGAACTGGAGGAGTAGACGAAACGGAATTAGGACGGACGGCAACCGTAGCCGCCGTGGGGGCTGGCACGCTGGGAGCGGGTGCGCTGTAGGTGGGTGAGTAGGTGGGCGGCGGGGCGGTGTAGTTGGAGGATGGGATTGGAGCAGGGGCTGAGGATTGATGATGCAGGGCTTCCAGGACTTGCATCGCGGACTGATAGCGATCGCGCGGTGTCACCGACAGCATCCGCTGAAGCAGTTGGGTAAACGGCGGACTCAGGTTGACCTGTGTTGTCCAATCGGGGGCATTGTCCGCCAGCAGAGTTTGAGGTTCTTTACCAGTCAGCAGCACCAGACAAGTGGCCGCCAGCGCATAGAGGTCACTGTGGGGATAGGCGTTGCCCCGTTCCATCTGTTCATGGGGCGAATAACCTACTTTGCCGAGGCGCGTGGGCGGAGCAGCTTGTGGGTTGACATACTGAGAGGCGATCGCCGCCACCTGTTTTACCCCCCCAAAGTCAATCAACACCGGCAACTGATCCTCAAAACGCAGCATCAGATTATCCGGTGAAATATCGCGGTGAATTACGCCAGCTTGGTGGATGTAGGCCAATACCGGCAACAACTGGGTCAGCAATTGCCGTACTTCAAATTCGCTGAAATAGGCCCCAGGGTTGCGGCTATGCAGCAAACGGCGGTAAGTACGCCCTTCCACATAGTCCTGCACCAAAAATAACCGAGTGCGATCGCCCTCCATGGCGCGAAATAGCTCTCGAAATTTAGGAATTTGGGGATGCTGAAGTTGATACAGCACCCCGGCTTCTCGCTCAAACAGTTCTTCAGCTTTGCGCAATGCCTGTTCGCCCTGCACCAGCGGTGCAAATTCCTTGAGGACGCAAGGTTCATCAAATCGATGGGTGTCCCTAGCGAGATACGTCCGCCCGAATCCCCCCCGCCCTAGTTCTTTGTCAATGCGGTAGCGTTGCCCTAGCAGTTGCCCTGATAGCGGCGATGCTTCCTCAGACCGGGCAGACAGTTGTTCACCACACACGCGGCAGAAGCGACTATCGGATGGGTTGGGATGACCGTTGCTGCACGTTAGAGTCATTGGCGTATTCCGAGAGCTTAAAGAACTGGACAAACCGGGGAATCGGGTGGGCTGGGCAGATACAGGCATGCCGTACATTGCATCGTCTACATTGCGCCGTCAACACCTTGCCACATCTAGGGGATTCTACCGAGACCCGCTGCCCCATTCCCGATAACGCATGGCGTTAACGCAAGCCAGCCCAAACGAGCGATCGCTCTTAGCTATTGCCGTACACTGGCACAGCCGCCCCCCGCAGATCCTGAGCCGCATCGGACGCTAGAAAGCAGATGACCTCAGCTAACGATTCTGGCTTCACCCACTGATTAGCTGGATCGGTTCCCATTGCTTCACGGTTGGTAGGGGTATCAATAATGCTAGGCAAAACCACATTCGCGGTGATGTTCATCCCTTGGGTTTCGGCTGCGATCGCTTTAGTGAGCGCCACAACCCCAGCCTTCGAGGCGCAGTATGCCGCCAATTGAGCGCCCGGTTCGATCGCTCCCCGCGAGCCAACCGTCACCATGCGCCCGTAGCCCTGTTCCCGCATTCGCCGGAGACTATGTTTACAAACCAGAAAAGTAGTCGTCAGATTCAAATCCATATCGTGCTGCCAAGCACTTAGGTCATACTCATGGGTACTGCCCATCGAAAAGCCTCCCACCAGATGAATCAGCACATCCACCCGTTCTAGATCATTCACTAAAGCTTCCACCGCCGATTCTTGCATCAAATCGCTGGCAACAAACCGAACTTGGGATAACGCTGCCGGAGAGAGCCGTCCCTTCAATCGTTCTACATCTTGGGGGCTGCGGTAAGGAATCGTCAGCGATGCCACCCCTTGCCGCAGCACGGCCGGCGTCACGCCCAGTCCGAGTCCGCCAGTGCCACCAGTCAATAAAACGTGCTTGCCCTTCATTGGGGTATTCTCCATTCATCTTCAGATCATCTTCAGACCAAGCCTACAACAGTCATTCCGTGTTGTGGCATGGGTTGGCGCGATCGCACTGTTTTGGCTGTGAGACGAGTGGGCTGTGAGACGAGTGGGCTGTGAAGATTTTAGTCCGTGAGACTGTCTAGCTATGAGAACTTAGATCAAGACGCAGATGCCAGTTTCATACGTTAAGCCTAGGCGCTTGTGTTAGGCGTTGCAACGTCAGCCTAATCTGAGAATCAGCGCTTTCCGAAGCACCGCTAAAGCATTGCAAGCCGCCTCTAATATAGTTGTTAACAGCGTTGAGTTTGGAGGAAATCCTGTGGGCATTGTGCGATCGCTACACACCGCCATTTTGGTTAGAGACTTGGAACGGGCCCAAGCGTTTTACGGCACAGTGCTGGGCTTAGAACAAGTCGATCGCTCACTCCGCTATCCAGGAGTATGGTATCAAGTGGGCGACTATCAACTTCATTTGCTAGTAGATGCCGACACGCCCCACGGATTACACAACTCGCAAAAATGGGGGCGCAACCGCCACATTGCCTTTGCCGTGACAGACATCCAAACCGCTAAGGCAGCGCTAACCGAACAAGGCTATCCGGTACAAATGAGTGCATCAGGGCGAGCAGCGTTGTTTACTTATGATCCCGATGGCAATGTGGTTGAATTATCAGAGCTTTAGCCAAGAGCTGTCATCTCTTTGATCCCAACCTTCGTCCATTCTTTGATCCCAGCCTTCGTCCAT
>CAYSIR010000009.1:1975-6136 GCA_964431105.1 uncultured Leptolyngbya sp. | reverse complement strand
CCTTCGTCCATTCTTTGATCCCAGCCTTCGTCCATCGCTTAAACGCCCATCGCCTGCCCGATCGCCATCGCTGATGGGGTTTGGCGTTGCTGATTCCGGGGATGAATTTTAAAGTTCTATGAACTGAACCGCTGTTCCAATTTATCCTGCCATTCAGCAGCACCTGGGTTTCTATAGTTTGTCAGCGTCCTAAACATTCCAGCGTTTGGCCTACGGCATGCTATGCATTACGCAAAAGTCACTAGACCTTTTGCGTCATACCCCTTCTAGCGGACACTCAGAGTCCTCGTTTTTGAAACGAGAACGGCGGGTTTCAGCGAAATCTGCGTAATGGATGGCCTACGGCATGGGAGAAGTGGGGCAGCCGGTCGTTTGTGAGATTCATGACAATTTGGGAACACTGAAGGAGAGGGTCGGGACAGGAACAGCGACATCCTTCAGGCTATGTGGAAAGCGTTTAAGCATTTATTTCAAACGGCGGCAACCTATCGCGCCCTTAGCCCGGACGTGAAAATTCGCCGCAAGGTCAACCGCTGGTTGTGCGATCGCACGCCTATGACTCTCGATCGCTGGGCCAGCGGCTTGAGGGAAACGTGGGGAATTTCTATGGCTGTTGCGACCTTTGCCTACACCCATCTTGAGAAATATTCAGGACTGCCTGTTTCACGTTTGCGCCCTGGCGATCGCTTGGATGATGATTTGCAATGGACGCTCGTCTGCTGGTTTGACTGGGAACTGTGCCTGTGTGAAGATTTTTGCCATCGCTTCGGCATTGACTTCAGCGAACAGTTGGATCAGTTTACCCCCCAGACTATTGCGGATGTGCTGGTATTTTTAGAAACTCAAGTCAATTGCCAACTGGGCCAACGGCGATCGCCCAATTCATTAACTGATTCCTATGGGGATGATTCTGACCCCCTGCCCTAAGCCGTGACTTTCGCTGGGCCTCTAGAATTTGTAGGGTAGCGATCCCGCTGCTCCAGCAACCTGCATCCGAGCTGCATCTGAATGTCCAAACCGTCCAACCTATTGCTGAAGTTGAGCCGTCGATTGTTTGGCGATCGCCCGGATCAACAGGATGCCTTTGTCCATGCGCTGATGCACCCCTCCCGGTTTCATCCCTGCATTTTGTGGTGTCATGAGTCGGAATCACCGTTTGAGGCGATCGCCCCACTCCCCTGGCAACCCTCGTTTGTTGATCGCCTGCCCCTCGACACCCAGCCCGGTAAACATCCCCTGCACGATGCCGGTTATTTTTACTGTCTGGATTTTTCATCGGTGTTTGCGGCTTCGGTGGTGGAAGCGATCGCCTCGCCGATTCGCGTTGCCGTTGATGTTTGTGCGTCGCCGGGCGGCAAAAGTGCATTTGTGTGGCGATCGCGCCATCCCCATCTGCTCATTTGCAATGAGACCATTGGCAAGCGATTGCCAGCATTGCGATCGAACCTCAACCGCTGCCGATTATCGCCCAGCCTTAGCCTCAGCGCCGATCCCCACGTTCTGGCTGAGCAGATGCCCCACACGGCAGACTTGGTGGTAGTGGATGCGCCTTGCACCGGACAATCGCTACTGGCCAAAGGTGGCAAAGCGCCCGGCTGTTTCCATCCCGTCACTATCAACAAAAACGCTAACCGCCAAAAGCGAATTTTGGCGAACTCTGTCCATCTGGTGGCACCGGGAGGATACTTAGCCTATATGACTTGTGCCTATTCGCCCGACGAAAATGAGCAGGTTGTGGATTGGTTGCTGGAGCGGTTTCCACAGTTTGAGGCGATCGCCATTCCTCACCTTGCTGACTATGCCTCGCACTTGAGCGATCGCCCCTGTTATCGAATGTTTCCCCAGGATGGACTGGGTGCTGGCGCATTTACCCTATTGCTGCACCATGTCGCTTCTGGTTCTGCCCTGCCGCTCCCCGATTGGGGCGATCGCCTCGCGGTACGATTGCATTAACCCGATGATTCTCCTATGCCCCAACCTTTATCGAGTTTGCGCGTGAGTGATATTGGCGAACATGGACTGCTGCAACGCCTTCAGCACTATTGTCCACCCGATATGATTGGCGATGATGCGGCCATACTGGCAGTTGACCCAGGGCGATCGCTCGTCGTCAGCACCGATGTTTTAGTAGACGGTGTGCATTTTAGCTTGGGACTCGCAACGCCCCAACCAACCATGACCCCGGCCGATGCGGGATGGCGAGCGATCGCCACCAACCTGTCTGACCTGGCTGCCATGGGTGCAGCGCCCCTGGGGTTGACCGTCGGGCTGAGCTTGCCGGGGGACGTGCCTGTAAACTGGATCGACGACCTATATCGTGGCATGGCAGACTGTGCCCAAGCGTATGACACGGCGATCGCAGGTGGCGACATTTGCCGATCCCCGGTGCTAAGCCTAGCGATTACCGCCCTTGGGCAGGTCGATCCCCATCGCATTTTGAAACGAACGGCAGCCCAGCCGGGCGATGCCATTGTGGCAACGGGGCAGCACGGAGCCTCGCGCGCCGGTCTAGAACTATTGCTGCATCCCGATGCGTCCTGCCCGCTCACCGCTGAGCAACAGGCTGAACTGAAGCGATCGCACCAGCGCCCTCGCCCTCGTCTAGATGTATCGTTAATCCTTGACCGCATTGGCATCTGGACTAGCGATCGCGGCATTGCTGGCATAGACAGCAGCGATGGGCTAGCAGATGCCATCGTGCAATTGTGTCAGTCTAGTGGCGTAGGCGCAGTTCTGGAGCGATCGCAGCTTCCCATTCCGCCCGCACTGATAGCCTGGCGATCGCCACAGCAAGCCCTCGACTGGACGCTCTACGGCGGCGAAGATTTTGAACTGGTGCTGAGCTTGCCCGTTGACCTAGCCGAGCGCTTCATTCAGCAACTGCCCGGAGCCGTCATCATTGGCTGCATCATCGATTCACCCGACATTACAGTGCGCGATCGCCATGACCCGACCTACCGCCAAACCCTATCCCTCAGCCACGGCTTTCAGCACTTTTAATCAAGCTGTTGCTCAAACTCTCAAGTCAGCACTTGGTTGGCGATCGCCGTCTGAGGCAGGAGCGCATCAGACTGGCAGAGCAGTTCCAACACCTGCTCGGCTGAAATGAGACGCTTTAGCACGACTTGCCCAATCGACCGCGAGTTCGCACTCTGACTCGGCTTGACTTCAACCATCACGACCGCATCCTCCACCCGATGCAGCCATAGCGTTTCGCCCTGCTCCATAATGCAGAGATTCATCTGATGAATTTCGGGATTGCGCCGCCATGCGAGTTCATCCCACAAGCCGCCGACCCCCCACACTCGACCCACGACCCAACCCTCAGACAAAAAGAAATACTTCACGGATGTGTCCCGCTGTTCTCCTATCAAGTTCAACATCAGCCAGGGTTGATGCTCGGCATCCAATCCTGGCGATCGCTGGCTTTAGATTATCACCCATGCTGATGATTTGCCCCCAAAACAGTCAACACTTCACAGGCTAGAAAACGACTGAGGACAGGCTAGCGATCGCTGCGAAGCGAGATTTACGTTAATTTGCTGTCTATTTCAATACAAATCCGCAGACCGTTAATATCTATTTGCGGTTTAATTTGCATTTTATGACGCAGCCACAATACTAAAATGCCTTTGTTGAGTGAACATCCACGCTAAAGTCCCTGCCAAAATCAGGGCACCTGCCCCCATCAAATCCACCTAGCGCAATTGCCGCGCCCAATGCACAATTATCAGCAGCTTCGCGCTACCTGGGCATCTGGTTCGCGCTGTCTCAACTCATGCGGTTTGTGGCAGTAGCCGTCTAGGGCATGGGATTTTTATGGGATGCACAAAACATCCCTCCGCTTTCTGCTCAACGCCATACCCCAGAGTTCAACCAAATTTGACGAGATGCGGCTAGGTCAGGCTAGGCTTTCGTACCGTTGCAGGGTCTCAGACTATCCTAGGGCTGTGGTACGGTTTGCTGAAATAGCGATCGCTTTCTCAACGTCCAGTTTCCATAGCCATTCCAGATGGCTGGACATTAAGCGTCACTTGCCACCGATCGCTATAGATACGCTCTAAACGGCTCTTCAGCAACCCTGCTCCCTCAATAGCCTCTAGCCTCGCTGTGTCTCAGACACGCAAAGGTCTTCAAAAGGCAGTCAAGCCCTTATCTTGC
>CAYSIR010000009.1:0-1875 GCA_964431105.1 uncultured Leptolyngbya sp. | reverse complement strand
CCACTGCAAAGTTATGCAACATTATTTCTTGAAAGCACGCTCTACGCATTCATCCAAAGCAGTGCCGTTGGCCATGGCAACCGGCCTCGCGATCGCCAGTATGCCCATTGCTCCGGCCTACGCAGTGTTCCCATTTAACTTTAGGGGCAATGAATATCAAGCCTGCGCCAGTCGATTGCTGCAAAACGGAATCACCCCAGCCGCCGCATCCGAAGCCTGTGCTGCTGCCCTGCATCCAAGAGACCTAGCCCGATGCGTCACCCATATCGATGATCGAACCCCTGTTTTAGCAGAAGATGCCCTAGAAGGCTGTAAGCGAGTGCGCCGTCCCCTAGATTTAGCGGAATGTGTAACCGATATTGACCGCGATACAGAAAGCGTGGCATCGCTGGATTCCTTGGACTATTGCCGCCGGAGTTTGCTGCCCCTCGAATTTTCAGACTGTGTGGTGGGGTTGCGCCGTGAAATTGACTTGGGGGCGATCGCGGCTATGAATATTTGTATTGCAGCAGATGACCGGGCAATCGACTATGCACCCAACTTAGTCACCGATGATGAACGACTCATTGAAGAAGCGTTGACGGATACGCCATCTCAGCCCGCCATCCGCACTGAACCCTTACTTCAGTTCACGCCTCTAAACGGCGATCGCTAGTGCAGCCACAACTCGTCAATGGACAACACGCCTTCGCGTTTGCCAATACACCGCCCCAAAAGCTATCCATGACGCAAATCTTGCTAAAACCCAAATTCCTTTGTTCAAAAACAGAGACTCTGGGTGACCGCCAAAGCGGTGGTGAGGCAAAAGGTCTGGCGACTTTTGTGTGATGGATAGCTCTAAAGGTGCGGGAATTCTTAATCGATGAACCGGACTTGGCTCAGCCGGATTGCGCCAACGGCTGCCCTCTAGGGGGCATCATTTTTTGTCGTGTGGGCACTGACGGATAAAGGATTCTGCCCTAGACGCGGAAACCCCGACCCTAGACGATTTTAGGCAACGTAGAAGTTCGGTGTCCTAGCTAGTGTGGCGGGGGTTAGCCAGTTTTGTCCATCAACGAAAGGCGCAGCCATATAAAATCCTGACATGGATGCCACGGCTCTCAGCCAAACGATAACGAACTCAGGCAAGAACCGAACAGTTTTTACAATGTCCGCTGCTAGCGCCGGTCTGTTAAGGTTTAAGAATTTTGAAGGATTGGGTCAGAATGGCGTCAGATGCCATCGTTCCCAACCAGAATAGGGTAGCGCTCTCGTCGTCATTTGTCAGAGCCGTCGATGAGAGGCTTTAGCGGGAATGCCTGCGGGCAGATGCGGCATCAAAACGGTTAGCTCTGACTGTAGATGCTCAACCCCGGCCGTCTCAGCGTCTAGCAGATCCGGCGATGTGAACAGTCAAACTGCGGGTAAATTAGGTTTACCAAGCCCATGCTTATAGATATTCAAGAAGAGTTAGGCCGCCAGCGCGTGAAGCATATTGTCAGTAGCTACAACCTGGACGGGCAGCAACCGATTCAGTTTGAGGCACATATTAATGAATTGCTCGATCGCTATCAGCCCCCCCTTGTTGAGTTGGCGTTGGTCGAAACGTTGGTTGATGCTTGGGCGAGCGTGCCGATGGTGCGCGGCGTTGAATTTCTAAATCAGGCGCACGAAAAGCTCAAGAGTTGGGATGATCACCCAATTGTCAGCACTCTCACTGCCGAACAGTTTAGCCAAATTTCTGGACTTGATCCGGCTCCGGTCTTTGGTAAGGGCGATCGCTCTGGGCAGCCCATTGCTCGCCCTTAGCTGGAATGTTCGGATCGTTTGCACCTGTGGTGACGGCGAAGGGGTGCATGTCACCTTTACGCCCTCACCCTAAATCCCTCTCCCAAT
>CAYSIR010000008.1:28954-35765 GCA_964431105.1 uncultured Leptolyngbya sp. | reverse complement strand
TTGCTGTTTGACCGGAGAATCCCCCGTTTTCTAAACGGGGGAGTATGTCAAAGATACAACACGCTCAAATTGATCCATAATTTGCCGCAGCCTGACCAAGACTCGATAGGATAGAAAAGCGTAGGCGATTTGCTGCTGTTCATGATTAACGCTGATAGCTGTTCTGAGGCTAATTATCCCAGCATTGATTGAGACTCAGTTAAGGCGATCGCTCAAGCGCTCAATTTTAGTGTGATTTTAATCAACAAACCCATGATGACTGGCACAGTTGCCCAGTGCAAAGCGTAGGACAGCCCAAAACAGGCTTGAACACTTCTGTTAGTCATCGCGGTTAAAAACTGGCTGGCTCAGCTCTACATCTGAGTTCAGTATGATAATTGTTTGGGAGATTCCAGAATGGATTTGGTGACCCTTCAGGGCTGGCTGGATAATGCATCCTTTGCCATCCTGTTTGTAACAATGCTGCTGTATTGGTGCGGTGTGGCATTTCCACAACTGCCCTACTTGCCAATGCTGGGCACAACTGGGATGGCGATCGCTAACTTGACAATCGCCGCCCTGCTCACAGCCCGTTGGATTGATGCGGGCTACTTCCCGCTCAGCAATCTCTACGAGTCATTATTTTTCTTAGCGTGGGGCATCACGGCGGTGCATCTCATTGCAGAATATACGAGCCGCAGTCGGTTAGTGGGTGCTGTGACGGCTCCGGTTGCGATGGGCATTTCGGCTTTTGCGACGCTGTCGTTACCGTCCCAGATGCAACTGTCCGAACCACTGGTGCCAGCGCTTAAGTCCAACTGGCTCATGATGCATGTCAGCGTAATGCTGCTCAGCTATGCCGCGCTGATGGTAGGGGCATTGATGGCGATCGCATTTTTGGTTGTAACGCGAGGGCAAGCGATCGAATTGCGAGGGAGTTCCGTTGGAACTGGAGCATTTCGAGATGTCAAATATCAATTGCGTCGCAACGACCAACCGGCGTCTCAACCGACCTACGCGGCTGGTGGTTCCGGGGCAACGGCGGTGCTAGCCCCCCCGGAAGCATCTTCTACCCCAAAGATTGCTCTTTCGCCGCAACGCCTGAGCCTAGCTGACACTCTTGACAACATCAGTTATCGCATTATTGGGCTAGGGTTTCCGCTGCTGACAATTGGCATTATTGCCGGAGCAGTCTGGGCAAACGAAGCGTGGGGTTCCTATTGGAGTTGGGACCCGAAAGAAACGTGGGCGCTGATTACTTGGCTAGTATTTGCAGCTTACCTCCATGCTCGGATTACCCGTGGTTGGCAGGGTCGTCGCCCTGCAATTTTGGCAGCATCCGGCTTTTTGGTCGTTTGGGTCTGTTATCTTGGCGTCAACATTTTGGGGAAAGGTCTGCACAGCTATGGCTGGTTTTTTTAGGTTGGCTGGTTTTTCTGGATAGTGGGTTGAGTAGCAGATGTCAGCATCTTGGACGATGGTTCATGCCAGTCTGCACCGCAGCTTAACTGTTCGACAACTCTTGCCCGCTGGCGATCGCATTTTAATGGCGGTTTCTGGCGGGCAAGATTCGTTGTGTATGGCGCAGCTCCTGCTGGATCTCCAGCCTAAATGGGACTGGACACTGGCGATCGCCCATTGCGACCATCGCTGGCGAGAGGAGTCCGCCGCCAATGCTAAGCAGGTACAGCATCTTGCCCATCTTTGGGATCTTCCTTTTCACTTAGCCGCCGCTGCCTCGCCACCAGCCACGGAAGCCAAGGCCCGCACCTGGCGCTACGAGCAACTGGTGGCGATCGCAGAAGCCCAGGGATATACCGCCATCGTCACTGGACATACTGCTAGCGATCGGGCTGAAACTTTACTCCATAACCTGATTCGAGGCGCAGGAGCCGATGGGTTACAGGCCTTAGCCTGGCAGCGATCGCTCACCGAGCGCATCCGCCTAGCTCGCCCCTTACTCCACCTCACGCGCCGCGAAACCGAACAATTTTGTACCCATCGTCAATTGCCTGTGTGGCATGACTCCACCAACGATGACCCCGCCTACACCCGCAATCGCATTCGCCACCGCATTCTGCCAGTGCTGAACGCGGAACTAAACCCCAGCGCTGAAGCCCATCTTGCACAAACCGCAGAACTCCTCAGCGCCGAAGTAGAATACCTCACCGCCATCGCCGCCAGGCAATGGTACGAGGCGATTGATCCGCAGAATGATTCCAAAAACCACGAGCGATCGCCTCGTCTCAATCGGCTAAAGCTTCGGCCGCTCCACCTCGCCCTACAGCGCCGAGTCATCCGCCATCACCTTCAGCACTGCCTTTCAACAGCACCCACCTACGACCATGTTGAAAAAGTCGTCGCACTGATCCACAGCCCCAACCGCAGCCAGACTGATCCTTTGCCCGGAGGTGCGATCGCCCTCGTACAGCATCCGTGGATTCTAGTGCAGTAATGGAGTACCCAATCTGGCTAGAAATCGCCAAAACAAAGAATCTAAACTCCAAAATGCGCGTCTGTCGCTTTTCGGAGTTTTGTCTGAAAGATTTAGGGGTAGTCCGGTATTGGTAAAGATTGGTGGTGGTGTGGGCGTCGCCCACACCACCACCAACTCTGACATGGATACCACTGCCGGGTTAGGGAAGACTGACACGCGCGATCGCCCCAACCCGCCCGCGCTGAACTACGAAGCTGCCAATTCCGGTGACTGACTATTCGTGAGTTGCTCAATCATCTGCTGCATTTCTGTAATCGCCTGAAGCTGATAATCGCTCGCCTCTTGGAACTGCGACATTAAATCACCAATGGACTGCATCCGTTCGCGCAACCGATCACAGCCATCCTGCGTCGGTTGCAGCATTTCCTCATACAATCGAATGCGCCCAACAACTTCAGCCGCCGCCTCACGCTGAGACTGCAACTCCGCCTCAAGCTGCATCATCTCTTCCCGCTGGGACGCTTGCTGACCCATGCGTTGATCCAACTGCCCTTGAGTTTGATCAATTTGCGCCTGCACCGATTGAATACTGTTTTGCAAATTCGAGAGTTCCGCTTGCAGCGTTTCGCGATAGGCCTCAATTTGGTTCAGCACCGGCTGGAGATCAATCTCGCCTTGTCCAGCCTCTATAGGATGCCCCTGACGACGAGCCAGCACCATCTTATGCTGCTTTAGAATTGCCTCTCGTTCCCTCAAGTTGCGACGCTGACCCACTAACGTCTCATTCAGCATCTCATAGCCATCTTGTTCATCCTTCAGTTCATTTTCTAACTGAAGGCGATCGAACTCACTGGCTGCTTCAATTCGTTTCTTAATCTCGTCAATATCTTGTTGCTTGTAGGTCAGCTCTTCTTCTTGGCTATTGACGAACTTAGAGTTCTTCTCCAGTTCCTGTTCAAGTTCCCGCGTGGTTCGCTGTAGCTCATCAATCGGCATATTTTCTAAGGCCGTCACATCCAGCGATACGCCGATAGTCACAGTGTCAGAACCATCGGCCAGCAAGCAAACGCTACGGTGCAGGTCAGCCTGATGCTTAATTTGCGCTTCTAGGGCCCGGGCATGTTCATGCTGTGTCGATAGCTTTTGCTCTAGCGATCGCAGTTCTGCCCGGGTCTGCTCAACCCCTTCTTGGGCAGCATACCAAGCTTCCCAGCGATCGCGAATAGACTGTGCCTGTTGTTCCAATTCATGCTGGCGTTGCTGAGACGTATGGCGATGCTCATCTAAGACTTGCCAGTGCTGCTGAAGCAGAGCTTGCTGACCATCCAAGTTTTCAAACGATTGATGCAGTTGCTCGCGCACAGACTCCGTAGGAGCCACCGCACCCGAAATTCGCTCCAGCAAACGGCGCAAAGTGTCCGCCTTTTCATCATCCAGCGATGCCGATTGCTGAAACTCAGACTGTTTCTCTTCAAACCGCCGAACCTCACCATTCAGGTGGGCCCATGCACCCTCCAACTCTTCGGTCTTGCGCTCAAATTCGTCTCGCAGGCGGCTGACATCCTGTTGAGCCGTTTCGATTTCTTGCCGCTGTCGTTCTAAGCGCTCGAAATCTTCTTCCATCTGCTCAAGCTGTTCCTGCCGGGCCTCCATTTCCATTTCCCGGCGATTGAGTTCCTGACTTTGGTAGGTCAGCGACTGCTTCCACTGTTCAATTTCTTCTTCCTGAGTCTTGGATTTCTCCTGCAACCGGGAAAAATTTTGGAGAATGCTCACCAATTGGCGACCCGCTTCAAAGTGACGGCGCACCTGCTTTCCAGAGGTCAACTCCACCATCACCATCGTTCCGGCATTGTAGGGAACATCATCTGGCGCAGCAACGGTTTCATCGCACGCTGCCCAGTTTTGCTCAGAACGCTGGCAGGCAATCAGTTTAAAGTCTGTCTTGCCACTGCCGATGAAGCCACTTTTCTGTTTCTGTACTTCAGCTAGATACAGCACGCCGGTAATCCTCTTCTGTTTTACCCGAACCCAAAGTCTGAACTATGGTTTTCTGTCACTCAAATGCTAGACAGAACAGCATTTTTGTCGATAGGTGTCGCGAAGAACTCGCAGTTATGACCCAAATCCTACCCAATCTTTTAGCTAACAGTCTAGCGAATCTTGAAAATATGGTTGAGCCATGCGGCGGCCGCCTAAGTAGGATACCCGAGTCTCAGGCGATTTAGGGTTTTATCCTGCGTTCATGGTTCGCAAACCACGGTCTACCTAGGGCAGATTTTGGCAACGTTCACCCTATCTGTACAAAACTGACGCATTAAGCGGTTCAAATGACGTTGTGAACGCCTGCACCTCAATTTTTCAGCGATCGCTCCTTCGGCGACTGTCTGATGATTGAGCATTAGTGTCATGGTCATAGCATCTGTCATTTGAGTCATTGTCGCTCTGGCTAGTATCTCTCCTACATTGATTCAGCCATCTTCAGCGGGGCTAAGCAATGCAGAATCAATGCAGGAACGGCAGCGTCGGGGTATGTCCAATTGACAGGCTGCGATCGCTCCCCATGCTCTAGAGCGTGTCTTGAATGTAACGACTTCCAACGCCCCAATCATGGCGCAATGGCTGGCAAGCAACCAGCCCTCCGTCAACCAAGCCAGAGCCGCGTTTAAATCCATCCGGGCTGAGCAATCTAGCATGAATTGCAAGCTCCACTGTCTTGTTTCAAGCCGTCTTATTCAAACTATTTCGTTTCAACTAGACTCGCTTATTGCCGTCTGTATGCTGACAACCGGTTCGCCGCCCGGCATCCGCTGCACAATCTGGCGTAGGTCAGTTAATGAACCCTTCAAGGATTTACGAAGTCATCCGGTCAGTCTTCGTGAGTATTACGGATGGAGCTTGATAAGGTCTAACCGACCCAATCGGGGGCGATCGCTCCTGAAATCACATCATTCAAAAGTCGATCAATGCCCAAGACCCACAACGCCAGCGTCCCCTAACAACCCCTCAGAACATAACCGCAAACCATCGATGGAACTATTGCACCCTGACGGCATCCACGCCGCTGCGGTCATCGATCACCGTCAATCAATGCTACTTGAAACTGGACAACCGCCGAAGCGATCGCCTTTCCCATAATGGCAAGCGATCGGTGATTACGCATGAGGGATTCGGCGTAATTTGTGATTCCTTCATGAAACCCGTACATCAGCCCCATACGGATATGACGGATAGGACAGTAGCCAGTTTGTTTAGGACATAAAACTTTGGGTGACACGGCCAATCCGTGCCACCCAAAATTCCCAAACTTTCTGCTTAGCGCCATACCAGAATGTATTAGCCGTATCGCTCCATCCCAATCCTCCATTCCAATCATAAGAATCAGCCGCGTCCACAAAACCGCAGCCCGTCAACCTGAAATGATACGGGGATCGGCTCGGTAGTCCAACAGCAAACGACCGATAGACCGATAGCATCAGGCTACGAAACCAGGTACGAACCTAGCGTCATAGCAGAACACATAGCAGCCATACGCTAACATTCAATCAGACAGGGCGACTGCTTTAGCAACGGCAGCAACTCTAGGCAGACGTCTGGCATTCAACGTCTGGTAGCAGCGTTGCCTTTTCTACGTGGGTTATGAAAATCGTTCATCAAACTGGGCTATGGCTGGATCGCCTTGAGCCATTTCGCAAGTTGGGTTCATAATCGGTATCAATCGGTATCATTTTTAACTGACGCTGTATTAGAAGCCACGGAGAGCGCCAGTCACGATGGCATGTCCTGACGTGCTACGACCCAAAGCTACTACTCAAGCTACTACTCGAGTGATGAATTTTGGGTAATGGTATTCATGTAAGGGTTACCGAATTTTGCTGGACGGCAGGGTTCTGTGTAGAGAAAGACTAGAGGTCTAAAAACGCATCATTGCACTGTCCGAAATGGCTCTATCCCTCATGCCATTGCCAAACCAGTGGAATGGCGCAAACGTTTCCAATCCTTTTGCATCACGCTCTAGCGGTTCTTCAAGCGTTTTATCAAACCGAAGTTTAGCCTAGCCATGCTAGCAAGATCGGCGTAATGGTCAGCTAACCCGTTGAAGGAGTAGTTCCGGGTGCGATCGCTGAAAGTATTCCTAATCGAAACAATAGCTCTTATCATTGAGGCGTCATGTAGATGCCGCCATGTATAAATGAATTTATGCCACTCACAGCGGCTAGACTCGACAGAATCGCCAATCAACCTATCGCAAGCACCGTCTATCGCAAGCACCGTTGTGGGTGGATATTAACTCTGTTGCAGTTCACGCGATCGCCCACCCTCCGCAGTGATAGCATTATCCTGATTTCATCTGCCCCAGACTTCAAGACCAGACTTCAAGACCAGACTTCAAGA
>CAYSIR010000008.1:21441-28854 GCA_964431105.1 uncultured Leptolyngbya sp. | reverse complement strand
CCAGACTTCAAGACCAGACTTCAAGACCAGACTTCAAGAGCCACGCGCCTCCTCCTTGTTCAATTACCCAGTTCATTCACCAAAGACTCAGTTGCATGCAAGGCAAGCTCAACGAAATTGATATCCGCAGCATCATGCAACTCATTGAGTTGGGGCAGCGCACAGGCGAGCTGTTCGTGGAGGCCTATGGCTCCACGTTGTCCACCGCTGACCCCTCGCGCCATGTGAACGATCAGTCCTGGTTTGTGTTCTTTCAAAATGGGCAAATCATCTACGCCGGAGACAGCACTGGGCGATCGCGCCTGCGAGATTATTTACGACGGTACAACCTTGATCATGCCGTTGACACTATCGGAATTTCTGCGATCGCAGCCATCAACGCTCCAGAATACGGCCATGTTTGGGCCCTCCTCGAACGCCAACTGCTGACCCCTGCCCAAGGCCGCAGCATCGTTCGCAGCATGGTGCGAGAAACCTTATTCGACCTCCTCAGCCTGCATCAGGGGTCATTCACCTTTGAAATCAGCCCCCCCCTCTCCCCACAGCTCACCACCATCGAAGTGAGTTCAATCTTGGCAGACACTATCAAACAAATTCAGGAATGGAAGCAATTTAGCCCCCACATTCAATCTCCCGATCAGCGCCCCGCCATCATAGAACTCGCACGGTTGCAAAATGCCCTCAAACCCAGCACCCTAGATGTACTCACAACTTGGGTAGATGGCAAAACCTCCATCCGGCAAATGGCTCGCTACCTCAATCGCGACATCCTAGCGGTTGCCCGTGCAGTGTATCCCTACATCAAACGCGGCTTTGTCCAACTAAATCCACCATTGCAAGATGGCAAAGCCAATCGACTCGAGCTATCCCTTCCTCAAGACCCACACGTTCCTCGCATTGTCTGCATTGATGACAGTGCTACGATTCGTAAAGCAGTCGAATTTATCCTGAACAACCAAGGATACGAAGCAACAGGAATTAGTAACCCCATCAAAGCCCTGAGTTTGGTCTTTCAGCTCAAACCGGATCTCATCCTGTGTGACATCGCCATGCCAGAACTTGACGGGTACGAAATCTGTGCCATGCTGCGGAAGTCAACCGCATTCCGCCAAATTCCAATTGTTATGCTGACGGGCAAAGATGGTTTCATCGATCGCGTGAAAGCCCGCATTGTCGAAGCAACCGACTATCTCACAAAACCATTTGGAGCCAGCGAGCTAACCACCATTGTTGAGAAATATGTCGGTCATGGGTTGCCAGATTGCCCCAAACCAGAAGACTTACTTGCCGAAGCGGTTGAGGATGAGTTAGACATTGACATCACTTCCCCAACCTCCGCTCCTCCGTAAACTTGCATGATCATTCTCGAAATTGCATTATCGTAGTTTTAACAAGCGAGCGTCACCTTCCGAGTAAGAGGCCCTTCTTTACAGCGCGGTTAGCAGATGGGGAAACATAATGAGTACAGTTTTGGTAGTGGAAGACAGTGTTACCCAACGAGAAATGATTACCGACCTTCTTAAAGGCAGTGGTCTTAACGTTGCGATTGCAACTGACGGTGTAGAGGCCCTCGAACAAATTCAGGGGCATTGTCCGGATCTAGTCGTTTTAGATATTGTCATGCCACGAATGAATGGATATGAAGTTTGCCGCCGACTAAAGGCTGATCCGAAAACACAAGATGTCCCTGTAGTCATGTGTTCCTCCAAAGGGGAAGAATTCGATCGCTATTGGGGCATGAAACAGGGCGCAGACGCATACATTGCTAAACCGTTTCAACCCACAGAATTGGTGGGGACGGTCAAGCAGTTATTGCGAGGATAAATCGTGCGAAACAGTAGGCAAGTGCAATGATCAGTAACCCAGATTTTTTAATGGGGAGAGGTCAGGATCAAGAGCAAGTTCCTGAATTTCAAGAACTCGAAAGCCCGGAAGGTGAGCTACACCTAAAGTTTTATGTCACCTCTGGTGACGAGTTTGCATTACCGGCAACCGGAATTCGGGAAGTCATTTCCACCTCTCCCGATCGCATTACCGCCATTCCAAATGTTTCTCCGTTACTCTTAGGTACGCTCAACGTGCGGGGGCGAGTCATCTGGGTTGCCGACCTAGGCCAGTTCCTAGGAGACACCAAGCCGCTCAGTACCGATCGCTCAGAAATTCATGTGATTGCGGTCGAAGATCAGGATACTATGCTAGGCTTAGCGGTTGACAAAATCATCGGCATGGACTGGCTTGACATTGACGAAGTTCAAATGCCGAATAACGTTCCTGACAGCATGGCACCATTCTTGAGAGGGGAATGGGCAGAAGGAGACAGCGATCGCTCACTCCGGCTACTCGATCAGGTTGCGATTCTTCGATCGGCACGATGGGCAGCCTAAATTAGGCTATTTGTGACACTTGCACGGGCATGGAGAAGGCAAATGGGATCAGGCACTGAGTACGCACAGGCATACCAAAAGGCCAGACAAGCATACCTACAGGGCAGCTATCAAGAGGCCGCAGACGTTATCGACCAACTTGCGATCGATCATCCTGACGATCCAGATGTGTTGCTGCTGCGTGGACATATCTACTGTTATGGGCTTCAGCGCTACGACATTGCCCAACAGGAATATCAGTCAGTCTTAGGGCTGACTGCCGACGAGCAATACATCAGCTATGCCAATGATGGGCTTGCCTACGCTAGTCAGTTTGTTGGCAATGCGGGAACAGACACAGGGCTGGACGTCGATAGCGACTTTTCTAGCACGGCCCAGTCAACGAACGGCAATTCAGTCGAATATGCTCAGTCCGATGACTACGGCGCAGAGGACGACTTCAACTTTGATTCTGTCGATTTTGACTCTCTGGGCAATGCGGCATCAGATGAAGCATTTGGGCAACCGAGTGCGAGCGACTACAGCCCTGGGGCTGATGGTGATTTTACTGACCCCTTTGCCATGGGCGACGATGATCCCTTTGCGGCTGGAGCCGCGATGACGGATGATTTTTCAGATCCGTTTGCTGGTGATTCTGCTCGCGACGACGATACTTTTATTCCACCCAACATGGATAGTGTGGAATCTGGCTATAGTGACGGGCCGATGAGTACGGGGAGCCAGCCGCCGTCAGCTTCAGATGATGAAACGCTCTTTATGGGATCATCAGAAGCCTTTGATGCCAGCTATGATGACCCTGCATTTGGGGAAGACTCCCCTGACTTTTCTGCGGATTATCCGTCTGGGGCGGATTATGGCAGTGCGCCGAGCTATGGTAGCCATGATGATTATGATAGCGATCGCACCTTTGTATCCTCCGAAAGTGGTGCATTTAACTTTGATGACATCGACGACGTGAGCGGCGCGGATTTGCCGACCAGTGATGACCCGCCGCCAGTGTCTTCTGGAGACAGCATGGGCAGCGGTGGCATCGATTTTCTAGATGACTTTGGCGACTTTGACGACCTTGGCAGCATTCCTGACTTCGATGTAGACGACAACTCAGCAGGGTTGACCAGTCCATCAGTAGGAAACTCAGAATTTGGGATACCCAGCAGCGGGACATCCGCCACGAGCGGCACAGCCTTCGACTTTGATAGTGGAGAAGACCAGTCCCTCATTCAAGGAGGAGGCATCGATGTTTTCCCCATTTCTGATACGACTGATGTGCCTACCTTTACGGGAGACAGTCAGGATAGTGATCCAGAAGTCAGTGTCGAACAGGGTGCGCTTGCGTTTCTGGAAAATGCGCCGCTGAAGAGTAAGCGGGTTCTAGTGTCGGGGCTGACTGGTGCGGCTTCTGCCTTTGCGGTAGCGGTCGCCACCTTCATTGCAGCCAACTTAGGCGGCGAAAGCGATGCGGCAACGACTGGGCGACTGCGGATGAGTGGGCTGATGATGGCTCTGGTAGGGGGAGCTACTGGGTTTGGGGCTTCGTTTGTGCTGTCTGGAGCGGCCAATAAGCCGGTAGAGCGATCGGTAGAAGACCTGAAGCGACAGTTTGATGCCGTGTCTCAAGGGAATTTTAATGCGCGGGCAACGGTATATTCCGAAGATGAAACGGGGCAGTTGTCCAGTAGCTTTAACCAGATGGCTCGCGTCATTCTGACTACCACCAGCGAGTCCCAGCGCAAAGCAGAAGAGCAAGAGCAAGCCAAGGAAGATTTGCAGCGCCAGGTGATTCGCCTCCTTGATGATGTGGAAGGGGCGGCACGAGGAGACTTGACGGTGCAGGCTGAGGTCACGGCTGACGTGCTAGGAGCAGTTGCCGATTCGTTTAACCTTACGATTCAAAACCTGCGTGATATTGTCCAACAGGTGAAGGCAGCCGCGAAGCAGGTGAATCGCGGCTCAACTGAGAACGAAACTTTTGCGCGATCGCTCTCATCTGACGCTCTCCGACAAGCTGAAGAATTGGCCGTGACGCTCAATTCGGTTCAAGTCATGACCGACTCCATCCAGCGGGTGGCCGAAAGTGCGCGGGAAGCAGAGGAAGTGGCGCGATCGGCATCGTCTACCGCGCTGAAGGGTGGCGAGGCCGTAGAACAGACGGTGGCCGGTATTTTGCAAATTCGAGAAACGGTAGCGGAAACCACTCGGAAGGTGAAGCGTTTGGCGGAATCATCCCAAGAAATTTCCAAGATTGTGGCTTTGATTTCGCAAATCGCGTCCCGAACCAACCTGCTCGCTCTGAACGCTAGTATTGAGGCGGCACGGGCAGGAGAAGCCGGACGAGGGTTTGCGATCGTGGCAGACGAAGTCCGCCAGTTGGCTGATCGAGCCGCCAAAGCATCGAAAGAGATTGAGCAAATCGTTCTGCAAATTCAAAGTGAAACGGGTTCGGTGATGACCGCTATGGAGGAAGGAACGCAGCAAGTCATTGAAGGAACTCGGCTGGCGGAAAAAGCCAAACGGGCGCTGGAAGACATCATTCAAGTGTCGAATCGGATTGACGTGCTAGTGCGATCGATTACCGCCGACACCGTTGAACAAACCGAAACATCCCGTGCCGTTGCTCAGGTTATGCAATCCGTTGAGTTGACAGCGCAGGAAACGTCTCAAGAAGCACAGCGGGTATCTGCATCGCTGCAAAGCCAGTTGAGCGTTGCCCGTGACCTATTGAACTCTGTAGAACGATTCCGGGTTGAATAGTCCAGCATCAGCAAAATGCAGTGCCTTGCCGTTACATTAGTGCATTCGTCAAAGCCGAAAAGCATCGACCCATTGTCAGCGGAGGGTTGCGAAGCCAGCCCTAATCTTTAGGCATTTTAGGCATTGTGTAAGCATTGTAAACATCGAAGCCATTTTCATTGATGTCGATCGCCATTGGATCGGGTACATTAAATCCATTATGTTCAGCCAGTCCAATCAGGCATTGTGCAAGAGCAACATGGCTCACTCCCTAACTTTTTTGTATCCATCGCCGGTTCACCTAAAGGAATACTGCCATGAGTATGCAGTCCGAACAGCAACAGCGCATCATGGGCTATTTCATTGAGGAGGCTAAAGACCACCTCAATACACTCGAAGCAGGGTTGCTCAACCTACAAAGCACCATCGAAGACAAGGAGATAACCGAAGAGGTATTTCGAGCCGCTCACTCTGTAAAGGGTGGGGCTGCCATGCTAGGACTGAGCAGTATTCAGCATACTGCCCACCGGTTGGAAGACTACATCAAAGTGTTACGGGAATGCCCCGTTAAGGTTGACCAAAAGCTCGAAACTTTCTTTCTGCGAGTGTTTGACACACTGCAAGAACTGCTGGATCAGCTCCAGGGCCCCTTTGGTTTAACCGAAGAAAAATCCGAGGAAATAATGACAGATGTGGAACCTGTCTTTACCTCGCTAAATGAGCATTTGATGCTGCTAGTCAGCAAGAGTGGGAAGCAGCCTCCGAAGGAGGTGGACTTGTCCCTCCAAGCTGTACCCGCTCCTTCGCCCCAACCCAAACCGGCGGCGCCACAAGAGGAAGAAAGTGCGCTGCTGTTGGTGTTCCGTAGCGATGTGCCGGGGCATTTGCGCTCCATGCTGCAACTGTTTAGGCAGTCAGATAACGCTAGCACCCGCGAACAGCTTCAGACCATTTGCCGCAAGCTGTCTCAAGCAGGTGAGCAGTTTGACCTCAGCCAGTGGTGTAATTTGATTTCGGCGGCGCAAAAGGCGATCGCCAGTAGCGATAACTCCTACCGCGACTTAGCGCCGGTGCTGATTAAAGACATTAAATCAGCTCAAGAGCTGGTGCTGTCAGGCAAAGCTAGGCAAATAACCGGTAGTGATGCGCTGATGGATCTAGTTCCGGCTGAGCTGCCCGATTTGGATCTGGGATTTGATGATGCCGACGCAGACATTGACTCTGACTTGGACAGCCTCTTTGCGGATGCAGATGCTGGAGAGGTGACGAGCGGAACAATTGACTTTGACTTTTTCTCAGGAACTGAACCCGATGCTTCTGCGACGAGCGGAATGCTGTCCTTTGATGATTTAACCGCCATTAACGATACCAACATTATTGAACGGGAGGACATAAACCTCGCCACGGGAACTGATTCAGATGATGACGATTGGTTTACCAGTGGACTAGATGCATCGGGGACAGGCGATCGCGATGGGGCTGGCACGGCGAACGTTGAGGATGTGGCCAACGCAGCGCCTACGAATGGGACAGCCAATGATAGACCTGACCTTATTGACGCGCTGGAAGAAACCTCTGAGCAAACACTGGCTGGACTGGATGCAACTGGGCCAGAGGTAGGCGCGGCTGAACTCAACACACTAGCGGATTTGTTTGAAGGGGAATCGCTGGATTTAGGAGCCGGTTGGCAGGAAGAAGAAGTCATGGCCGACGAGGGAGCGTCGCTGATGGATGATGACCTAGAGCTAGAGCCAACTAGCGACTTTTCAGACCTGCTATTTGATCAGGATTCCAACGGCAGCGTTACCGAAACTCCGGACGCACCGATCGCATCGGGTTCGGCCCCTGAAGAGGGCGCGATCGCCCTAGGGGGTGTAGATGACGCAGACTTAGATGATTTAGCCGGTCTGGAGGGTTTAGAGAATTGGGAAGACCTGACTGCAACTGATGCTTCACCCGATGACAATTCAGAAAACCTAGAATCAGAAAACTTAGAATTAGACAGTCTTGACTCAGAATTTGACAATTTGTTTGAAGATCCTTTATTCGAGGATCGCTCAGATGCTGCCGCAGACGATGCCTCAGCAAACGAGATTGAGACGGAAATCCTGGGGCTGGATCTAGAATCCTCCTCAGAAGCAGCGGTTGATTTGAGCGATCGGCCTGCAACATCATCTTATGACGGTGCAGAGACCTTAGAGTTGGACAGTGAATTAGACGGTCTTGGCTCAGAATTTGATGATTTATTTGACAACGCTGCCGATGCCTCAGTAGACGATGCCTCAGTAGACGATGCCTC
>CAYSIR010000008.1:5853-21341 GCA_964431105.1 uncultured Leptolyngbya sp. | reverse complement strand
CGATGCCTCAGTAGACGATGCCTCAGTAGACGATGCCTCGACAGACGAGATTGAGACAGACGTCCTGGGGCTGGATCTAGAATCCTCCTCAGAAGCAGCGGCTGATCTAGACGACCTGTTTGGCGAGTCTA
Source organism: uncultured Leptolyngbya sp. (assembly GCA_964431105.1). Lineage (GTDB taxonomy): Bacteria > Cyanobacteriota > Cyanobacteriia > RECH01 > RECH01 > RECH01. The sequence continues at coordinate 21,210 of CAYSIR010000008.1, read as the reverse complement.
CATCTGATCTAGATGCCATCGAGGCAGAAAGCGATCGGGTTCCTGAATCTGCATCGACCGAACGCACTATTGAGCTGCCGGTTGATGGCGAACCCGATGAAACGAGCGCCATGTTTGGTGATTTGCTGTCTGATGCTGAAGCGATCGCATCATTAGAAGAAGACCTTAATCTAATTGACGATGACATTCCTAGCGCCCCCGTTGAGAGCGAGGACTTGGATGACTTGGATGTGGATTTGTGGGGCGACTCGCAGACAGCCGCAACGGACAGTAGCAATCTGGATATTGACCAGATGTTCGGGAGTGATGACGATGTTGAGATGGATGCCTGGTCTACGGACACTGACCTAGACATAACGGATCTAGATACATCCTTTGAAGGCGCGCTATTCGACGAGGATGAGGTGGATGACGGGCCTGAACAATCTGAACAATCTGACGAAAACTTCTTTGATGACCTAGATACTCTGGGCGAGACAGAACCATCGGCAGAGAGCGATGAATTGGGTGATTTGAATCTTGACTTCTTAGACGAGCCAGACTTGGACGAAGAGACTGGAGCGATCGCCGCTGATGCATCCGAGATGGACACAGTGGACACAGTGGATACATCAGACCTCTTTAACGCAGTTGATACCAGTAGCTTCGTGGAGGGATTATTTGCAGAAGAGGACACAGCGGCGATAGACGCTGCCCAGCAAGATGCAGACGAATTGGATTTATCTGGGCTGGATCTAGAGGCTCTGCCCGATGATGACAGTGCGATCGCCCCTGAAGCAGACCGCTTTGAGACCGCTTATCCTGAAGCCGATCATTCTGAAGCCGATCATTCTGAAGCCGATAGTGAAGCAGGGCTTGATATTTTAGACGAACTCGATGATCTACTCGCGGATGATTCCGCCGTCACCGAAACGGGGCTGGATCTAGACCTCGACTTTGACGTGTCAGACGAGGAGGCTGATGCCCATCTAGACGACGCGATCGCCGATGAATTTGCCGACCTAGATGCCTTATTGGATGAACCAGAACCTGCGACCGCGAACGAGACCAGCTTTGATGAGTTGGATGCCCTGCTAGACGATTCAGACGACCCGGATTCGGCCACTAGCGAGGATTTTTCAGACCTTGAGGCACTTCTAGGCGATGATGCCAGTGGCAACGCAGCGGAATCCAGTGTCAGCGCGGGTGGGGATGACTTGAGCGAGTTCGACGACCTGGAAAAATTATTGGAAGATGCCGACAAATCTCTGGGCGGCGTACCAACCGCTAAAGGCGCACGCCGGGTTTCACCTTCAACCCCAAGCCGTCGGACGGTGCGCCGAGGGCATAGTGACCAAACCATGCGGGTATCGGTCAAAAATCTAGACAACCTTAATAATTTAATCGGGGAGTTGGTCGTCAACCGAAACAGCCTGGAGCAAACCCAGGAGCGCCTTCGTCAATTCCTCGACAACTTGCTGTATCAAGTGCAGCAATTGAGCGACGTGGGCCAACGGATGCGGGATTTGTATGAGCGATCGCTCCTTGAAAGCTCCCTGTTATCCAATCGCAAAAATTATTTCAACCAGCCCGTAGCATCCGCCGACAGTCAATCTCACGCCACCGGGGCAAGTTTTGATGCCCTAGAAATGGATCGATTCACCGGCTTCCACACCTTATCCCAGGAAATGATCGAATTGATTGTTCGGGTGCGTGAGTCGGCATCTGACATTGACTTCGTCGTAGATGAAAGCGACCAAATCACGCGCACTTTCCGTCAAGTCACTACCCAGCTTCAGGAAGGGCTGACCCGCTCCCGAATGGTTCCCTTCGCGCAAACCGCCGATCGCCTACCCCGTGCAGTGCGTGACATTTCGCTAAGGTGCGGGAAGCAGGCCGAATTAGTCGTAGAAGGACGCGATACGCTCATCGACAAGATGATTCTAGAATCGCTCTATGACCCGATGACCCACTTGGTTAACAACGCAATTACCCACGGAATTGAAACCCCCGAAGAGCGGGCAGCAGCCGATAAACCTCCCATCGGCCAGATTACCATTCGCTCCTTCCATCAGGGCAACCAAACCGTGATTTCCATCAGTGATGATGGGGCGGGGATTGATGCCGAACGGGTGAAAGCAAAGGCGATTCAGAAGGGCCTCATTACCCGCTCCGAAGCTGCTGAAATGTCGCAGCTTGATGTCTACGATCTGCTGTTTCACTCTGGGTTCAGTACCCGCGATAAAGCGGATGACTTTGCCGGTCGGGGCGTAGGTATGGACGTGGTGCGAACCAATTTGACAGAAATTCGTGGAACCATCAACACCGATTCAGCGATCGGGAAAGGGACAACCTTCACCATTCGCCTACCGCTGACCCTGAGCATCTCTAAAGCGCTGTGTTGCATTAGCAACCGGGCCCGTATCGCCTTCCCGATGGATGGGGTAGAAGATATGATCGATGTGCCGCGCGATCGCATTCAGCAAGATGACGAAGGGCAATCCTGCATCACTTGGCGTGAGATGCTTTTACCATTCCAGCCGCTATCTGAGCTACTCAGCCATAACCGCAGCCTAGGACGAGGCAGCGTCTACGGCGGCAGCCAAGAAGATGAGATGGTTTCGGTGATTGTGCTGCGGAGTGCCGGCAACTTCTTGGCGCTGCAAGTGGATCAGGTATTGGGTGAACAAGAGATTGTCATCAAGCAACTGGAAGGGCCGGTTCCCAAACCTGTTGGAATTGCCGGGGCGACGGTACTAGGCGATGGTCGCATTATGCCGATTGCCGACGTACTCGAGCTGATTGACTTATCGATGGGTCGCATTCGTCGCGATTCTAGCAGCTCCCTTTGGGCGAAAGACGATATTCCCTCTGTCCCAGAAGGCCCGCCGACGAAGACCGAACCCACCGTACTCATTGTGGATGACTCCATTACGGTACGCGAGCTGTTGTCTATGACGTTCAACAAAGTTGGCTATCGGGTCGAACAAGCCCGCGACGGTCAGGAAGCTTGGGAAAAGCTGCGCTCTGGGCTGCCCTGTGATTTGGTCTTCTGTGATATTGAGATGCCTCGGATGGATGGGCTGGAACTGCTGTCGCGGATTCAGAAAGACTCCAATCTCTCCGGTCTGCCAATTGCTATGCTGACCTCACGGGGAGCCGATCGCCACCGACAAATGGCGATTACCCTGGGCGCGAAAGGCTACTTTACCAAGCCCTATCTAGAAGAAGCGTTGCTCGATGCAGCGCAGCGCATGCTGAAAGGTGAAGTGCTGGTGGGTTCCGGGAGCTAGGGCTGCTGCAATTTCAAGACAGCATGAGATGTCAGGCATCAGCGGCTAGGGGCGATCGCGCCTGGCTTGTTGGCAGAATACTGTCCAAATCTGTTGGTAGCATCAATAGCCTCAACCAGCTAGGTTGATATACTGAAAGCTCATGGCGGTATTGATGAAGCACCAATCGGGTAAAGTATGCAACCGAGCGATCCCAACAAGTTCACCGAAGAAGCCTGGCAGGCAATTGTAAATTCACAGGATGTGGTGCGGCGCTGTCGGGGGCAGTATCTTGAAATTGAGCATTTAATGATTTCCCTAATTGAGCAAGAGGGCACCGCTACAAAATTGCTCACCCAGGCAAATCAGGACTTAGATGCACTGAAGCGATCGCTCGAATCCTTTGCTCAGCAGCGCCAAAGCCGTATGACCGACGGTGGACAACTTTACCTCGGACAGAGTGCCGACCAATCCCTAGATCAGGCTGAGTTGGCCCGCACTGCCCGCAAGGATGACTACATTTCTGTTGAGCATTTGCTGTTGGGCATTGCTGAATACGAGCGCGTCAACCGGCGGATTTCGCGGATGAACCTGGATGCTCGCCAGCTTGATGGGGCGATTAAGGCTCTGCGCGGCACAACACAGCGGGTTGAAGACCGTCGCCAAGAATCCCGCTACAACGCTCTAGAACGCTTTGGTCGGGATTTGACGGAACAGGCCAAAATGGGCAAACTCGATCCCGTGATTGGTCGGGATGAAGAAATTCGGCGGGTGGTGCAAGTGCTGTCGCGCCGGACTAAAAATAATCCGGTGTTGATTGGTGAACCAGGCGTGGGCAAAACTGCGATCGCCGAAGGACTCGCCCAGCGCATCATCAACGGCGACGTACCCGAATCTTTGAAAAACCGCCAGCTCATTACCCTTGACATGGGGGCGCTGATTGCCGGAGCCAAGTATCGCGGTGAATTTGAAGAGCGACTGCGATCAGTGCTGCGGGAGGTGACCGGCTCGGAAGGGCAAATTATTCTGTTCATTGACGAGCTGCATAGCGTCATCGGGGCGGGCGGCAGCCAGGGCACCATGGATGCCAGTAATTTGCTAAAACCCATGCTGGCCCGAGGAGAACTGCGCTGCATTGGGGCGACCACTGTTGATGAGTATCGCAAGCATATCGAAAAAGATGCCGCCCTGGAACGACGATTTCAGCAAGTTGTCGTCGGTCAGCCTAGCGTCGAGAACACCATCTCAATTTTGCGTGGCTTAAAAGAACGCTACGAGGTTCACCACGGCGTTAAAATCTCGGACTCGGCGCTGGTGGCGGCGGCCACCCTGTCCGATCGCTACATTAGCGATCGCTTCCTGCCCGACAAAGCGATCGACCTTGTAGACGAAGCCGCCGCCAAACTAAAAATGGAGATTACCTCCAAACCCGTCGAACTAGAGACCATCGAGCGGCGACTGATGCAGCTTGAAATGGAAAAGCTCTCCCTTGAAGGAGAAGGGCAGACCTCAATGGCCCTCGGAGCCTACACTAGCGCCAAAGACCGACTCGATCGCATTGAAACCGAAATTTTAGGACTCACCGGGCAGAAAGACACCCTCAGTTCTCAGTGGGAATCAGAGAAGCAAATCCTCACCGACATTAACCACCTTAAAGAAGAAGAAGAGCATCTGCGGGTTCAGATTGAACAAGCCGAACGCGCCTATGACCTCAACACGGCGGCACAGTTGAAATATGGTCGCTTGGAAACGGTACAGCAAGAACTAGAAGAAAAAGAAGCCGTGCTGCTTGACATTCAGGCGCGGGGTGAAACGATGCTGCGGGAACAAGTCACCGATGCTGACATTGCCGAAATCGTCGCCAAATGGACCGGCATTCCGGTAAACCGCTTGCTGGAGTCCGAGCGCCAAAAGCTGTTGCAGCTAGAGAGCGTCCTGCATGAACGGGTGATTGGTCAAGAAGAAGCGGTCGTAGCGGTCGCTGCCGCCATCCGCCGGGCCCGGGCAGGCATGAAAGATCCGGGTCGCCCCATCGGCTCATTCCTGTTTATGGGCCCCACCGGGGTCGGTAAAACTGAATTGGCGCGCACCTTAGCAGAATCACTGTTTGATACAGACGATGCCTTAGTTCGCCTCGATATGTCGGAATACATGGAAAAGCATTCCGTCTCGCGGCTAGTGGGTGCGCCACCGGGATACGTGGGCTATGGAGAGGGCGGGCAACTGACGGAAGCGATTCGCCGCCATCCCTATTCGGTACTGCTGCTGGACGAGGTGGAAAAAGCCCATGCGGATGTGTTCAACATTTTGCTGCAAGTGCTAGATGACGGGCAGGTGACGGATTCTCAGGGGCGCACGGTCGATTTTTGCAACACTGTGATTGTGATGACCAGCAATATTGGGTCACAGTATATTTTGGATATATCCGGCGATGAGGCTCAGTACGAAGAGATGCGATCGCGCGTGTTGCAAGCGTTGCGATCGCACTTCCGCCCTGAATTTTTGAACCGTGTTGATGACTTAATTTTGTTCCATCCGCTGACTCGCAAAGAATTGCAGCAGATTGTCAGCATTCAAATGATCCGAATTCACCGACTGTTGGGCGATCAAAACATCAGCATTGAGCTGACCCCGGCCGCCGCACAGTACTTAGCAGACGTAGGCTACGACCCGGTGTATGGAGCGCGACCGTTGAAGCGGGCAATTCAAAAAGAGCTGGAAAACCCGCTGGCAACCAAAATACTCGAACTGGCCTTTGTGGAAGGAGACACCATCCTAGTGGATGCAGCGGGCGAAAGCGGCGCTAGAAGATTGACATTCCGCAAACCAGAAAACCGCGCAACTGCCCTGAGCGCTCCGGTCGCAGTTGGGGAGCCGACCGAAACCACGGTAGCCACGCAACCAGGGCAAGACTCGGCTACAGCCATTGACATTCACCATGACACTGAAGCTGCGATCGCACCTGACTCCACCGAGCCACCTGAGCGCTCCAGTCAGCCCTCCATCATTGAAACGTAAGCGATTGGCAACCTAGGGCCTGACTAGCGCTGATTGACCTCGGCTAAGGCGGGCGGTAGGGGAATCCGCATTCGTTAAAGTAGGGCTATTTCGCTAAGGTGACGCTGACGGTTGTTGAAGCGATCGCCCACAATCAAGTTAGTAGAACTATGGCTAACTGAACTGTCGTTTCCTCACACGTTTGGACTAGCCGAGGGCCATCATTGCCGCTGCATCCCGTATTTTGAGCGCGCGATCGCCGCTCGGTTCGGGCACCACACCCACCATTGACCTTTAGCTGTAACCCTTCGACGAAACCATGACAACCATTTTGGAACAGGGAAATATCAGTATCCACACTGAGAACATTTTCCCAATCATCAAAAAGTGGCTTTATTCCGACCATGAAATCTTCCTGCGCGAGTTGATTTCCAACGCCGTTGATGCCATCAGCAAAATTACGATGGTGGCGCGACGGGGCGACTATTCCGGCGACATCAGCACACCAGAAATTACCATCACAATTGATAAAGAGGCGAAAACGCTGTCCGTTTCCGACAACGGCATTGGCATGACGGCGGACGAAGTCAAAAAATATATTAACCAAGTTGCCTTCTCCAGTGCAGAAGAATTTGTCCAAAAGTACAAAGACAGCACCGATCAGCAAATCATCGGTCACTTTGGGCTTGGGTTTTACTCCTCTTTCATGGTGGCCTCAAAGGTCGAGATCGATACACTCTCCTACCAAGACGGCGCGCCGCCGGTGCATTGGTCGTGCGACGGCAGCACTCAGTTTGAACTCAGCGAATCCACTCGTAGCGATCGCGGCACCACCATCACCCTACATTTGTTGGAAGACGAAGCCGAGTACCTAGAAGAGTATCGCATCAAGCAACTGGTCAAGACCTACTGCGACTTTATGCCCGTGCCGATCAAACTTGGCGACGAGCAAATCAACCAGCAGAAAGCGCCCTGGAAAGAATCACCCAGCAACCTCACCAATGAGGATTATCTAGAGTTTTATCGCTACCTCTACCCCTTCCAAGATGAGCCGCTGCTGTGGGTTCACCTAAACACCGACTATCCGTTTGTGGTGAATGGCATTCTCTACTTTCCTAAGCTGAAGCCAGACGTAGACGTTACCCAAAGCCAAATCAAGCTGTTTTGCAATCAGGTCTTCGTCAGCGACAACTGCGAAGAGGTAATTCCCCGATTCCTGCTGCCGCTACGCGGCGTCATCGACAGCGTGGATATTCCGCTGAACGTGTCTCGCAGCTTCTTGCAGAACGATCGCACGGTGCGCCGCATTGCCGACTATATTGCCAAAAAGGTGGGCGATCGCCTCAAAGAACTGTATCGCGACAACCGCGCCGAATACGTCCGCTGCTGGCAAGACTTGGGAACCTTCGTTAAATTTGGCTCCATCAACGACGATAAATTCAAAAAACAGGTTGAAGACATTCTTATTTATCGCACCACAGCAGACTTGGGCGGTGCATCCGATAGCGAAGCCGTAGCGGTAGAAGTCCAGACCGACGAGGGAGACGTATGGGAAAGCCCTAGTTCTCAAGCGAAGGACTTGGCCAAAGATGCCGATGGTCATTACTACACCACGCTGAACGAGTACCTGGATCGCAACAAGGAGCGCCATGAAAACCGGGTGTTTTACTGCACCGATCCAGTTAGCCAAGCAACCTACGTGGAACTGCACAAGAGCCAAGGCTTGGAAGTACTGTTCTTAGATTCATTTATTGATACGCACTTCGTCAGTCATCTGGAGCGGGATCACTCCGATGTAAAATTCTCGCGGGTGGATGCGGAGCTAGATGATTCCCTGGTTAACAAAGATCAGGAGTCAGAAATTGTTGACCCCACCACCAATAAAACCCGCAGCGAGGTGGTGAAGGAACTCTTTGAAGCCGCTCTGAATAAGCCCAAGGTGACGATTCGGACTGAGTCACTGAAGTCCGATGATGCCAACACGCCACCGGCGATGGTGCTGTTGCCGGAAGCGATGCGCCGCCTGCGAGACATGACCGCTATGTTTGAGCAGAAGACTGCTGAATTTCCAGAAGAGCATATTTTGCTGATCAATACAGCGCATCCGCTGATCAACAATCTGCTGAAACTGAACCAAGGGGCGATCGTCACCAGTGAAGGCGATTCACCATCAGCGCAGTTGGCTACCATGCTGTGTCACCACGTTTATGACTTAGCGCTGATGGCACAAAAGGGGTTTGATGCCGACGGGATGAAGTCGTTTGTGGCGCGATCGAATCAGGTATTGACCCAGCTTACAAAATAGAATGGCTCGTGGGTTGAGTCATGGGTGAACCACTAGGCAGGATGGCGATCGCTATCCTGCTCTTTTGCGGCTGTGTGATCACGGATTAGCGCCGACACAGGCACCACGTTGTCTTACAGAATGGGAATCGCTCAAGGGCCCATGGGTTCAATTGGTCAGTTTTGTGATCAATGCTTGGCGAAGTGGGGCGCAGTCTGAGAGACTACTAAAATAGCTGTATCGCGGTTTTTCTGTTTGTGCCCGGTGCGATCGCGGCGATGCACCGGCTATCGATCGGTTTTCATCTATGATTCGCTGTTTCGATATTGATGGTCAGATCTGGGTACTATTTCAGCAACCTAGTTCTATCTCCGTCTGATGCTTGTTTAACCCTCCACTTGCAACACGCAGACGCTCCATGATCACCACCACTTCCATTCTGGAAGAGCTATTGAAGTCCATGCCTGAGTTGCGGTCGCAGACGTATTTCAAATCGTCTTTGACCGCCTTGTCCCATGCCATGGAAGACCAGGTCTTGGCCGGGAAAGGACAGCCGCTCATCATTGCCAACTTTCAACGAGAGCGGTTTTACCGCCAAGAGGCCAATCGGTATCTGCGGATCTCAAATTTGACAGATCACGTCTACGTTCTGGCAGCGGCGGAAACAGACTTTTCTAACCGGAGCGATCGCTATGAAATGGTCGCCTTTAGTGAAGCTGATGAGCTATCCCATGAATGGCATTTGGTGGTAATCGGCCAACAATATTCCACCTGTTTGATTTGCCGAGAACGAGATATCGCCTCTGATGATGTCGAGATTGATCACGGGATTGATGACGGGCTAGCGCTCGATCAGACACGGCGATTTGAAGGCGTGTGGACGTTCGATCGCACCGTAAGCTGTCGAGCCGCCGAGCTGCTGCTGGATCGGGTTGTGCATTACCGACCCGAATTACAGCACAAAGTAGCCGAGGCGCGATCGCGCCTTCGCCAAGCGCCAACCCTGGGAGACATTGACCCCGATCCCTTTGCCCAACGGCTCGTCACCTACCTGCAAGCTGGGCAATACAAACTGCAAAAAGCCTACCGCGCCATCTCAGCCCAAGAACGGCAAGAACGGCTCGAAAACTCAATCACCACCGCCATTCGTCAATCCCTGAATCCCCACGAAATCTTCAAGGTAGCAGTGCAGCAGTTGGGTCAAGCCATGCAGGTCTGTCGCTGCTTAATCTACCGTTGCAAAGCCACCGATCGCGCCATTATTATCCAGCATGAGTATCGCGATTCTGAGCTAGCTCCGTTGACTGGAGAATCTTGGCCACTAGCCAAAAATCCGTTGTTTCAGCAACTGGCTGAGCAACTCGAAACCATAGCAATCGCCGACACCCACAATGCGCCGACCGATCTCACACCGCTGCGATCGCTGATTCAACGATGGCAAATTCGCTCATGGCTGCTGGTGCCAGTCGTGTACCAGGGGCGGCTGACTGGTGTCATTGAACTGCATTCTTGCGTCTCCGAGCCGCACTGCTGGCGGGCAGAAGAGATCGGTTTAGTGAATGCGATCGCCGTACAGATTGGGACAGCTCTCATTCAAGCTGAATCCTACGCCAACCTAGAAGACCTGAACGAGCAACTTGAAGCCCTAGAACGAACCCGCAGCAACTTAATTGCAATTACCGGGCACGAACTGCGAACGCCGCTTTCAACCATCCAGGTTTGCCTAGAGAGCCTGGCCAGCGAACCCGACATGCCCGCCGAACTGCGCCAGGTTATGCTGAGTTCGGCCCTTTCCGATGCAGAGCGCCTACGGACACTGGTACAAGACTTTCTAAAACTTTCCAAATTAGAAAGCGGTCGCGTAGAGTGGCACCTAGAACCCTTAGATTTAGAAGAATGCGTTGACCTGGCTCTGAGTGGGCTGAAAATGCATCAGGATTCGCCCCTGCCCAAGATTACAGCCGAAGTACCGATTGATTTGCCACTGGTGCAGGCTGACGGGGAGTGGCTGGTGGAGCTACTGTCAAAGCTGCTGGATAATGCCTGCAAATTTACCAAGCCCGAAGGCAATGTCGTGATCGAAGTGCATCCATCTCAGGATTCTGACACCATGCTGGAGGTGACAATCCGCGATACGGGGCGCGGCATTGAACCCAATCGCCTGGAAGCCGTCTTTGAACGCTTTTACCAAGAAGAAGGAGCGCTACGACGAACCGCAGGCGGAACCGGTCTAGGATTAGCCATTTGTCGGCAGATTGTGGTGGGGCTAGGCGGCAAAATTTGGGCGGAGTCAGCAGGGCGCGATCAGGGAACCCAGTTTCATTTCACAATTCCGACGGTGGATCAAATCCGGCGATCGCCTGCTCGTTCGGCAATGCCCTCTACCCCCTCATCTCGCTACTCATTACGCCAATCGCGTTGAACCCTGCATTTCTTCAAACAGATGCTCAATAACAGCTAGAAGTGACAGCTAAAACAGTGGTGGAGCGGTCTAGCTTGCATTGTGCCTAGCAGGACGCGATCGCCCACAGGGCTGAAATTGTCTAGAATGCCTCCTCAATCCCGGCGTCATTGCCGATGCTGAATCCGGCCGAGTGAGCCGCATCCATTAAAATATGTAAACATAAGCGTTAGCGTACAGGTTGAAACGAAGCATGCGAGTTGTAATTGTTGGGGCTGGATTGGCAGGACTGTCTACAGCGGTCGAACTAGCGGAGGTAGGGCATGATGTCGAAATCTTCGAGTCGCGGCCGTTTGTGGGCGGAAAGGTCGGCAGTTGGGTTGATGCAGATGGCAATCACCTAGAAATGGGGCTGCACGTCTTCTTCGGCTGCTACTACAATCTATTTGCGCTCATGGAAAAAGTGGGGGCCAGCCAAAATTTACGCTTAAAAGAGCATACCCATACGTTTGTGAACCAGGGTGGACGCACCGGCTCCCTTGACTTTCGGTTTCTGACCGGCGCACCGTTTAATGGCTTAAAAGCCTTCTTCACCACCTCGCAGCTTTCGATTCAAGACAAAGCCCAAAATGCGATCGCTCTGGGAACTAGCCCAATCGTGCGGGGCTTAGTAGACTTTGATGGAGCCATGGCATCTATCCGCAACCTAGACGGCATCAGCTTTGCCGATTGGTTTCGTAAGCACGGCGGCTCCCAAGGCAGCCTCGAACGGATGTGGAATCCGATCGCCTATGCCCTCGGCTTTATTGACACTGAAAATATCTCAGCCCGCTGTATGCTGACCATTTTCCAGTTCTTTGCCGCCAAGACCGAAGCATCGGTGCTGCGAATGCTGGAAGGATCGCCCTACGAATATCTACATAAACCTATTTTGGACTATCTGGCAGAACGCGGCTGTACCGTCCATACCCGTCGTCGCGTGCGAGACATTCAGTTTACGGAAACGGGCGATCGCCCCCACGTCACGGGGCTAGTCATCGCCGATGGTGAACAGGAAGCGGTCATTACGGCTGATGCTTACGTTTGTGCCTGTGATGTACCCGGCATTCAACGCTTGCTGCCGGAAGCCTGGCGCAAGTGGCCACAGTTTGACAACATTTATCAGCTCGATACGGTTCCGGTCGCTACAGTACAACTGCGGTTTGATGGCTGGGTAACAGAACTGCACAACGCCCAAGAGCGCACCCAACTGGATCATGCAGCCGGGATGGACAACCTGCTTTATACCCCTGATGCTGACTTTTCTTGTTTTGCTGACCTCGCCTTGACCAGTCCTAGCGACTACTACCGCGACGGGCAGGGATCATTGCTGCAATTGGTCTTGACTCCAGGCGACCCGTTTATTAAGCAAAGCAACGACGCGATCGCCCAACACGTTTTATCTCAGGTGCATGAGCTATTTCCATCATCGCGATCGCTAAACATGACCTGGTACAGTGTGGTCAAATTAGCCCAATCGCTCTACCGAGAAGCGCCGGGTATGGACCCCTATCGCCCCGACCAAGCCACACCCATCCATAACTTCTTCCTCGCCGGCAGCTATACCCAACAGGACTACATCGATAGCATGGAAGGTGCAACCATTTCCGGCAAACGAGCCGCCAAAGCCATTCTCTCGGCCTTTGGCGATCGCACGGATGTCAACGAACTCACCATGGCCACAGCCGGCTAACTCACTTTATCGAAGGCATCTATGACGGACTGGTTAGAACATAGCGTTCAGGTAGAAGTCGAGACTCCGGTGGATCACGTCTGGAGCCTCTGGTCAGACTTAGAACAAATGCCCCGCTGGATGAAGTGGATCGATTCAGTTCATGTGCTAGAAGACGATCCCGACCTGTCGCAGTGGAAATTGGCATCGGGCAACCTAGAATTTCAGTGGTTGTCGCGCATTCTAAAAGTGATCCCCAACCAGATCATTCAGTGGGAATCTGTCGATGGGCTGCCTAACCGAGGAGCCATTCGCTTCTACGATCGCGGCGATTGCAGCATCGTGAAGCTCACCGTCGCTTATGCGATCCCCGGACTATTGGGGAAGTTAATGGATAACCTATTCCTGGGGCGACTCGTCGAGTCCACCATCAAAGCCGATTTAGAGCGTTTTCGCCAGTATGCACTCCTGCATCGAACTTAGGTAATGCCAAACATCCTGGATACGGCCGATCCATTCTATGCCCCACCGTGGTGGCTCCGTAATGGTCTGGCCATGACACTGCATACGGCATTAGTCGCCAGTCGTCGGTGGCAAGACACCGTTGTCCTGTCATCGCCTGACTACACCCCCCACGTTTTTCAGGGCGGCAATGGCGTGCCGATCTACGGATGGGTTGCGAATCCACCAGGGGCAATCGCCACCATCATTGGCACCTACGGGATCACGGGCGACTTAGACAACCAATGGTTTTTGCAACTGTTAGGACGGAAAGCGATCGCGCGGAATTTTGCAGTCGTGCTGTTTGACTGGCGAGCCCACGGCAAAACCGCTGAACTATCCTCAACGCTAACCTCCGACGGCATTTACGAAGGGCCAGATTTTGTCTGCATTGCGCAACAGGCAAAGGCCATGGGTTGCCCAATGCCCTGTTGGTTTACCGGATTTTCGTTAGGCGGGCAACTGGCCCTATGGGGTGTGCGATCGGCAGACACAAGGCTGATCCCCGGCTTAAATGCAGCAGACATTGGCGGGGCTGGAGTGATTTGTCCAAGCCTAGATTCAAACCGATCGCTCACCTATCTAGAACGCGATCCCCTCGGACGGCACATTGAACAAAAAATCGCCCAAACCCTGAAACAACTTGCGTGGCGCTTACATGAACTGCACCCTCAGCAGATTGATCCCGATGCGATCGAGCGGGCCAATAGCATTCGCGGCTTTGACCATGAACTGGTGATCCCCACCCTTGGGTTTGATACCGTTGACGCTTACTACCGCGCCAGCAGCCCTCTACCGTGGTTAGCCGAACTCACCAAGCCAACCCTGATCCTTTATGCCGCCGATGATCCCCTATTCGATCGCGCCATTATTTCTGAGCTTCAGACAGCCAGCGCTACCAATCCCAACATAATTCTCTGGCTGACCGCGCACGGCGGCCATGTTGGCTATCTCAGCAATCGGGCCACACAGCAGCACTGGGGCGATCGCGATCCGTGGTGGGCTTGGAATCGGTTATTGGACTGGTGGGAGGCGCACTCTTCTTCTATCACGCAGAGTTCCAACCCTTCTTCAGAAGCGGTATCGTGGGAAACACTCTAATGTGTTTCAGAGTATTACCGTCAATAACAGCATGTTACGCTAATGGCAATTCATGGCTTGACAAGCGATTGAGGACACACTCAGCAATTGCACCTGATATGCATCAGCAAAACGTCAAGAAACTTGAAGAGCTTGCTTATGATTTGTACAAGAATTTTATTCTTCTTATACAAATTGTTTTGCCAATCGCTAAAATAGCACGTAGTTCAATACGCCTTAATGATGCCTCGGATACTTGTCATTGACGACGACCCCGCTATTTCTGAATTAGTTGCCGTAAACCTGGAAATGGCTGGCTATGATGTGAGCCAAGCAACAGACGGCATCAAAGGACAGGCCCTTGCGTTGCAATTGATGCCTGATTTGATCATGCTTGACCTGATGCTGCCCAAAGTTGATGGGTTTACCGTATGTCAGCGACTACGCCGAGACGAGCGCACAGCCGACATCCCCGTAGTGATGCTGACAGCGCTTGGGCAAACCCAAGATAAGGTTGAAGGCTTCAATGCTGGAGCTGATGACTACCTAACTAAGCCATTTGAGGTTGAGGAAATGTTGGCACGGGTTCGGGCACTGCTGCGCCGCACCGATCGCATCCCTCAAGCCGCAAAACACGCCGAAATTTTGAACTATGGACCACTCACCCTGGTGCCAGAGCGCTTAGAAGCGATTTGGTTTGATAAAACTGTCAAACTCACTCATCTAGAATTTGAATTACTGCACTGTTTGCTGCAACGGCATGGACAAACCGTTTCCCCCAGTGAAATCTTAAAAGAGGTTTGGGGTTACGATCCGGACGATGACATTGAAACCATTCGTGTTCACGTTCGCCATCTTCGCACCAAGCTTGAACCCGATCCCCGCCATCCGCGATACATCAAAACGGTCTACGGTGCAGGCTACTGCCTAGAGCTACCGAGCAACGAGCAAATGGAAGCCGAAGCGGTTTCTCCCCAAGCCGTATAGAGCGATCGCCTCAAATCGTGATGTCTGATCGATTGGGTTGTTCTGTAGTGGAACAGTATCGGCAAAGACTTTTAGTGGTGCAGCCTATGCCCACACCATCAAAGATCCTTGCAGCCATACCGCTACCATTCAGTCATTTCTTAAA
>CAYSIR010000008.1:0-5753 GCA_964431105.1 uncultured Leptolyngbya sp. | reverse complement strand
CAGTCATTTCTTAAAACCGATTGATCATTGATGGATCAGTCGGTTTTTGCATTAAGGTACAGATAGACACACATACAGACAACTTATAACTGTAGTCATATTGCTCGGGTCATGCTAGGGCGATCGCGGCCATTGAAGTCTCCACTACGGTAAGTTTAAATCAGAATAAATTCAGGATTGCAATGCCCCCGATCCAAGCTTGGGGGTTGTATACTGGCGTCAGTACGGTGATTATTTTCGGGCATAACTAGAATTGTTGATACGGGCCGTTGGTACGAACTGTGTGACTTGTCTGTTGTCTCCGAATCTAATTCTCTACGTCTGTTACTGATTTGGAGACTTTTGATGTCGATTTACGTTGGTAATCTTTCCTACGACGTTACGTCGGAAGATTTGTCTGAAATTTTTGCGGAATATGGCACAGTTAAGCGTGTTCATCTTCCCACCGATCGGGAAACCGGTCGTCCACGCGGGTTTGCCTTTGTCGAACTCGAAAATGATGATGATGAAGAATCTGCGATTGAAGCACTAGACGGTGCAGAATGGATGAACCGCGATATGCGGGTCAACAAAGCGAAGCCTCGTGAAAACCGCACCGGTGGCGGTGGTGGTAATCGTCGTTGGAACAATGATCGCAACTACTCTAGCCGTTACTAAACCTTTAGGGATGAATCATCCAGTTGCCTGTTGAGCTTGTCGGTCAACATCTAAGAAACAGCATTCGTTGATCATTCAAAGTAAGGGTAGGTGACTCCTGTCCCTTACTTTTTTGTGTTTGGGTGACTCTCAGCCCAAGGAGTGCGGCGTCAAGTCCATCTTTCAGGTTGTGCAGAGTAGTTTAGCCATTATTAATGGCAGCATTAAACCTGTTTGCCAGCGCTGAAGGTCTAGGCGTTCACCACCGCAATCTAGCGGCGCAGCGTTCATTCAACCGTTAGTCAAGATGAAGTCTGCGTGAGGGTTCCATGGTAGAGCCATGGGCGAGCGCAAATAGAGCGGATAGAGAAGAGCGGATAGAGACATTGGCGCTGCCGTCCACCTTGGATTCGCGCTAGATTTCATGAAGTATTGTATTTGAGGATTAAACATGGCCCAAGTTGTTCTGGGTGAAAGTGAAGGAATTGAATCGGGTCTACGTCGGTTCAAACGCAAAGTCTCGCAAGCTGGGATTTTTCCAGACATTCGGAAAAACCGTCATTTTGAAACACCGCTGGAAAAACGGAAGCGCAAGGCGATCGCTCGTCGGAAGCAGCGCCGTAGACATTCTCGCTTCTAACCTTGGGATAAGTCGGCTCATTTTGCATAGCCAGCTTAGCCATGCCCTAGGATTGGCGATCGCTCCTAGATAAATTTAGGTTTTAGTTGCAGTTTTAGCAGGCAGTGTTACGATTACTAGCGAACACTGTCAAAGGCTGTTGAACAACGGTTACGGTTGTGCAGACCCGGCTAGTTGCGGTGGGGAGTTCAGAATAGGAGACTTTGGGATGACTGGCATAACAGTGTGTATGACTCGTTTCGGAACAGTTGCGCTAGGACTCGCGATCGCCGCTGCTGTGTCGGCTCCCGTCTCTGCCCAACCTGCCTACGGTAGCTACGTCGGCATTGGTGCATCATTGGGGGTCACGGAAGGGGATGACCTGCTGGGCGAAGACCGCGCTTCGGGCGCTTTCGTTTCAGCCCGGTACAACATTTTAGAATTGCCAATTTCTGTGCGGGCCCAAGTGCTGCTGAGCGATACAACGGCGATCGTTCCCACTGTGTCTTATGACATTCCCCTCAACTGGCAAACAGATGCTTACATTGGGGCTGGCGTTGCCTTTCAGGATGGCGGTGAGGATGGCGGTGCTTCACCAATCGGTAATCAAACGGCTTTTGTCATTCAGCCAGGGGTAGATTACAGCTTGCCCTACAGCCGATTTGTACTCTTTGGAAATGCCATCATTGCCTTTGATGCTTACGAGCAGGGCGGTGGCACGGCAGCGTCGCTACAAGGTGGCGTTGGGCTGCGGTTTTAGATTCTGTCACCGCATTCTGCCCCCACATCAGCAAAATCTACGCTGTACACTGCGTTTGTGGTGGTTAAATGGCGATCGCCCCTAGTCATGGGGCGATCGCTTTGCATATTTTGTGGGCATTGCTGCTTCCGGAGATGAATTTTAGAGTTGAATGAATTGAAACGTCCTTCTAATTCATCCTGCGATTCAGCTACACCCTTCTATGGGACATTCACAGACCCTCCGCTTAGGTCATGGATAGTTGGGAGCATTGCTGATCCCCGGCTCCTGTGACTACTGAATGACGCGCCCTAACGCTATAGCCTTTACTGCATCCGTCCGATAAGCTAAAAGGCGATGGCTGATTGCCGTTTTTGGCTACCATGAACAACCGCCTGCTTCGGCTGCATCAATGTCTGATTTTGCAATCCACCCGGCCGACACAGGGGTGGTATTTATTTTGGTTGGCGCTCAGCCTATTGTTTGCCCTATGGTTTAGCGGCATGGCGCTCCAGGAGGCCTTCAGCCACCCCTATGTCATTCAGGATGACGCTCGGCAACACGTTTTTTGGATGCGACGGTTTCTGAACTCGGAGGCGTTTCCCAGCGATCCGATCGCAGACTATTTTCAGGCGATCGCCCCTGACGGATATACCTGGCTTTATCGCTCAGCGGCCAATCTCGGTATCGATCCGGTGTGGCTTAGCAAAGTGCTGCCGGTGGGGTTAGCGCTCATCATGACAGGCTACGGCTTTGGGCTATGCCTTGAACTATTGCCGATGCCAGCGGCTGGGTTTGGGGCTTCCCTGCTGCTGAATCACATTATTTGGGTCAATGATGATGTGGTATCGGGCACGCCCCGCGCCTTTGTGTACCCATTGCTGACCGCTTTTTTGTTTTACTTGGTGCGGCGATCGCTGCTGCCGTGCTTGCTAACCATTGTGCTGCAAGGGCTGTTCTACCCGCAAACGGTCTTACTGAGCGCCGGGCTGCTCACCGCTCAGCTTATCGATTGGCAAAGGGGTTGGCCAACATTGAGCCGCCGTTCAGCCGACTATCGATTTTGCTGTATTGGCATTGGGGTGGCGATCGCCATCATCCTGCCCTATGCTCTCTCAACCTCCGACTATGGCCCCGTCGCCACCTGGAATGACGCGCTGACCATGCCAGAATTTCAGCCGGGGGGACGGGCCGCATTTTTTAGTGATAATGGAAGCTGGCAATTTTGGATCAAGGGGGGGCGCAGTGGAATTTTGCCGCGCTACGATCGCCTACCGGTAGCGCTAGGCGCTGCGATCGCCCTCCCCATGATGCTGAAGTATTCCCGCTGGTTTCCCCTGACTCAACACCTCCGCCCCTCCATGCGGCTGCTGTGGGACATGATCCTCGCATCCCTGGCATGGTACGGGATAGCCTATGCCGTGCTGTATCGCCTGCACCTACCCAGCCGCTACACTCAGCACACCTTTCGGATTGGGCTAGCACTTGCCGCTGCCATCGCTCTGCTAGTGTTGATCGATGCCGTACTTCACTGGGCAGAGGTAGCCCACGGCAAACAACCCTGGCGCAGTGGCGTAGCGCTGATGCTGTCGATGGCGATCGCCCTGGTGCTGCTACTGTTTCCCTTATTTGGGCAATTTCCGCGCACGGGATATGTTAGGGGAAATTATCCCGATTTGTACATCTTTTTTGCCCAGCAGCCCGATGATACAGTGATTGCCTCAATCGCCGATGAAGCCAGCAATATTCCCAGCTTTTCGGTGCGATCGGTTGTGACAGCCCGCGAGTATGGCATTCCCTATCACCTGGGCTACTATCGTCAGTTTGTTCAGCGCACCACCGATGTCATTACAGCGCAATATAGCCCCAACCTTGACACACTCCGCACCGTCACCAACACCTATGCCATTGATTTTTGGTTGCTCGATCGCAATGCCTTTACGCCTGTTTATCTGCGGCGATCGTGGGTCAACCAATATCCGGAAGTGACTCGCCCCATTCAGCGATCGCTGCGTCAAGGACAGATGCCAATGCTGCAAGCCGTGCGCGTTCCCTGTGCCGTGTTTGAAAATGCGGATGTGCTAGTTGTAGATGCGGTCTGCGCGATCGATCATGGGCAGGACTTTATGGAACCGTGACGGCTATTCACCCGATGCCACGCCGGAGCGATCGCCCCTTGCCATTGTTAATGTTATTCATTAACCGCCCCAAGCCAGGCGCATAGGGCAGAATCTGGTCATCGCGCGCTGCCAATTTTGGGAGCAAGCGGTTGAACAGCTCCCTTTCGCCCGCCATACAATACACAAACATCGCTAGACTTTTTACGTCATCACCGCTGGCCTTCAGCGATGGCAGTAGCCATTTTGTTCAGAACATGGGATTTTTTGAAAGGCAGCACGTCCTACCAAATCCTTAAGCTACCTGCTTAGCGCTATAAGATTGACGATACATTCGCAGTGGATGAAGCGATGGTTCAGGAAAAACGAGACGCAGACTTTGAGCGTCATCCAGCAGATAAACGTCAGGGATGGAAGCAATTGGCGATCGTGCTGATCGGGTTGGGGATTCTATTTCGGCTCTATGCACCAGGGCACAAGGTCTACTGGTTCGATGAAACCATGACCTCGCTGCGGATTTCGGGCTACACCCAAGCCGCATTAGTCGAGACGACTCTGAATCAGCCGCCGACTTCAGCCAATGAGTTTCTCAACCGCTATCAATATCCCAGTGAAGAGCGATCGCACTCCGATGCGCTAGAGGCCTTGTCCGCCCATCCCGAACATTCGCCCCTGTATTTTTTGATGGCGCGGGGCTGGCTGCAAACCTTTGGGCACTCGATCGGGACGCTGCGTTTACTGTCCGCTATCATCGGCATTTTGGTCATTCCAGCGGCGTACTGGGCAGGCGTAGCGCTATTTGAATCGACAGTCTCTGGATGGGCGATCGCATCGGTAGTAGCCATCTCACCATTCCACGTCCTCTATGCCCAAGAAGCCCGCCAGTATAGTCTGTGGACGATCGCAATTCTGCTTTCGAGTGCGGCATTGGTGCAGGCAATGCGGCGATCGACGGTAAAAAATTGGGGACTCTACGCCGTCACTATGGCGCTAGGGCTTTATTCCCACATTTTTTACGGATTGGTTTGCATCAGTCACGGGCTGTATGTGCTGTTGGTAGAAAACAGCCGCCCGACCCGCCGCCTGCTGAGCTATGCGATCGCCGCTCTAGTGGGGTTGGCTTTGTTCAGCCCGTGGCTGTTGGTAATGGTTCGCAATCTAGATGCCTTGCTCAGCAACACTGAAGGCATGACCGAAGACCGACAAGGATTGCTGCCCTTGTTTTGGTTGCTCAACCTCAGCCGTTTGTTCTTTGACCTGAACCAAGGGCCAAGCGCCATCAACCCAATGCACTACCTGCTGCTGATCCTCTGTGGCTATGCGCTGTGGCAGTTGTATCGCACGGCTCCGTTATCCACCAGCATTTTTGTGTTGACCCTGATCGGCGTGACGGCGATCGCCCTCATGGGAACCGATATGATCCTAGGCGGTCGCCGCTCCAGCATTACCCGCTATCCCATCCCGGCATACCTGGGGTTGCAGCTAGCGGTCGGGTATTTGTTCAGCCAGACTATTTCAGCCAACCTAGGCCGGCAGCGGCGGAAACGCTGGCGCAGCATCGCGATCGCCCTAGCCGTTTTCGGAGTCCTATCCATTGCGGTGAATTCCCAGCACTCCTTGTGGTGGAACAAAAGCTACGCCG
>CAYSIR010000007.1:0-36222 GCA_964431105.1 uncultured Leptolyngbya sp. | reverse complement strand
GCTTATATCCCCCGGTTGAAACGCGGGGGCTTTACGCCTGCTACTCGTAAAACTGTCCGAAACGTCCGTTAGGCTGCTATTGTTCTGTTACAGTTTATAACAATTGTTCTTGTCCTCTACCGCAGAGCGATCGCCCGTATCAATAGCCCGGCACTCTACCCGCATTTGTTTAGCTGCCAATGCCTTCAGATATTCTGGAGAGTAACGCTGTTGGCACTTGACCGCGCTCGGCAGATACAGAGCATTCCATTGGCGATCGCCGTCGCATCCTGAGACATCCCTAGAGCTTACGGGAACGCTGATGGATGTCTATGCTTACGAGCAAACAACGCCCTAGTGCGTTAGTCATACTCTGATTGAGTTACTCCACAATAAGAAGGTGTTTTTATGGCGCAGACCGTTGCTTCAGAGCAAATCGATCGCATTGTCTGGAATCAGCATCACGATCCGTTTGAAGTGCTGGGGCCCCACCAAGTCACGCTTGATGATAAAACGGTCTGGGTTGTGCGTGCCTACTTACCAGATGCGACGGCGGCCTGGGTCATTGACCAAGGAACGGGTAAAGGCTATTCAGTACCCGCCGATTACCCGATGCAATCGGTTCACCATCCCCACTTTTTTGAATGTGTGATGGAGGCTGAAGAACTGCCCAACTATCAACTCCGCATTCAGTACGGCGAGCATGAACACGTCACCTATGATCCTTATGCCTTTCGATCGCCCAAGCTGACCGATTTTGATATTCATCTGTTTGGTGAAGGCAACCATCACCGCATTTACGAAAAGCTAGGGGCCCATACCGTTGAAGTAGACGGCGTGAACGGTGTGTACTTTGCACTTTGGGCCCCCAATGCTCGAAACGTCTCATTACTGGGGGATTTCAATTTATGGGATGGTCGAAAGCACCAGATGCGCAGTAATACCGGGATTTGGGAAATCTTTATCCCTGGCATGAAAGTGGGCGATCGCTACAAGTTTGAAATTAAGAATCACGACGGCCATATCTACGAAAAGTCAGACCCCTACGGCTTCCAGCAAGAAGTTCGCCCCAAAACCGCCTCAATTGTCTGCAACCTCGATAGCTATACCTGGAATGATGCCGACTGGATGGAGCAACGCCGCCATGCTGACCCCCTGACCCAGCCAGTTTCCGTCTACGAAGTTCACCTCGGCTCTTGGCTCCATGCCTCATCCGACGAACCGGCGATCGCCGCCGATGGCAGTCTTGCCCCTGTTGTCGAAGCATCTGAACTGAAGCCAGGGGCACGGTTCCTCACCTACCGCGAGCTAGCCGCCAAACTCATTCCCTACGTTAAGGAAATGGGGTTCACGCATATTGAACTCCTGCCCGTCGCCGAACATCCCTTTGATGGGTCTTGGGGCTACCAAGTTACCGGATATTATGCCTGCACCAGCCGCTACGGTACACCGCAAGACTTCATGTACTTCGTGGATCAATGCCATGCCAATGGCATCGGCGTCTTGGTGGACTGGGTTCCCGGGCATTTCCCGAAAGATGGGCACGGCCTGGCCTTCTTCGATGGCACGCATCTATACGAACATGCTGACCCGCGCAAAGGTGAACATAAAGAGTGGGGAACGCTGGTCTTTAACTATGCCCGCAATGAAGTGCGTAACTTCCTTGTTTCCAATGCGCTGTTTTGGTTCGATAAGTACCACATTGACGGTATTCGGGTGGATGCGGTTGCGTCGATGCTTTATCTGGACTACCTCCGCGAACCCGGAGCTTGGGTGGCAAATCAGTACGGCGGTCGCGAAAATATTGAAGCGGCTGACTTCCTGCGCCAGATGAATCACGTCATTTTTAGCTACTTCCCTGGCATTCTATCGATCGCAGAAGAATCGACCTCGTGGCCCATGGTGTCGTGGCCGACCTATGTGGGCGGCTTGGGCTTCAACCTGAAGTGGAATATGGGCTGGATGCACGACATCCTCGACTACTTCAATATGGATCACTGGTTCCGCCAGTTCCATCAAAACAATCTCACCTTCACTATCATGTATGCGTTCAGCGAAAACTTTATGCTGGCGCTGTCCCACGATGAAGTGGTGCATGGCAAGAGCAACATGATCGGCAAGATGTATGGCGATGAGTGGCAAAAATTTGCCAGCCTGCGTTCCCTTTATGCCTTCATGTATGCCCATCCAGGTAAGAAAACGCTGTTTATGAGCATGGAGTTTGGGCAGTGGAGTGAGTGGAACGTGTGGGGCGACCTAGAATGGCACTTGTTGCAATACGATCGCCACAAAGACCTCAAACATTGCCTCACCAAGCTGAATGAACTCTATCGCAATGAACCCGCCCTTTATACCCAAGACTTTGATGGCTATGGGTTTGAGTGGATTGACTGCAATGACAATCGCCATAGTGTGATTTCTTTCTTGCGCTGGTCGAAAGAGGGGGAATGCGTTGTGACGGTCTGTAACTTTACGCCGCAGCCCCATTCCCACTACCGGATTGGCGTTCCCGAAAAGGGCTTTTATACCGAAATTTTCAACACTGATTCCCGCGAATATGGCGGCAGTAACTTGGGTAACCTGGGCGGCAAATGGACGGATGACTGGGCGTTCCACAACCGCCCCTATTCCCTTGACCTGTGCCTGCCGCCGCTGGCGACGATTATGTTTAAGCTCGATTGCGATCGCACTACGGCTGAACTAGCGGCAGCCAAAACGGTCTCCGCGACTGAAATTCCCGAGTCTGAGGCGTAGCGATCGCGCATCACCGTTGTGCGATGACGTTCAAGCGCAATCGCCTAATTACCAGAACTGACAACCGCTCAGGATATTTTGGTCGTAGAGCTTCCTGAGTCAGAAGTCTTAGCGATCGCTCTGCTATATCTGTAGGCAAACAATCTAGATCTATGAAGCCACGGTTGCCTCCACCAACGGACGCTGTTGAATCAGTGCCCAGTAAGTATCTGGCCCAGCCGGAACTTGGAAATTAATATCCATGACATCCAATACTGAAAACCCTGCCCGTTTGATCAGTTCAACCCAGGCATTTTTGCCAAGCGTACTGTAGTGGTTGCGGTTGGCATGATGGCGGCAACTGGTATCTGGTGCAGGTACTTCAATGTATAGATAGCCGCCGGGCTTAATCACCCGATATAGCTCATGCAGCGTAAAGTAGGGAAACACACTGTGTTCAATGCAGTGCCGACACCACACAAAGTCAAAATTTTGATCTGGAAAATCTAGAAACGATTGATCCATTTCATAAACTTCGTACCCTTTTTGTTGGCAAGCGGCTACATCCTCAGAATTTAAGGTGATTCCAATCGGATGGAATCCTTGAGCTTTGAATAACTCAAGTGCCACTCCTTGACCACAGCCAACATCCAGCACTCGTGCGGCTGGCGGTAACGAATATTTTTTCAGGAATTCCCCTAACATTCGCTGAGTAATTTGGGTATGCAGCGAGGATGGGGGTTCAGGGTAAGTGTCTTCTTTAATGCGATCGAAGAAACGTTCGAGTTTTTCAATATCAGCGGGTTTAAATTTCATATTTTTGCCGTAGTTAAGTAGAAAAAACAGTTGAGATAACTCTATCTATATTCATCGTCAGGACTTAAACCCAGACTAACGAAGGCGGCGGGAATTTTTGAGTTGGCTTAATGAAGTCTGTACTGCTCAAACTGGATAACCGCTGCACATACGCCTGTGATAGCTGTGTATTGAATCGACTGTCGAATCTTAGGAGTAGATTTAGCACCATATCAAAAGACTTGTACATGTCATGTAGAATGAGGCACAGCTTTAAAAGTTTATCTTTATCTATTGACTCTGTTTTGGTAAAGTCGCGAATGAAAATTGCATCCGCAAAAAATAGCTGGCTGATTCCGTCATGTTGTCCACTTTGATCAGTCACTTTTACCTCTCTAGGAAGTTGCAGAACAAGAGGCTTAATCATCAGGCTATGTAGACGATTGAAGTGATGAAGTATAAACCCCTGTTGTCGTAGAAAAATTTCAATCTCAGAAAAGAGAGGTTGATTTTCATACATAGGAACAAACATGACCTCGGAGTGAATGACCATACAACTTTTCAGCTTTTCCGCGCCATGCTGCACAACCATAAGTTCACCACCTTGGATATCCATTTTTAGATAATCCATACCTGTAACTTCTTCAATCTCATCGAGCCGCTTAGTCAAAATCTCTGCTGTTTTAATGACGGTACCAAGCTGTCCATGGTGATGCGTCTCATTCAACAGTTTCATGTTCGGGTTTAGCAGAGAATTCATCCCAAAAAACTGGCAGTAGCGGTAGGTGTGAACAGATCCATCGCCGATCGCATAAGGTAAATATACTTCATGGTCTGATTTGGTTTGGGTTAAGTTTTGACACTCTGTCTCATTTGGTTCAAAGCCAATGATTCGACATCGGCCAGCCTTATGCAAGCTTTCGTAGGGTTCTGGGATACTATTCCCCATATCCGAAGCACCTACATTAACAACATTCAAAACTAGCTCTTGATCAAGGATTTCAAGTAAAGAAAACATAGTTTTTTTCTCAAGCAACATAAAATACTCAATCAATGCGGATAATTAGGACTAGGAAATGCAACTTTGCCTAGTGGGTTAGATGTTTTTGCGCAACCTCGAAAGGAAATTGACATGCCGCAGAATTAAGCCTTTCTATCATAGTTTCAGCATCTATACAGACCTAGTCTGGTGTGGCGACTGCCATCCCAGGCAGTGCGATCGCTTACCAAGGCTCTGATTGATTAGTAAACAAAACGTTATAGATCATCTGGCTTTGATAGCTTTGTCCTGCCTCTAGCTTAATCGGACGACTGGACTGAGGCGTTAGAACATAGGTTTCATATCCGCAAGATCGTACATAACCCAGATATGCTTGCTCGCTGGTTCCCATTTGTTGCAAGCCAAAATGGTTCATTTCCGCAATGATGTAAGGCACTTTAACCTTCGTCAACAAACGATTTGCTCCTTGTAAGATACTATGTTCAGCCCCCTCTGTATCAATCTTGATCAATTTGAGATTGCTTAGATTGTAGTGTTCTACAACCCAGTCAAGGGTTTCCATCCGAATTGCTTGAGGGATGGGATTGCTCTTACTTTTTTTGTTAAATGGGTGTTCACCCACATCCCACAGTGCATGACCACCATCATTATCTTGATTGACAAAAAACTGAGTATCCTTACTTTCTGCCCCAACCGCAATATTTAATACTTGAAGGTTCTGAAATGCGTTGAGCTGGATATTCTGCAAAATATGGTCATAATTCGATCGCTCCGGTTCACAAGTCACCACCCATCCCGATTCACCAACTAATGTGGCTGCCCATAGCGAGAAGTAGCCAATATGTGCGCCAACATCAATAAAACCATCACCCGGCTTCAGAATTTTTGTGAACGCCTGCACCACTTCCGGCTCATACACCATCCCCTTTGAAAATGCTCCCATCATTAGTTTTTGGGTAAATTCTTTAGGATCAACATAAATTTTGAGAGAGTGATCTCGCCCTTCAATTTGGGTATTTAGATTCACAATTTGCCCTGCGGATGCTGGCAGTTTAGCCGGTGATAGGTTGGCTGATTCTTTGGTTGCTTCCACGTTCAGGCTAATTAGTTGCCCCGCAATATGAATCTTGGAACAGTCGTCATAACCAGGCGGATTCACCGCTTCCGCATCATAACGACGGACATTGCCGAAACCCGCTTTTTGGAGGGTCTGTGCCAAAGTAGCAAAATCCCATGACCAATAGTGCGTATTTTCGGGATAATCTTGTCCGCCATGCACGGCTCCAACGATCGCCCCTAGGGGCACTTTTCGCAGCACATAGAGTTTAGCTAATGCCTCAAAGTCCGGCAATGCCAACCGCAAAATTCCACCAGGCTTTAAAACGCGCCGCCATTCTGCCAAGGCTGCCCCAACTTGATAGGGACTGATATGTTCTAGACCATGACAGAAATAGATGAGATCAGCCGAATCGTTCTCAAATATACTGAGCGACATTACATCAGCAATCACGTCGGGCTTTACATCTGGGCGAACATCGACATGAACAAATCCCGGAAGGCGCTGTGTGCCGCAACCCAAGTGAAGCTTGACAACTTTCGTCTGTGTTTGCATTGTTTCTATTCCAGGTAAAGATAATTAAGTAATATGAAATTAACCCGATTGACCTCTAGTCCAAAAAAACTTTGGGTTGGCATATTAAACACTCTGTCAATTAAGTTCTAGGACAGTATGATTGGCGACCACATATGAGTCAGCAGTTGTGAGATGCAAACGTCTTCAAACCTAATTTACGGTGTATTAAATTCAAGCATCATTTAGTAGTCCTTTATTGGTAAGGATGTATTGGCAAGGATTTTGGGTGGTGCGTTACCCACATCACCCAAAATCTCTACATGAATACCACTACCCTAATTTGCTTTTTTTACATAGGCATTTTAACTAGCGAAGCTGGTGATAGTAGATAACAAGACCGTTTGTCGCTATGCGATCGCAGCACTGTTTGGGTTCTTCTAAACGCTGATCTAGACAGCGATCGCTCCCCTCAACCGTTCCCCTTCGAGTCATCTATCCATTACGCAAATCTAGCGGGCACCCGCAGTCCTCGGTTCAAAAACTAGGACTCTGAGTGACCGCTAGAAGGGCTGTGAGGCAAAAGGTCTGGCGATGTTTGCGGAATGCATAGCAAGATTGGGAGAGGGATTTTGAGCGGTTTTTCTCCCCTTCTCCCAATATTGGGGAAGCTTGTCCTGAGCTTGTCGAAGGGGGGTGAGGGCAATACAGGGATTTGCAAACGTGACATGCTCCCTGACACATTCAGTCCGCTCATTGAATGTCACGAGATCAATTGAGCAATATCTACTCGTCAAATCACAGCAAAGCTGAAAGCATTTCACGGTTTAGACGTTCGTATACATTCTGCCTTTCGTATTCCAAGATGATGAGTAGATATTAGGCGCTCTATTACCCGCTTTGCTCCCACTAGGCATGGCACTGGTGTTTAATGCGATCGCAAGGTTGAGCTTTTCTCAAGATCATTCAGCGATCGCTCCCCTCAAACGGTAACATTCAGCTCAGGATTTGAGCGATCGCGCTTTTCGTCCCTGAACGGTTGCCCACCTACCAAGCGATCGTCACATTCAGCGAAAATCCTGGTAGGACATCCTCTCCATTGAGTCGAGTCGGATTATCCAGCACTTCTACAGGCTGTCCCAAACGATAGATTTCGGCTTGGCGAGTGTTGCGGTTAATCATCCATCCCAACCGTACTCCGCTAGCTTGATACTCCTGCATTTTGGCTTGGGCATCCCGCAGGCGATCGCTAGGGGAGAGCAGTTCTAAAACAAAATCCGGCGCGATAGGCGGGAACCCTTCCTTGTCTTTCGATGTAAGTTGATCCCAGCGCGACTGTTCAATCCAGGCAATATCTGGGGAGCGATCGCCGCCATTCGGCAATTGAAAACCTGTTGAAGAGTCGAACAATTGCCCTAAGCCCGCCTGCCGATTCCACAGGACAAATTCTGCAGCTAGCTCAATATTGCGATTGCCGGTTTCCCCTCCCGTGGGCGTCATAATGACTAGCTCTCCATTGCGATCGCGCTCTAGCTTCAACTCTGGATTCGCTTGGCAAAGTTGCCAGAACTGTTGATGCGTCATCGAAAGCACAGGATTGAGGTTAAGGGTGTAGGTTGCCATCGTCAAATGTCATCCAATGATTCCTCAATTCTAGCGGTGCGTAAGGGCAACCGGGAAACCCATGTCCCTCAATCAGGCATTAGTTAAGTCGGGGCATGAAGCCGCTGTTTGATGAGATTGAAATACTGTTCGAGTTCGTCGGCATCGTGATCCATGAGGCGCGCCTCATTCAGCAATGAATCATGATGCATTTGCATTGGTAGACTCAGGCTCCGCGATTCGTAGTAGACCATCAATAGACAAATCTTCATCGATGGCTGGCCAATGAATCCCATAGCCGGAGGGTGAGATTCGATAAATCTGACGTTCTGCCGGGGATGCGACGGCTAGACGACTGGATAGTTGGGCGATCGGCCAGCGATGGGGGTGACCATCTACCGTCAACACCATCCATTCATCTTCAAATTCTAGGGACTGTACGGTGTGGTGGAGGTTCATCTATTTTCTCCGAAGTAACTGTTCCAGGCACTAACGATGTCATCAAGGTGAAGCAGGATTATACGGCGCACCTCGCGAATGTCACGGCGGGACATATTGTAGGTATAGGCTTCTCGAATATCAAAGTCCTCTACCTCTAGCCAATATTTACATTCAGCGCCTCCTTTCTGAGCATGAATATGAATGGGTTAATGACCTTCGTCAGAGTAAAAGTGAAATCGCCATCCTCGAATGTATAAAACAGTCGGCATTCTGTGTCTTGCCCAGTACATTGATACTCGAATGACAGGACGCGATCGCTCTCCCTAAGCATGAAGCTGTTATTTAATGCGATCGAAATACTGTTCTAGTTCGTCGGCATCGTGATCCATGAGGCGATCGCCTGCTCGTTTCAAGACGGTTTTTCTGGGTGCTTTAGATTTAGGTAGTTTGCGATCGCCTCACTGACATCCTCGTCAGCTTGATAAACATAAGCATCAGGATTTTCAGCCCGCCGTCTCGCGAGATAGATCTGTAAGGCTTCATCATTCTCTCGATGCTCTAAAACATAAGCACGGAGTTGTTGAGTGGTGAGTTTTGAAAAGTCTGGCTTCACACTCATACAAACCTCCAATTTCCATTGGGCTGAATCTCAATATTAATTTCGGCTTTGGACAGGGTAATGACACATCCAGTCCGCTCATCGAATGTCACGAGATCAATTGAGCAATATCTACTCGTCAAATCACAGCAAAGCTGAAAGCATTTCACGGTTTAGACGTTCGTATACATTCTGCCTTTCGTATTCCAAGATGATGAGTAGATATTAGGCGCTCTATTACCCGCTTTGCTCCCACTAGGCATGACACTGGTGTTTAATGCGATCGCAGCACTGTTTGGGTTCTTCTAAACGCTGATCTAGACAGCGATCGCTCCCCTCAACCGTTCCCCTTCGAGTCATCTATCCATTACGCAAATCTAGCGGGCACCCGCAGTCCTCGGTTCAAAAACTAGGACTCTGAGTGACCGCTAGAAGGGCTGTGAGGCAAAAGGTCTGGCGACGTTTGCGGAATGCATAGTTGAGTCAGGGAGCGATCGCCCGTCAAGCACTGGCATCATTGCCTGAGTGACACATTCAAACCAGTGCGCCAGTTTCCCTGGGCGTTCGGCCTACTGCAACATTGTTTTGGAGACAATCCGGGTCTTCTTGCGATCGCGCTCGCTCAGTTCTTCACCCGACTGTAGCCGCGTGGCATTGTCTTGCAGCACCGTTGCCGCACCTTGGTCGCCCATTTGTAACGCCGTTTTAGCCGCCGATTGCAGCATCGTTGCCGCACCTGTGCGATCGCCGTCTTGCAGTTTTTTCTCCGCAATTTGCGTTTGTCGATATTTTGCCAGCGCCAAAACGTGCTGCTGCACATTCGGGTTTACGTCAGGCTGGAAGGCTTCCAGCACGTTGGCCACCACCGGGATTGGCTCTGAAAACAGCCGTTCTTGCCCACTCGATGGGTCATCGTACCGCACCTGAACCCCGACAAGCTGATGGGAACCCGCCGTAAATTGCCCCGCATACAAATTGACCAGTACCACACGCGGCACATCCACCATCAAATCCCCCAACCGTACCAAATATTGATCGCCTTCTTGCAATACCGGCAATTCGACTGTTTCCGGCGATACCTGGGCAATTGGCTTTAAGTCAGCTAAGCGCACATTGGTCGCTAAAGACAATGTGAGGTAAGCATTGGTCAACCCCACTGATTGCGCTCGACTGAAGAGGCGATCGAATTCGCTGACAGCATCATCCGGCGTTTGAATGTAAGACAGCGTCCCGCCAACCGCATCCGCAATACGCTCTAGCACATCCTGATTCCAGTGATCCCCCAGCCCCAGGGTGCTAAGCGTCATATTGTAGGTAGCGGCCAGTTCCGCCAGCTTCATGCAGCGATCGTTATCGCCGTGTTCATTCTCGCCGTCGGTCAATAAAAAGGCTTGCGAAATGGTATCTTGCTTGCCCAGCGCCAATTGCTCAATGCCCAACTTTAAGCCATCGTCAATACAAGTGCCGCCGCTGGCCCGCAGTCGATTCAGCTTAACTTTCACCTCCGCAGGATTATCAATCACCTGATTGGGCACTAAAACGGTTGCCTTGTGATCAAACGCCACAATTGAGAGGCGATCGCCCGGCGAAAGTTGTTCAACAATCCGATTAGCCGCCTGCTTCACAATATCTAGCGGTTTGCCACCCATCGAACCACTATGATCCAGCACCAAACAGAGATTGAGCGGTGCGTTTCGGCTCCGCCCCCCAGCCAGCGCAGAAATTGAAACCGCTAGTTGCCGTTGATTATTGGGTTGATTGGCATCAAGGTTGATGTCATTCAGCGCGGCCTGTAGTCCCACTTGCATATCATCAAGCTCCTAATCAGCTATTGAACTATTCACGTATGAGCCGGTCTAGACTCACACCGACTCTTTATGAAGCAGCGGCAAGCTCAGCCCCCGAAAGCCGCCCCCTCGCCCAGATCATCGCCGGGCTATCTCGAATTTCGGATCTATGAACCCGCAATCGTATTAGCGATGCTCCTACAATCAGCCAAGTCGCTACGCTATTTTCAGCGATCGCCCCCCAAAAATGCGGTAATCTCGACCAAATCTGCGCAAAAACAGTTAGACAGCCAGCACCATTGCTTCCGGGGGCACGTTACTATGTTTACTATGTTATGTGACGAACCTAACAGGGTGGCACAATCTGCACAATGCGAAGCATTACTGAGCAGAGTTGGAGTTTACCCCGTTTGGCCATGCACTAACGCTATCCAGTGGTGCAACATCGCACCGATGCATTGAGGCAACTGATAGGCACATACGGTATGAATTCACCTATCCAGTCTGTTCAGACAAGTTCTTACGGCGATGCGTACTATCGCACTCCGCCCCCTGACCTTCCATCGCTGCTGCTAAAAGAGCGCATCGTTTACCTAGGGCTTCCCCTGTATTCGTCAGATGATGTGAAGCGGCAAGTTGGCATTGACGTAACTGAGTTGATTATTGCTCAGTTGCTCTATTTGCAATTTGATGATCCAGGCAAGCCAATTTACTTTTACATCAACTCTACAGGAACCTCCTGGTATGGCGGAGATGCGATCGGCTTTGAAACAGAAGCCTTCGCCATTTGCGACACAATCGAGTACATCAAGCCCCCCGTTCACACCATCTGTATTGGTCAGGCGATGGGGACGGCTGCCATGATTTTGTCAGCCGGTACGAAAGGATTTCGCGCTAGCTTACCCCATGCCACGATTGTGCTCAACCAAGCTCGCAGCGGCGCTAGCGGGCAAGCCACCGATATTCAAATTCGGGCGAAGGAAGTATTGACCAATAGAGAAACCGCCCTTGAGATTTTGGCTCGGAACACGGGGCAAACGCCCGAAAAGATCGCCAAAGACACCGATCGCATGCACTATATGACGCCGCAGCAAGCTAAGGAATACGGACTTATTGACCGGGTTTTGGAAAGCACTAAAGAGTTACCCACTGCCCCGGTTGCCCCCATTTCCTAGAGTTTCTAGAACGGCGCGCCCACTGCGGCACCCAGCGAAACGCTGTTTTAACTGTTGTTTTCTGTATTCAGTCTGTAGAGAGTAACTGCTATGCCTATCGGCACACCTAAAGTTCCTTATCGGCTTCCGGGTAGTCAATATACCCAATGGATTGACATTTACACTCGCTTGAACCAAGAGCGCATTATTTTTTTAGGGCAAGAAGTTACGGATAGTTTGGCGAACTCAATTGTGGCCGCCATGCTGTATCTAGACTCTGATGATCCGGGTAAGCCCATCTATCTGTACATCAACTCTCCAGGCGGTTCGGTGACGGCTGGCATGGCCATTTATGACACCATGCAGTATATCAAGTCTGAAGTGGTGACAATTTGCGTGGGTTTGGCTGCATCGATGGGTGCGTTTTTGCTGGCAGCGGGTACAAAGGGGAAGCGGCTGGCGCTGCCCCATGCTCGCATTATGATTCACCAACCCTTGGGTGGTGTTGGGCGGCGGCAGGCAACTGATATTGAAATTGAAGCCAAGGAAATCCTGCGGGTGCGGGAACAGCTCAACCAAATGCTGGCGAACCAGACTGGGCACGCCATTGAAAAGATTCAGAAAGATACCGATCGCGACTATTTTATGTCGGCAGCCGAAGCCGTTGAGTATGGATTAATTGATCGCGTGGTTGAGAATCATAAAGTGGCTTAAACTTCTGGCTACGTCATGCATGGACGCGGCGTACAACGTTCGTCTACTGTTCTGACGCTGCTCTGAGAAAGAATGTGATACGTTAAGCTTAATTTTCACGAATGGCAGGATAGCTCATCATTCTGCCATTTTTAGTCTCTATGAACCTACCGGACTGCTACCGATTATTGGGGTTGAGGACGGGCGCATCCTTGCAAGACGTGAAATCGTCTTATCGGAATTTGGCGCGTCTGTATCATCCCGATGTAAATCCGGGCGATCCGCAGGCGGAGGAAAAATTCATTCGGATTACTGAAGCCTATCGATTTTTGTTAGAGGTGCTGTCGTCAGACTCTAGCCCAGAACCAACCGACAGCCGCCCTCCATCCTCTACAACCCCTGACATTAAAATACGAGTCAAGCGATCGCCGACGCAGCCAACGGCGGCAGCGGAGCCGTCACCGCAATCGGCGCACGCTTCGGGGAGTCGTCCTCGGTCGTCGTCAAAACCGCGATCGCCCTCATCACCCAAAATCCGCATCTCACCCGATTTATCCGAAACCGATCGCAAACTCAAAGCGCATAGCTACAGCCAATTGCAGCAGTTGCTCAAACATCATCGATTTCCACGGGCGATTACCCTAGTTGAAGGGTTGGCGCAGCGATTGCCCAACGATGAAGAAGTCAAGCAATGGCGGGGCATCACCTATCAGCAGTATGGGCGTTATCTCATCCAGAAGCGAAAGTTAGAAAAGGCTCGGATTTATCTCAAAAAAGCGCTCCAGGTCGATCCAAACAATCGAGCGCTCTGGATTGAAGTAGAGCGAGATTTTCGGCAAATGGAGCAGTTTTTTTAGATGTTTTGGCAAAGACCATTGGCTGGAGTGCATTCCAAAGCACTTTCAAACCTTAGGTCTAGGCTAGAGCCTGGGCGATCGCCGCTTCTAGCGCTTCCCGCTCCAGCGTTGTTACCACAAACACTTCCTGAAACTGCTTCCCCTTGCGGGCAATGAGCTTGAAGCCGCCCCGCACCGGCACTGAAATCCGCAGGGTGAGCCTGGGAGTATTGGAGCGGGCCCGACCAATTACCGCAGGCGTAATGGTGGTGATGGCTGTGTTCTGAGCGAGCAGCTTTTCGAGGACAGCAATGACCCCCGGTAGATGCGTCGAATGGTTCCAAACAAGACGACCCGGTGCCATAACCCTAAGCCGCCTCTAGGGGAGCCATTGTTAACCCCGCCCGCCGCAACTGTTCGTGGTAAAGTTCAGCTTGCTCTTGCGGCCCGGTCCACACAATCGCCTGTCCATCAAAATGCACTTGGTTGGTGAGTTCCCAAGCGCGATCGCTCGTCATCGCTGGGATATATTTCATCAAACAGGTGGCAACGTGCTGAAACGTATTTTCGTCATCATTCAGCACAATCACTTTATAGTTGGGGTACAGCTTCGGCGTCGTTTGCTGTCTGCGTTCTGGGGTGATAGTGGGTGAAGCTGTCATCGCAATGCCCCAACGAGTAGGGGTTGTGGGTTGTCCAATCATCATAGGCATCATTGATCTAAGTGGGAACAGTTGGGAACAGTATTGACAAACCAACTCCCGATGCAATGGCTTGTTCGGACTTGTGGGCAGATGATTGCAGGCTAAAAAAGGGCAGAGGGATGTCTGGTTTGCCGTGCGTTTTGTGGGTCAGCACCCTTGCCGTATCAACCATCCGTCTAGACAGATTGCTGCATCGGTCATGTTCGATCCGCTGCACCCATTTTAGCCCAGGCTGATCAGTTCCAAGCTGTCCGCGCGATCGCTCTGGTAGGTGAGGTTTTCGACGGCACTGTGACGGCGGCGCTCCAGCGACTTGCGATCGGCATCCGCCACCCCGTTCCGAAAGCGCGATCGGTAATTTTCAAGCCGGGCGGCGCTTGTTTGCGCTTAAATTCGGCCCGCGTCACCAACTGCACGACCCGATTGACCACAGTTGCATCATGCCCCGCTGCCACAATCTCGTGGGGCGCTTGATGGCGCGTAATCAGCCGACAGAGAATGTCATCTAGCACATCATAGGACGGTAGGGAATCAGAGTCTTTTTGATCGGGCTTCAGTTCGGCGCTGGGGGGTTTGGTCAAAATATTGCTGGGGATAATTTCGTCGGACAACAGCGGCAGCGGATAAACGCTATCGGTAACAGCGCCACTGTTCAACCATTGACACAGGGAATAGACACGGGTTTTGGGCACATCCGCGATCGCCCCTAGTCCGCCATTCATATCGCCGTAGAGGGTGCAGTAGCCTACTGCCATTTCAGATTTATTGCCCGTAGACAGCAGCAGATACCCAAATTTATTGGCGATCGCCATCAGCAGGTTGCCCCGAATGCGGGACTGGATATTTTCTTCGGCCACGCCACATTCCGTACCTGCAAATAAATCGGCAAAGGTTGTATCGTAGGCGTTCATCAATTCCCCAATTGGCAGGGTTTCGGTGCGAATGCCGAGATTTTCCGCCAGTTGTCGCGCATCGGTGACGGAATGAGCGGAACTGTAGGGCGACGGCATCAGCACACCCAGTACTTGATCTGCACCCAGGGCCGCTGAGGCGATCGCGGCCACCAGGGCCGAATCGATGCCGCCGCTCAATCCAATGACTGCCTTGGTGAAGCCACATTTACGGGCGTAGTCCTGCACTCCCAACACCAGCGCTGCCCAAATTTCCGCCTCGACACAGTCGGGCGGCACGGCGATCGCCCCGTTGCCCCTTAAATCAGCCGCATCCAAATCATAATGCAGCAAACAGAGGTCAGAATGGCAGGCTGTGGCCCGCACCACGGCCGTTCCAGTGCGATCGCAGCCGATGCTGCTGCCATCGAAAATCAAATCATCATTGCCGCCAACCTGGTTCACGTAGAGAATTGGCAGGTGGTAGCGCTGGGCGGCGTGGCTAAGCATTGCCTCACGCACCGCCTGCTTACCGACGCTGTAGGGCGATGCTGATAGATTCACGATTAGGTCTACCCCCTGGGCAGCCAGATCAGCGATGGGGTTCGTCTCGTAGCGGCGAGTGCCCCAAAATTCCTCATCATTCCACAGGTCTTCGCAGATGGTGACACCGATGGTGAGCGATCGCCCATCCACCGCTAGCGTGAAGGCATTGCTGTGTAGCCCCGGCTGAAAGTAGCGATCTTCATCGAACACATCGTAGGTGGGCAACAATCGCTTATGAAAACGTTGCCGTACCTGCCCCTGTTGTAGCAGCGCCATGCTGTTGAACAAGGGTTTTTCGCCCTGATGCGATCGCCCATTGACGGTGGCCAGCCCCACCAGTGCCGTCAGTCCAGTAGGTAAGTCGGCAGCAAGCTGGTGTAGCATCTCGTCCATCGCTTCGATAAACCGAGGCTGCATCAACAAATCCCTGGGCGGATAGCCACAGAGCGAGAGTTCCGGCGTTAACAAAACCTGTGCGCCCTGGTCAACGGCAGCGCGGGCAGCCTCCAAAATCTGTTGAGCATTGCCCGACAGATGACCAATGGTGGGATTGAGCTGAGCGATCGCGATGGGTATCGTGGTCATAGCAGGGGTGTTGCAAGTGGTTCGTATTGCAAGTGATTAGTAATCGCCAGGACTGCATTACACAAACACCAGCGGTTTGTCTTTCAGCGGCAAAAACGCATCGGCATCAAAGCGGTAGAGGCTAGCCGGACGACCCGCCCCCCGCGAGTTTTTCAGTCCCGTATCGCTCAAAATGC
The DNA here is from genome assembly GCA_964431105.1 of uncultured Leptolyngbya sp. Lineage (GTDB taxonomy): Bacteria > Cyanobacteriota > Cyanobacteriia > RECH01 > RECH01 > RECH01. The sequence goes on along the minus strand of CAYSIR010000007.1, from coordinate 20,133 downwards.
CGAGCTTGAGCAGGCGCGTCCGAAAATTGGAATAATCGGCAAAGTTATCACCCAGAATAGTAGTGTAAAGCTGATACAAGTCGTTAAGCGTAAACATCTCTGGCAGTACGTCAAATGCCACCGGGCTATATTCCAGCTTGTTGCGCAGGCGGCGATACCCGTAGGCCAAAATTTGCTGATGATCGAAGGCCAAATTCGGAACCTGCTCCAAGGGATACCACGCAATGCCCGTCACGCCGTCCGCAATCAGCTCGGCTTCTGCAAACCGCACCAGGGCAAAGTAACTCACCGACAGGTAACGCACCCCATCGCCCTCCTCATGTTCGCGGGGATCGCGCTCCGGGCCGCCAAAGGTGTACAACTGCTCTAGGTAAAGATTTTCTACCCGAATTTTTTCAGACAATACCCGATAGGCCGCATCTTCAAGCGTCTCTCCTTGCCGTACTAGGGTTCCTGGCAAACTCCACTCGCCGAGAAACGGCACACCGCGACGCATGACTAACAAAACCAACAGCCGATTTTGATCCGTATCGACTGAAAAGATGACGTTATCCACCCCTACCTTGAAGTCGGCAAGAGGCATCACCGGGCAGGCAGGCTGTTTTGGGCTCCGTTCTGACATTCGTACAACTGCTCCCGATGAATGTAGTCTTCAATGGGGGGGGTCAGCACTGTCGAGTCTCCCACTTCACGATAGGTCGTTGAGGATACGTCTGGTAGGTCGCTGACTTGGGCGATCGCAACGGCTGCCCCCATCTGGCGCAGGCGGGCGATCGCGTCCTGATTGAGAGGATACCCAGGGCGCGGCATCACCAGTAATTTCACCTTGGCGAAGAGTTCATCAACGCGATACCACCGGGGCAATTGTTCAACCAAGTCAGAGCCAATCACTAAAAATAGCTGGGAGTCCGGCCACCAGTCTTCAGCCCGCTGCACCGTCACTAGGGCACGCGGGCTGCTGAGGTCAGGGTAGTAGCCAATGTTGTGCCGCAGGGGATGAATATCAGCGATCATCAGCCGCAGCATGGCCGAACGGTGTTCGAGGGGAGTTTGGTGCTGCTTAAATGGATTATCAGATGCCCAGACAGCGACCCAGTCAAACCGCTGGGACAACCAGTTCAGAACTCGCTGGTGTCCGGCAGTCGGTGGATCGGCACTGGTGCCAAATAGGGCAATGTTCATCATAGAACGAGACTCAATGGGATGACTGAAAGGACAACAGGAAACGGGTTGAGGCAATCCCCCAATGGCTGACTGGCAGCCCTGGGCGATCGCAGGTGGGTAGTCCTCTATTGGTAAAGATTTTGGGCGTTGTCCACACCATCCAAAATCCTCACATGAATACCACTACCCGCAGGTGAATGAAGACTCATTCAAAGAGTTTGATTAGTATAGACGGTCTGAAGCTTAGCGATTGTGTTTTGTGTTAGGTCTTGCAAATCTTTAGAAATGGCTGGCAGCGGGGCGGTAGCGGCTCGCACCTGCCGACAGTCTGGCGGCAGACACTGCACTGATTGACGAGTCCGATTGGCGATCGCATCTAGGGGTTCTGGCGCAGCGACCCGCACCCCAGCCTTGACCACCGGCCGCAGCAGGGGCATTTCACCTGCTCCCGGCCCGTCCGACATCAGCCCCAATACGTCTTGAACCCAACGCCCTTTCTCCACGGTGCGAAAAATTTGCTTGCGACCGGGATAGGTCACTTTGCTAGAGGATTGTTTCATTGTAGGAATGCCGTCAATTTCGACCAGTTTGTAGACCCCGTTTACGGGCGCACCGGTCACGAGCCTGGTGCCGATGCCGTAGGCATTGATGGGGGCGCTGTCGGCTGCTAGGCGTTCTAGTTCGTATTCATCTAGGTCGCCGCTGACCACAATTTTGGCGTTGGGCAGCAGCGATCGCACCTGTCGGGATTGGCTAGCCAAATCTCCTGAATCCAGCCGGATGCCGGATACTTGCGTTTTCCCAGCGGCCACCTGCTGCGCCAATCGCTGGGCAGCCGCGATCGCATCGTAGGTGTCAATCAACAGCACCGTATCGGGAAAATAACGCTGGAACGTTTCAAAGGCAACATCTTCACTATCCTCCAGCGCCGATAATGCCATCACCAACGAATGCGCCATCGTACCGGCTGGGTTGCGCTTTAGTTGCAGCGCCGCCAGCACATTTGAGGTAGCATCCATGCCGCCAGCGATCGCAGCCCGTGCTGCCCACAGCGCCCCTTGGGGGCTAAAAGCGCGGCGGGTTCCAAATTCTAGCAGTGCCGCCTCATCGCCCACGACATCCCGCATTCGGGCACTGCGCGTGGCAATCAGGGTTTGATAGTTCAGCGTATTCAGTAAATAGGTTTCCACCACCTGCGCCTGCCACAGAGGTGCATCCACCCGCAGCAGCGGCTCATTAGCAAACACCGCTGTTCCTTCTGGGACAGCCCACACATCTCCTGTAAACCGGGCATCGATCAACACTTGCCAAAAGCGATCGGGGGCATGGGCAAAAATGCCAGTGGATTGCAGGGCGCAAACCTGGTCTTCGGTAAAGGAGAAGTGCGCCAGATAGTCCAACGCTTGCTCCAGCCCGGCGGCAATCAGATAGCCGAAGCCCTCTGGTAAGCGCCGCGCAAAGAGTTCAAAGCTAGCCGGACGCTGATGCAACGATTCACCGACATAGCAGGCTGACATCGTCAGTTGGTATAGATCGGTGAGTACGCCATAGGTTGAGGGGTGAGGCAGCAGTGCAGACATGGCGCATTTTTCAATGAATTGGTTCAATTATAGTGTTTTTTACCAAAAATCGTCTTCTGCCTTTCAGTTAGTCTTGATGTAAATGCTGATGGATGATCGGACTATTTGATCACATTCACTACGTCAACAACGCATTCATAGGATTCAAAGACGAGGCAGTAGCGATCGCTGTATTTTCTGCCATCCTGCGATCGCATGACTTTTATTGAAATAAACTATTATTGAAATAAACTAAGACGACAGACGGCGACCCGGTTAGGAGTTGGACGTATCCTGAAACCGATCCAGATGAAATCCAAGACGATGTAAATCTAGGACATAGCCCGCTGTCACTAGATAGGTCGCATCTGCGATCGCGCTGATTTGCCGAGTTAGGCTACCCAGGCGATCGCGAAAGGTACGTCCCATCGGGTAGGGCGGAACCACGCCCCAGCCCACCTCTTCCACCACCAAAATCACCTCCGCCAGCGTGGTCTGCAAGCTGTTATAAAAGTCGTCTTGTTGCGATCGCCAGTCGTCATCTGACAGATCCAGCAGATTAGCTAACCAAGTGCCCAAGGAATCAATCAGCAACACCTCAGAGTCCGCTGCCGCCCGAACAACGCTGGATAGATTAACGGGCACATGGAGCGATCGCCAATCGGCAGGACGGCGCTGCTGATGTTGAAGGATACGGGTTTGCCATTCCACATCTGTGAGATCCACTTGCGCGGTCGCCACGTAGGTGACAAAATTGGGCGATCGCATCGCTAACTGTTCAGCCCATTCACTTTTTCCTGACCGTGATGGCCCGGTAACAACACTAATTTTTGGCATCTGCTTTTTTAAGAACCCGTTTTTTGGACAGGGGTGTAGGACAGGTATGGGGAGACCTGCGCGATCGCTCATTTTGGGTCTTGGCGTTCGGCTCTACCCTGTTGGCAACAACCTGCGATCGCTCGTATGCTTATCCAAGGCTTCTCTTCACCGTACTGACCCATGCTGAGCGTCATTCAAGACCTAGCTGACCGCATTCTCGATCGCGTGTTGGGCATTGATTCCGATGATGAACTGGATGATGAACTGAGCAGGCTAGCCCAATCTCCATCCCCTCAACTGCGGCGGATTGGCGAAATCTTGTCCGCCCTCGATCGCATGGACATTGAGGCCGAGGCCGCACTAGCAGCGACGGCTCCGCTGCGCCCCCCAACAGCAGCGATTCAGGATTTGCAGGAGTTGCCGGATCTGACCGATCCCCTGCCGGCCGATCCGCTGCCAGCTCACGCTTCACCGCGACCAGCCGCCCCATCACCGCAACCCGCCATCACCCCAGAGACACTATCCTTCACCCTCAGCGAGAACAAACCCTCGCCTAAAGACCTCATTCTTGACAAAATTACTCAGGCGATCGCCAATTCTGCCTCATTGGTAGAAACGCCGCCATCCAACGACATGCCGCAAGCCGCGATCGCCCCTGCCGCCCCGCCGCGATCGCGCCCAACTCAGTCAGCGCCGCCCCAGCCGTCCCCCGACAATGCCGCCGCGCTTTCACCCGTTCGTCCGGCTTCTCAGCGAGGTTCAGAAGGCCTCCCCATTTTCAAGCTATTGCAAGACGTGACAGCGATCGCCCAAGCCTGGCAACAGGAATTAGAGCAGCTTCAGGCCCAGCAAGGGGAAGACCCAGTTTTTAAAGGCTGGCTAGAAGCCGAACATGCCCCAGACGGATCGCCCCAGTATCGCCTCTGTTCGGTTCATGAAACCGGTCGAATTTTGTCTCGCCCCTGTCCGCTGAATCAGGTCGCCCCCATGCGCCAAGCGATCGCCCGTTACCATCAGCACTGCCATCTCCGCGATCGTCAGCGTGCCCTACAGCACCAGCTTAATACCCTAACAGCGGTGCTAACCTGCCTGCTGCACCACATTCATGCCCAGTCGTCCAGTCAGAGTTAGGGACTGAGCTGTCGATGTTCAATGGTTTCAAGAATTAGGGACGCGAGGGGTAAAAATTCTTGCCTGAGGGCTTGAGGATAATGAGTCACAGTATAGAACAACTGTCCATCGCGATCGCCTAGCACAATTGACCCCAAGTACACCTGACCCGCCACCGTCGATTGGAAATCAATGCGTTCGATCGCCCAACTATAGGTCAGCACACGGGTTCGATCCACCATCTGCCATTGTTGACGCACCATCAGCCCCGTCTCGCCCACAATGCGATCGCGTAGTTCATCAATGGTCAACTCCTCATCAAGAATAGTCATACTTACATAGGTCTGCCTCGGCGGGTCAGTGAATGCCGTAGCGTCTGACTGATAGGACAATTGTGCCCTCAAGCCCCCCGCAGAGGATTGCAGTTCGCGGGTGAAAACCCCAACCGGCGTATAAAACGTGAGGGGAAAGCCAATTGGGTTGAAGAGTTCTAGCTCGACTTCGGCTTGCTGACCATCCAGCCTGATAATGGTCAACTTTGTGGCAGGGCGATCGCGCTCCCTAGGCAAGGACTGAGCGCTTGGCTCTGCGGCTGCGTCCGTTGATGGACGTGTGCCGATGTTAATCATCCGGCTGAGGATAGTAGCCTGATTCTCGCACGCAACCGCAAATAGTGCGATCGCTGCACTCATCAATAGAACAGTAAGGCGAGAACTTGTCATAGTCGTGTATCAATAACCGCCCTCTGATCAGGGCAAAACTGAGAACCGCGATTGCATCACAGCAACCCCACCAACCCCGCCACCGCGCATGACCTCCCTCCCACAGACACAATCCTTCATGGCGTTAGCCGTTGTGTTGAGGACATGGAATGTTTGGTAGAACCGCTTAGCCGTCCCACAAAAAACCCCTAAACTTTCGGCTTAGCGCTATGCACAGAAGTCGCTGCCCTTCAGAGCAGCCAGGGAAAAGGTGGATTCCTCCGATCAACAACCCGATTCAAACTATACGCTACCAAGCCACCGTCTGCGATCCGTATCCCGACTACGCCCGCCGCACTGAAACAGCCACACCCAATCACTACCCAGCATGGGCGCTCTGCCGCCGTCTTAGCTCGGCGGTTGGCAACGCGGGCAGAAGTGGGCCGATCGCCCGGCCAGTTTCAACCGTTCGATGACGGTACCGCAAATGCGACAGCGATCGCCATCTCGGCCGTAAACCCAGGCGACCCCGCCATAGTTACCGTTCACGCCCTGCAAATCTCGAAACGTGCTGATAGTAGTGCCGCCAGATTCAATACCTGCCTGCAAAACCGTCTGGATATTGATCCGCAAAACTTTGACCTGCGTTGGGCTTAGGCAGGCACAGATCGTTTGAGGATGAATCCCACTCAAAAACAGCGCCTCATCCGCGTAGATGTTGCCAACCCCCGCCACAAACTGCTGATCGAGCAGCGCATTTTTGATTGGACGCTGGCGATCGCCCAACCACTTTTTCACATATTGCAGCGAAAACTCTGGCGAAAATGGCTCCGGGCCGAGGCGCGTCAACCCCGACATAGCCTGCTCCGGCAAGATGCCCGGCGGTATCCACCACACCCGACCAAAGGTGCGCTGATCCACAAACCGGAGTTCGCGATCGCCTTCAAAAAATAAGCGCACGCGACAATGCTTTTCAAGCGCTGCATCGGGAGAGACCCACAGGAGTTGCCCTGTCATGCGCAGATGCACTCCTAGCACAGCCGATTGGGTCTGGCGTGGATGCCGACAGGTTGCCAAGAGATACTTACCCCGGCGCTGCCACCGTGCGATCGCCCACCCGCGCACACCCTCCAAAAAGTCTTCAATAAGAAGTGGGTGGCCGATGGTGCGATCGAGCAACACATCTCCACCCACAATGGGTTGGTTGAGGGTAGCCTGATTTAAGCCCCGACAAACCGTTTCAACTTCTGGTAATTCGGGCACAGCGAAACATTAAACACTAAAAGAGTACGCTCTAGTTTAGCGAGTTTTTCACCGTAAGATCCCTACTTTTTCTTGGCAGGTGGAGCCACTTCTTCGACTTCATCCAAACCAAAATTGTTGGTATTCACACCGCCCGCAGAACCGCTGTAGCCGGTGTAATTTACTTTGTCAAAACGAACGATAACGGGATATTTAATGCCGCTTTGATCCACAGACGCAACGGTCCCGACATCTCTATACCAATACGACTCTTTACGAAGGATACGAACCTTAGAACCACGTTGAACCATGAGCGTTTTCCTTTCAAATTACATGAATAATGGACGGAGCATTCCCGCGCCATTTGGTAAAAGGGCTAGCCGTGTCCCATATTGTAGATTGACACTATTGACATTTGCGACAAATCAGATCGATGTCAAGTCGGGACGCGCAATGTCTACAGCCTACTACTGGTTCAGCCGTCTCCGAGCATTTTGGGCTTTAAGTTTTGTTGCCAAAAATTACAATATCGTCACAGTATTGTCATGGTGCTGTCTACTCAATTCTCACCTCTCGGTTGTGCCCTAAAATGCTGGATTTGCGCCGCTCGACGTCCTCAAGTTTTCCTCAATTTTAGGAAGAAACTGGCATTCAGGGACTCCTCCATTCCGCCGACCCGCTCCCCGTTTAGGACGCATGGGATGGAATCTGCTGAATTCCAGTGGATAGGATATGCCCATAGGTAGATATAGGGAAATACAGCGGGTTTAGGCTTGATAGAAAGTTCATAAACCCGATAGCGTAGGGATAAGAAAACGCGATCGCCTATCCTAAACAACCACAAGGTTTACCATGGCTCAACTACTTAATGACACTGAGATTCAGCAACAGCTTCAGCAATTGGATGGATGGACACTAGACGGTAAGCAGATTCAATGTCAGCGCACTTTCAAAGACTTTGTAGCGGCGATTGACTTTGTGAACCGCTTGGTTGAACCGGCTGAGTCGGCCGGGCATCACCCTGATCTGATGATTTCCTACAATAAAGTCACGGTGGCGCTGACGTCCCATGATGCTGGCGGACTGACGGAAAATGATTTTAAGATGGCAGGGGTTATTTCTAAACTTTAGACGGCTGGTTTAGACGGCTGGAATGCCATCAACGTCACCGCGTCTTGGCAGCGATCGCCCCTCAGTCCACGGATGAAGCATCCATCGTCTGAGCGCTGCCGCTGAGCCGCACAGCGCTGAGATTATTTGCCAAAAATTAACCTAACTGTGGCAATCTGAAGAAAGGGCAGTAATGACCCTGCGAGATGCTCCTTACTTGATCATTCCAATTCAGACAGTTTAATTGATGGGCGATCGCTAGGTTCCGAAACTGCTTCCACGCGACTCTTTGATCCCTTCAGCTCAGCATCGTTTACTGGCATCTCGGTAATTCACTCATGCAAACTTTGCCTACCGCACCGACCCCAACCGATACCACCCTCGATACAGTCATTCATCGCCGTAAGACTCGCCCTGTACGGGTCGGCGATGTCACGATTGGCGGCGGTCATCCGGTCGTAGTGCAGTCCATGATCAACGAAGATACCCTTGACATCAAGGGCGCAGTAGCAGGCATCCGGCGGCTTCACGAAATTGGCTGCGAGATTGTTCGCGTCACCGTGCCTAGCATGGCCCATGCCAAAGCGCTTGCTGAGATCCGTCAAACTTTAGAATCCACCTATCAGCGGGTTCCTCTGGTCGCAGATGTCCATCACAACGGGATGAAGATTGCCCTAGAGGTGGCCAAGCACGTTGACAAAGTCCGGATTAATCCAGGGCTGTATGTCTTTGAAAAGCCGAAGAGCGATCGCACCGAATACAGCCAATCGGAGTTTGATGAAATTGGGGACAAAATCCGCGCTACCCTAGAACCCCTAGTCATTTCCCTCCGCGACCAGGGTAAGGCAATGCGAATCGGCGTAAACCACGGCTCGCTGGCTGAACGAATGCTCTTCACCTATGGCGATACCCCTGAAGGGATGGTGGAATCCGCCCTAGAATTTATCCGCATCTGTGAGTCCCTTGATTTCCGCAATCTCATCATTTCTCTGAAAGCCTCTCGCGTGCCCGTTATGCTATCGGCCTACCGGCTGATGGTTCGGCGCATGGATGAACTGGGCATGGATTATCCGCTGCACCTAGGCGTGACGGAAGCCGGCGACGGTGAGTATGGACGGATTAAATCTACGGCTGGAATCGCAACGCTCCTTGCCGATGGCATCGGCGACACCATTCGCGTATCCTTGACTGAAGCGCCCGAAAAGGAGATTCCCGTCTGCTACAGCATTCTGCAAGCCTTGGGGCTTCGCAAAACGATGGTGGAATATGTAGCTTGTCCATCCTGTGGACGGACGTTGTTTAACCTAGAAGAGGTGCTAGACAAAGTTCGTAGTGCCACCAGCCATTTGACCGGGCTAGACATTGCGGTGATGGGGTGCATTGTGAATGGCCCTGGCGAAATGGCAGATGCAGACTACGGATATGTCGGCAAGCAAGCAGGCTACATTGCTCTGTATCGGGGGCGTGAAGAAATTAAACGAGTTCCGGAAGAAGAGGGTGTGAGGGAGCTAATTCAGCTTATTAAAGCGGATGGGCGCTGGGTTGATCCGTAAGCAGTTTCAGGGATTGTTACCGTCATACGTCTAGGATGGCAGAGCGATCGCATCACCGATCAGGCCAGATGCGTGAATCTAGTGCGGCGTTCAGCCTGTTCTCATCTTGGGTGTGTTAAATTGGGCGCATTGCCCACTCATCTCTTCATCGGAATTGAAACATGGCTATTACGAAGCGCGTACTTGTCCTTGGTACTACGGCTGTAGCAGTGACGGCTGTAACCCTGACCGGAGCCGGGTTGCAACTATCGACAGGGCAAGCCTTCTTTCAAGATAGTCCGAAAGAATTGATTGACGAGGTCTGGCAACTCATCGATCGCACTTATGTCGATGCGACCTTCAACCAAGTGGACTGGCGGGCCGTTCGCCAAGATTATCTCAATCGTTCCTATTCCGATCGCGAGTCGGCCTATGTTGCCATCCGTGAAATGCTGGGTGAATTAGATGATCCTTACACTCGCTTCATGGATCCCGATGAGTTCCGGGATATGCAAATCGATACATCTGGTGAATTGACCGGCGTTGGCATTCAGCTTACTCAAGATGATGAAACGGATAAGCTCATCGTTGTTTCCCCCATTGAAGATACTCCTGCTGCTGAAGCGGGCATTCTAGCGCAAGATATTATCACCAAAATTGACGGGCAAAGCACCGAGGGCATGGATGTTAATGATGCCGTGTCTCTCATCCGTGGCCCCATTGGTTCAGAAGTCACGCTGACGATTCAGCGCGGCGAGCAGGAGATTGATTTTCTGCTCCGTCGTGATTTGATCGAAATTCGCCCCGTTCGTTATTCCTATCGGGACACCGAGTTTGGCGGTGTGGGTTATATCCGTCTCACTCAGTTCAGTGCCAATGCTTCGGAAGAAATGGAAGAGGCGATCGAAGACCTAGAAGCGCAAGGTGTTGCAGGATATATTCTAGATTTGCGATCGAACCCAGGCGGGCTGCTGTATTCCAGCATCGAGATTGCTCGAATGTGGTTGGAAGAAGGCACGATTGTCTCAACGGTGAATCGTCAAGGGGTGGCTGAACGAGAGGTTGCCAACGGCACAGCCCTGACCCAACGTCCGATGGTGGTTCTAGTCAATGGCGGTTCAGCTAGCGCCAGCGAAATTTTATCGGGAGCATTGCAAGATAACAGCCGCGCTACCCTGGTTGGAACTCAGACCTTCGGTAAGGGGCTAGTTCAGTCAGTGCGCGGGTTGGGAGACGGTTCGGGTTTGGCCATTACGGTCGCTAAATACCTAACTCCGAGCGGACGGGATATTAACCAAGAGGGCATTGAGCCAGACGTTATCAGTGAACTCTCTGATGCTCAGATTGAAGAGTTGTTCAGTAACCGCGATCGCATTGGCACAATTGACGACCCTCAGTACACATCAGCCTTAGACATTTTGTCTGAGCAGATTGCAGCGGACAGCGGTGTTCCATCTCAGGCGATCGCGCCACAATAGCGCTAGCGGTCAGCAGGGCACCGGCTTTTATGGGTCATTTCTAATCTAATTTCTAAATGGATAGATTGAGATGGCAGATGGCCAACCCAGAGCATTCGCCGCTGCGGGAGATGTGCCGGCTCAGATTGAATGGCTAGGCCTGTTCAATGGCTCAACTCCGGTTCAGGTGCCAAGCCATTTTTGGAGTAGCTCTGCCACCATTCCCAGATATGGCATATTACTCAACTTACAAGAGTCATAGACAACTGAACAACGGCTGAGAGACGGTTTCCCTATGACAAAGTATGATTCTCATAGCAATCAAGATGCCATTGATGTTGAGGCAGTTAATGTTGAGGTAACGGATGCTGAGGTCACAAATGCTGAGTCTGATGTCTCTGCATCAAGCCCTACCGAGGCATCGCCTGAGTCGCCGCCCATACCATCCGACGATGCAACCGACGGGCAGCCCCCCGCCAGTCATCCGGACGAGAAACTAGACACCTGGCGCACTATTTTGGTGGCGATCGCCCTAGCCCTACTGGTGCGATTGTTTATTGCAGAGCCGAGATACATTCCATCCGATTCGATGGTGCCCACGCTACAAATTGGCGATCGCCTCGTCATCGAAAAAATTTCCTATCTCATCCATTCCCCGCAGCCTGGAGAGATCGTAGTATTCGTACCCCCTGATCAACTCCAAGAGCAAGGCTATGATCGTCGCCAGGTCTTTATTAAGCGCTTGATTGCCGGGCCAGGGCAAACTGTTCATGTGCAGGACGGTCAAGTTTATGTGGACGGAATCCCACTCGATGAACCTTACATTGCTGATCCGCCTAGCTACACGCTCGAACCACTAACTGTTCCCGATCATTCCGTCTTCCTACTGGGCGATAATCGCAATTTCAGCTTTGATTCCCATGTGTGGGGCATCTTGCCCGAACAAAATATCCTCGGCCGCGCTGTGTTTTGCTTTTGGCCGCTCGATCGCATTGGAATTATCCAAGCGCCCCAATTACCGGCTCCTGACCTTTCAGCCTAGGGACACAGACGTTGCCCAAGAGACTGACGCAACCTAAACAATCGTCACGTAATGCATTAGCGCACTGATTAATTCAGTTGAGAGGTTTAGGCGTTGCTGAACATCCGCCATACTTTGGAACCGTCCATCGCGCTGGCGCTGTTCAACAATTGCCCTAGCCAGGAATAAATCCACCGCCGGAATCCGAGTTAATTGCTCCACTGAAGCCGTGTTGATTGGCACCGTTTGAACCACACAGGGACTCTGGCGATCGTAATAACAGAATTTTAATATCGGCGCAAACCCTTGCAATTGCTGCACCGGAAGACTAAGAGCCGCTGCCACATCTTCTAATGCATGAAACTGAACGCCAGCATGCTGCAAGGCAACGAGCGATCGCGCTTGGTGAATCGAAATGCCAGGCAAGCGCAGCCAATCATCCATCGTGGCCTGGTTAACATCAATTGAAAGACCCAGCTCCGCTGCCAGCTTTATCTCATCTAACGTCTGAAAGCGATAGTAGGGATCATTGAGGAGGCGCGATCGCAGCGGTTGCACCTGGACATTAACAGTAGACCTGAGTTGATGCCCAATGCGGTGAAGAGCAGTTTTCCAGGGCGATCGCTTGGACATAGTGTTCCCTTCTGCAAAAATATCCCTTTTACGAAATGCGATCGAGCAACTGTCGGCGTTTTTGCTCAAACTCATATTCTGAAATGAGTCCATCTTGGCGCAGTTGATCGAGATGTCGCAACGATTCAGCGATCGCGCCAACTTGCTCAGGATTCACAACAGGCTCTGTCGATGAAACGGTTGAAGCATTGGATAACCCAGTGTTGAAATTTAGATCAAACTCCTGCGGATGCTGCGAGAGATACCATACCCCCTCGATCGCACTTGCCACCCTCGGAATCGGCGTCCACGACAGCAGCAAATAAAGAATGCCCCAGAAATGCTGCCCTAGATAGAACTTATGCAATCCCGACACCGGAGCAACCGTCCCCGCAAACGCCAGAACAATAGCGAGTTTCCGATTCTTAGCCTTGACGAGCATGGACTTCACGCAACGCTCCTACAACAGAGAACATGAGTGTCAACCAATTCAACACTTCTTTTCATCATATCGATTTCAGTGACGGCTCGCTGCGTCATCTCAAGGCGGGATACCGAACGCCACCATTCATCATTCAGGAAACCAGCTCAACACAAAGACCCCTGCAACATCAAGGCTCGCTCTGCTTCTCGCAATACGTGCCCTAGCGATACAGGGGAATTTTAGAAGACTATTTGTCCCAATGACGCAAGACAGACCCTAAATCCATCATCCATCAACGCTGACGACCAAACCTCTATTTCTTCTTCTTACCCTTGCCTTTCTTGGCAGGCTTTGATTCACTTTTGGGTTCTTCAACCTTGGGTTCTTCAACCTTGGGTTCTTCAACCTTGGGTTCTTCAGGAGCTGGAGCAGGGGGTGTATCTGTTTTGGCTTGCGTTTGGGCAGCCACCTCAGCCGCAAAATCCGCTTCTTCCTTGTCGATACCCTCACCCAAGACAAAGCGGACAAAGCGACGAACTTGGATATTTTCACCCAGCGTTGCCACGTTTTGAGTCACCAAGTCTTGAACAGTAATACTTTGATCCTTGATATAAGGCTGATCCATCAACGACACTTCTTTTAGCCGCTTCTCAATCCGACCCGTCACAATTTTTTCGCGGATATTTTCTGGCTTGCTAGCAAGATCATCCCGCCCCATTTCGATCGCCTTTTCCTTTTCGGCAAACTCTTTGGGAATGTCGTCCGTGCGAACATACTCAACATTGGGACAAGCAGCGATCTGCATCGCAATATTACGGACTAACGCCTGAAACTCTTCATTGCGAGCCACAAAGTCGGTTTGGCAGTTGACCTCAACCAAAACCCCAATGCGCCCACCAGTATGGATGTAGCTATCCACTAGCCCTTCAGCCGCCACTTTGCCAGATTTTTTCTCCGCCGACGAAATCCCCTTCTGGCGCAGCCATTCACCCGCCTTGGTAATATCGCCATCGGTTTCCTTCAGGGCCTTCTTGCAATCCATCATGCCTGCGCCAGTTTTATCGCGCAGTTCTTTCACTAATTTTGCTGATATCTCCGCCATTGTGCCTAAATCCTACGTCTACTTATATCAACAGTCAGCACGCTGCTATTCGATCCATCACTAGACCAATCTACCGCAGTACCGACACTGTCATCAGACCGATGGGAAAACGCAATGCTAGCCATTGCTAGAATCATCGTCATCATCATCGGAGAAATCGCTATCATCGTAGTCGTCTTCAGCACCGTCGTAGTCGTCGTAGTCATCATAGTCAACTTGCGGCTGGCCGTGATGACCTTCGTAAATGGCATCGGCCAGCTTACCCACAATGAGTTTAATCGAGCGAATCGCATCATCGTTGGCAGGAATTGGAATATCTACCACATCCGGATCGCAATTCGTATCTAGCAAGGCAATGATGGGAATGCCCAACTTTTGGCATTCCTGAACCGCGTTATATTCTCGACGGTGATCCACAATCAAGACCATGTCTGGCAGCTTTCGCATGGTTTTGATGCCGCCGAGATATTTTCTTAATTTTTCCAATTCTCGGCGCAGAACGGACGCTTCTTTTTTGGGCAAGAGATCCAGCGCACCGCTCTCTTCGCGGCGCTCTAATTCTTTCAGGCGTTCAACACGAGTTTTGATAGTTGCCCAGTTGGTGAGCATTCCGCCCAGCCAGCGCTGATTCACATAGTAGGCACCGCAACGGTCAGCCTCTTGAGCTACAATGCCAGCGGCTTGGCGCTTGGTTCCAACAAATAACACTTTTTTGCCTTGCTCAGATGCGTCGCGCACGGTGCTGAAGGCTTCTTCAATCAACTGCGCGGTTTGCACCAAGTCAATGATATGAACCCCATTTCGTGAGGTGTAGATGTACGGCGACATCTTGGGGTTCCAGCGACGAGTTTGATGGCCAAAATGAACGCCGGACTCTAGGAGTTCGGCCAAAGATACAACGGGCATATTTTTTAGCTCCTTTCGGGTTTATCCTCCACCCAAGCGCATTTCGCAATGTGCGAAACACCCGAAATTTTGGGTGTGCGATTTTTAGACAACTTTTCTAAGGTAGCATAGGCGACGGTGGCTGTTGCACTCTTTTCTGAGCGCAGGGCTTCATTATTCGGTGGACGGGTTAGGAAATAGCAGAGAAAATCGAGGAGCCTGTCAGGTTTGTAGTCCTCATGCCGAAAATTATCGCAGGCCCCAAACAACAGGGGTTTCAAGGATTTCAGATCAATATCACTGCAATCCTGACATAGCGAGTATTTCAAGGATTTTGAAGGCGAGTTCACAACCGTTCTGGCTGTAGGTTCTGTTATTCTGCGCCTTCTGCGATAATGATTGCGCGATCGCCTTCAGTTGATGATCGGGTAGTGATATTCACGTCAGGATTTTGGGTGGTGTAGACGTTGCCCACTGATTGCAGGGGATGCACTCAGGTTTATTCTGAGGAGAAGAGCGATTAGAAAAAGTGGTGATAGGAACCGGCAGTGATGGATCGGCGGCAATTTCTAAAGTATGGGGCGCTGGCTACCTCGGCGGCGATCGCACCTTGGATCACCTGCAAACAATCCTGGGGGCGCAGTTGGGCATCGGAGCGCGATCGCATCAAACCACCTCGGCTGTCCGTTGGGGATGGGGTGGGGATCATTAGTCCGGCCACGGCTGCCTTTATCCGAGAAGAAACTGATGTAGCGCTGGATGCGGTTCGTGGATTGGGCTTGGAGCCAGTGCTAGGTGAGCATTTATTCGATCGGTATGGCTACCTGGCCGGACAGGATGAAGACCGGGCCGCCGACATCAACCGCTTTTTTGCCGATCCGGCTATCAAGGCGCTGATTCCGATTCAAGGCGGATGGGGCAGTAGTCGGGTGTTGCCGCACCTGGATTATGAGACAATTCGCCAAAATCCTAAAATTATTGTGGGCTTTAGCGATATCACGGCGCTGCTGATGGGCATTACGGCGCAGACCAATTTGGTCACGTTTCATGGGCCCAATGGTCGCTCGGCGTGGCGATCGCAAGAATCAGAGATGTTTCGGCAAGTGCTGTTTCGGGGAGAGCAACTCACCTTTGCCAATCCGGTGCATCCTGGAGATAGCGATCGCCTCATGCAGGTGGAGTATCGCACCCAAACCATCACGACAGGACGGGCGCAGGGGCGTTTGGTAGGTGGCAATCTCTCGGTGCTGTCTGGAATTGTTGGCTCGCCCTATGTGCCTAATCTAGATGGCGCTATTCTATTTTTGGAAGACGTGGGTGAGAGCATTTATCGTGTCGATCGCATGATGACGCAGTTAGCGCTGGCAGGCGTGTTTGATACCCTAGCGGGTTTTGTGTTTGGGCAATGCACCCGCTGCGGCCCCGATGCCGACTACGGATCGCTAACATTGGAAGAAGTAGTGTGGGATCACATGGCAGCACGGGGCATTCCAGCCTACTACGGTGCTGCGATCGGGCACATGGAACCGCTGATGACGCTGCCGATTGGTCTGAATGTGGAGATTGATGCTGATGCCGCTACCCTTCGGATGCTGGAGCCAGCAGTTGCCTGAATGACACTTAGCGCCGACGCTTCAAATTTTCTAGCTCGTCGTCTAGTTCCCACTTTTGAAATTTAGCTTCGAGCGGGTCTTGACCTTGTTGGAACTGATACGATCGCCCCTCATTCCATCCGGTAGTTTGCCAAGCTTGAGCATCGGCTTGGGCGCGGGCGGCTTCAGCTTCAGCAATTTTAGCTTTCACTTCTCGGCGGCGCTGCTGGATTTGCGCTTGCAGGGCGATCGCTTGCTGAATGCGGTGCTTCACTGCCTCCATCTGTCCCCAAAACTGATTCCCCTGCCGCAGTAGGGCCGCTTCCCGTTCTTCTGCTGGTTTGATCAAATCTTGACGATTGGCTTTCTTGGCTTTTTCTACCCGTACATGCCAACGCTGGACATCCTGAGCCGTTTCCAAAATCTGATCTTTGAGGCGTTTTTCACGGGCTTGCAACTCTGCTAACAGGTTAATGACATCTTCCTCTTGCTCGTAGAGTTGCTCCTCGATCGCCATCAACTCTAAGTGAGGATTGTCTCGCAGAAATTCCTCTAAACGAGTTTCCAGAAAACGGCTGAAGTCTTCAAATACGCCCATAGTGTTTGGTGAGTGGCTGCCTCTCTATCGTAGCCCCGTGTTGCGATCGCCGCCTAAAACTGCTGCCCTACATAAATCGATCGCACATCGCCATTACGCCGCACGATCGCTTCTTGATTGTCCACCGAAACCAGCGTCCAGCCGCTAGTGCCAATGGTTTCACCCACATATACCCGCTGGGTCTGCCCATTGATCTCAAACAGCGCCGCCGAGCGATCGCCCAATTCCAGCACCCCAACCAACAAATGGGGAGGCATTGGCGCAGCGGCAGTCGTCGGGTCAGGCGCTAGACGAGGCGGGGTCGATGGAGTGGTCGGTTCTTGGGTTGGGGATGGTGCAGTTGGAGGTGTGGTTGCCGTCTGCGACGGTTGGTAAACCGGAATGTACACACGCTCCAGGACGGTTCCGGCTTGCTCACTGGCCGGTGTACCCAATACCGCAACGGACGGCAGGTCTTCTGACGGTTGCTCACCCGCCGCCACAGCTTGGCGATCGCTACGGCGATGAATCGCACTCAGCGATCGCCGCATATAGTCTGCAAATTCCAGAGTGGCTGGGTCTGGAGTTGCCGCATTAGGAGAGGGCACAGGGGTGAGGTTCTGAGTTCTGTAATATAGCGCAACACTGGTCACCGTCAGCACCACAATCGCCACACCGGTCGTTGCCACCATCAGCGACTGCAGCCATCCTCGCTGGGGTTCGGGTTCTGGCTCGGTCAACATTTCGTCTAATTCGGGCACGGCCAGTTCGGCAGCGCTCGGCTGCAACTCCACAGCATCAGACACGGCGGTTATATCAGAGCGATCGCTTGTGTCCAGCTCATCAGGTGCAGGTTCTGGCTGAGAGACCGGCGCTACATCCACCCTCACCAAGCCTTCAACTTCCTCAAATAGCTCATCCATGAGGCGATCGGCATAGCCCTCTGAAAAAGCTGACCCGGCAGCGGTGGGGTCAGTCGTAGATAGGACAGAAGAACGGGCAGTAGAGTGGTTCGACATGGCTTGAAGACTCTAAATCATGGTAGGAGCGATCGCAGACAAACATGGCCACGGCAGCAGCCAACATAGACTGAAGATTGTCAGTCGTTCGTTTGGATTGAACGTTGGCGAAACGGGTCAATGCTGTGAAAAAGAAGCTGGCGACCCCTCCTATTCAATCAACGAGATCTCGCGATCGCCCCTATTACTACAACCTTGCCAACATTTACGCTAGTTGTAGCGTATTGAATCTGACTTCGCAAGTCACACCGCTAATACTTGCGCTCTTTCGGCTCAAATTGGGTAATCGCGACCGGGCGATCGCGAATATCAACTCCGGCAGGCGAATAATATGCCAGCGTATGCTTTAAGAAATCACCATCATTGCGATCGGGAAAGTCCTCGCGGCAGTGAGCCCCGCGACTTTCTTGACGATGCAGCGCCGATTCCAGAATGATCCGCCCCACCACCAGCAAGCTCCGCAGTTCCAGCGCCTCAGTTAACTCAGTATTCCACAACGTGCCTTTATCATCTAGATAAATCTGCTGGGCTTGCGCTTGAATGTGCTGGAGTTTGGCCAGGCCCTGGCGCATGGTGTCATCACGGCGAAATACGCCGCAATGCTCTGTCATGCAGTCCTGAAAGGCTTGACGAATGGCCGCAATGCGAAACCGACCCTGCTGCTCAATGAGCGATCGCACCTGGCTCTGCGCCTCAATCAGATAGTGTCGTTCATCCACATCAGGAAACTTACGCGACTGCACATACTGCGCGATCGCGGCTCCTGTGCGTCGGCCATAGACCACGCATTCCAACAGCGAATTACTGCCTAACCGATTCGCCCCATGCACCGACACGCAGGCCGTCTCACCCGCCGAGAAAAAGCCGTCAACCAGCCCCGCCGCACCGCGCCGCACCTGCCCATCGGTGTTCACCGGAATGCCGCCCATCGAATAATGAACCGTCGGCCGAATCGGAATCGGTTGCGCAACAGCATCGACGCCCACCAAGCGATGCGCCTCTTCCCAACAGAAGGGAACTCGGCTCATAATTTTTTCCTTGCCCATGTGCCGCAGATCCAAATGGACAAACGGGCCACCGGCGCGACCGTCAGAATGGATTCCCCGACCAGCCCGAATTTCGCAGGTAATGGCGCGGGAGGTAATATCTCTAGGAGCTAGCTCCATCTTGTTGGGGGCATAGGTCGCCATGAAGCGATCGCCCTCACTGTTGATCAGGTAAGCCCCTTCCCCGCGCACGGCCTCTGAAATCAGCACGCCCACAGGATACAAACCCGTCGGATGGAACTGCACAAACTCCATATCCTGAAGCGGCACCCCTGCGATCGCCGCCATCGCCAGCCCATCGCCAGTAGACGCAAAATCATTAGACGTAGTGTTGTAGGTGCGGCCGTAGCCCCCCGTCGCAAACATAATGGCTTTGGCGCGAATGACCTCAATATGCCCATCCACCAACCGAAACATCACCAGCCCTTTAGCCTGACCATCTTCTAGAATCAGGCGCATGACGTACCATTCATCGTAAATGTGAACCCCATAGCGGCGCAGGTTAGCGACCAGCTCATGCAAAATCGCGTGCCCTGTCTTGTCAGCGGCATAGCACGTCCGACGATGGGTATGTCCACCAAAGGCCCGCTGAGCAATGCGCCCATCCGGCAACCGAGAAAACAGCACTCCCATGTGTTCTAGGTCGATGACGACATCGGGTGCTTCGCGGGTGAGAATTTCAACCGCATCCTGATCGGCCAAATAGTCAGATCCTTTTACCGTATCAAAGGCATGGGCTTCCCAAGAATCTTGATCGTCTACATTTTTCAGAGTTGCCGCTATTCCGCCTTGGGCCGCCACAGAGTGCGATCGAATGGGGTGGGTCTTAGCAACGACTGCCACATTGAGGGACGGATCGGTGCGGGCAATTTCGACGGCAGCGCGGGAACCCGCCAGTCCACCACCGACAATGATTACATCATGCTCAATCATAGTGTTTAGAATCGGTTAGCGTGTTCGGCAGCAGAGCCAGGCACATTGCCGCAACTCTATTGCCTGCGTCCATCCTGCCTCATATCAAAAAGCCCCCTCCGAAACCGCAGGGAACTCTTTAGAAAGGGGGGCAATTGTGGACGGGCGATCGCCTAACTCGCCGTTTGGGGTTGCTGAGCTGCCACCGGTTGACGGCTTGACTGAGACTCTGCGGCTGGGTTGACGGAG